>CAZWMY010000016.1:0-47249 GCA_964635025.1 uncultured Desulfobacula sp. | reverse complement strand
TCCTGGCGTTTGATGGGAAGGATTTTCGTCAGATCCCCCTCGCCTGTGGCAATTTCTTTGAGGATGGTCGTTGCCGCATTCAAAGGGGTAATCACCAGGATTTTTATGGAAAACATAATGGCAAGAATAAGAATAACGACAACAACAAAGATTGCAGCCACTTGTTTAATAATGGCATCCCTTAATTTTGCCGTTACGAAAGCGTCGAACTGTTCAAGAGATGTTTTTGTTTTTAATCCGGCAGCAGTAATTTGTGATTTGATTTGGTTATCGGAATAAAACACTTCCACGGACCCGATTGATTTTCCTTCATGAAAAAGCTCTTTTTTAAAAGAAAATTCTCTGTTAAGCGCAAGATCTTTGGAGATTTCCGTGCCTGAAACCGGGCCGTTCTGATTCCAGACAGCGGCAAAAGGTTTTTTATTGGAATCCATCACCTCAATGGCAAGAATCTCCGAAAGTGTCATAAAGCTCGATAAGACTTTTCTTAAAGCCTCATCATCAAAATCGAAAACATATTTTGTCGTAACTCCCTGGAGGATATCACCCAAGGCCTGGTATCGAGCTTTAAGATCAGCTTTCTGTTTTTCGGAAAAATCAGACATAATAATATTTGTTTTTTCCTTGGTCAGATCAACAGTGGCATCCATAAGGGAATATTGCATATTCAGAATCATCACTGTTGTGATTGTCAGAAGAATTGCAACCAGAGAGCCGCACAAAATAGCGGCCCTTGCTCCTATACCCAATTTGCTGTTTCTTAAAGTGTCGATACGCATAAGTCACCTTTAAAAGCGGTTGAAAAAGACATATTTATGCTGTTTCCGAACTTTTTTATGGAATCTTGAATCAAAGCCGGTAAAGCCGCCTGTTGGGCAGGTCAATGTATATTTATTGACTTGCTTTGGACATAATTTTCCCGAAACTTCCATCAGCCTTCATGGCATTCATGGCCTCGGATACTTTTTTTGACAGCATTTTTCCTGTTTCATCGGCCGGGAAAGCATAATAGACATCCTGTTTTGACAGCGGGGTTTTGGGGTCATATTCAATTTGATCAATCATGCCTACATTTTTAAATGCCTGCAGCCCTGTTTTTTCCTCTACCACAAAGGCATCAATCCTGCCGGCAGTTAATTTTTTTGCATTGAGTTCATCGCTGTCTGCCATCTCAATTGTCAGGTCTTTGTTTTCCGTCAGTTCACGCACATAAGGATAACCTTTGGTGATTCCAACCTTTTTACCCTTCAGATCAGCCAGGGTCTTCATCGCCTTAGACCCTTTTTTGACGAAAATGAAATCCTGCTTCAGATAGATGGAATCCGATCTTTCAAATTTTGCACCCGGTGGAAAGCTGACATCAAGGGCTGGAAATATGGCATGCAATTTTCCTGTCTGAAAATTTTCTACAGTTCTCATGGGAGGCGTAACACTGATACTGGCGGACAAGCCGGCTCTCTTTGCAATTTCCTTGGTCAATTCCACAAAAACACCGCTGTTGTCATCAATCACCATCAAGGGAATCGGAAAAGAACCAAAGACAAAATCCTGAGCGACAACATGGGTCGGGACGATTACAAGAACATAAAATAAACAAATAAAAGTGAAACTAAATTTTTTCATTTTTAAAACCTCCTTAGTTAAAAATTGTACTAGGGTTAATTCAAAATTCATTGCAAAAGCCTTGCCCGTACTGGTACACAAGATCCATTATACTTACAACGTATCGAAAACCAGTAACGTAATCATTTGCACTTTGTCAAGATAAGAATCATAAAAAATAGTAATTAGTTTTGTACCTTTAGAACTAAATTTCAGGCTTGAGCGCTTAAGCAGCCAATGCCCGGGTTCTTATGTATTTAGACCTTGAACTGGTTGACCAACACATCTAATTTGCTTGAAAGAAAAGACAATTCTTCTGCTTTTGTATTCACCTGATCGCTGCTCTTGGAAAGCCCGGCTGCTGATATTTTCACTTCTCCGATTTGTGATGCAATATGGGTTGCAACTGCTGATACATGGGACATGGAAGAATTGACTTCGCTGACACCAGACGAGACACTGGAAATATTCCCGGCAATTTCTTTTGTGGCAGAAGACTGTTCTTCAATAGCGGAAGCGATGGTGGTGACGATATCATTGGTTTCATTGACTGTTTCGGTGATGGTTTTAATCCCGGCAATGGCGTCCATGGTGGAAGTCTGGATGCCTTCGATTTTTGACCGGATTTCATCGGTGGCAATTGCGGTCTGACGGGCAAGGTCTTTTATTTCATTTGCCACAACGGCAAACCCTTTTCCGCTTTCCCCGGCTCTGGCCGCTTCGATGGTAGCATTCAGGGCCAAAAGATTGACTTGTTCTGAAATATCGGAAATGGTGCTGATGACATGGTTGATCTGGGAAGCGGATTTTTCCAGATCGTTCATCTGATGTGTGACTTCTTCGGCACGGGTGACGGCATTCTTTGTTATCCGGCCGGCATTGGATGCATTGGATGCAATTTCATTGATGGTGGCACTCATCTCATCGGCTGCCGAGGCTACCGTATTGATATTGCCTGAGGTTTCATCCAGGACTTTTGCCACACTGCCGATATTGTTTTTCATTTCCTCACCGGCTTGGGCCACACCTGTGGAGATGGAAGAAGTATGACTTGAGGCTTTGTTCATTTCTATGGAAATCCCGGTCAGATTTTCTGCTGAAGAGGTCAGGTCGCGGGAATTTTTAGCCACATCTTTTATGATGCTTTGAATTTTTCCGATGAATGTATTGAAGCTGGTTGCCAGTTCGCCGATTTCATCCTTGGAGGTGACGGCAATCCGGGTGGTCAGATCCCCATTGCCTTCGGCCGCATCCTTTAAATTGGTCACCACTTCCTTTAGGGGTTTTAATATGGAATCGGCGATAAATAAAATAATCAGAACGGCAATAATGATGGAGATAACGGCGGTTGCCGCATTGACCTTGGCGATGAGGCTGACCGGTGAAAATATTTCTCCGCTGTCGGCTGCTGCACAGATATAGATGGGGGGTTCATTGAGTTTTTTAAAGGACATGACGCTTTTGCTGTTATTGAGTTTTGTGTTGATAAGGCCGTCTTTTTTATCTTTAATGGAAACCCATTCTTCAATCTTGGCCCAATTCAGGCTGAAGATCTGTTTTTTATCCGGAAAGGCAATGGCGACTCCTTCACGATCCAGGGAAAAAGCAAAGCCATTTTTCCCGATTTTGACCGGCGTGATAAACTGATCCGTAAATACGGCAAAATCAATAAGGGCAAAGATGACGCCGGTAATTTCTTCACCCAGGAGGATGGGGGCGGCAATGGCAAAGACCGGTGCTCCTGATCTTTCACTTTTAAAAATTTCACTTGTGACCATTTCTCCTTTCATGGCTGCCTGAAAAAACGGACGATTGTCCACCTTTTGCTTGTCAATAAGTTCCGGGTCCGAGGAAGCGGTCACCAGGCCTTCTTTATCGGCCAGGCAGATACTTTCAAAGCTGTTGTAGTCCTTTTTGAAAATATCCAGTTTTTCGCTGGATTTTTTTCTTGAAAATCCGTCCACCCAGCCGGTATCCACAGCATTGGGGAATTCTGTTTCCTTTGTCCAGTTTTTCACATTGATCCTGCGCTCCATCACCCAGGAGTCCAGCATGATGGATATGGATTCGGCCTGATGGGTGATCTGATCAATAATCAGTGCGTTCAAGGCGTTTTTCGATTGATAATATGAAATCACAGAGGAGGCTCCCATGGCAAAAAAGAGAAGAAGTACGGTTGGAATGAGAAATTTGAATTTAATACTGGTTTTCATTTTTATCCTCCTGAAGGTTAAAAACAGATTTCATATTTTTATTTCTCTTATATAATGAAGCCTGGTTATTGTAATATAATAAATTTGATGAAAATTGAAATAAATTTTATTCATTTATTCCCTGAACGAAATTCAAAGGAAATTTAAAATGAAGATGCAGACCAGAATAGAAACAGATACCATGGGAGAGGTTCAGGTGCCTTTGGACCGGTACTGGGGGGCTCAGACCCAACGGTCCCTGAATCTGTTTAAGATTGGCAACCACCGGATGCCGGTTGAGGTTCTCAGGGCTTTTGGCATCATAAAAAAGGCGGCCGCCTTGGTGAATCATGATCTTGGAGGCTTGTCTGCCGAAAAAAAAGAAATCATTCTTAAAGTCTGTGATGAGATCATCAAAGGAGATCTCGACGATCATTTCCCTCTTTCTGTGTGGCAGACCGGGTCCGGGACCCAGACCAACATGAATGTCAACGAAGTCATTTCCAACCGGGCCCATGTCCTTCTCGGGAACAAACCCGGAAAAGGCAAACGGCTGATTCATCCCAATGATGACGTCAACCGGTCCCAGTCTTCCAATGATACTTTTCCAACCGCCATGAACATTGCAGCTTTCAGTATATTAAAAGAACATACCATTCCCTGTCTTGCGGCATTGAAAATTTCCCTTCATGCCAAGGCCCAGGCCTGGAAAGCTATCGTTAAAATCGGGCGAACCCATATGATGGATGCCACTCCTTTGACCCTGGGCCAGGAATTTTCAGGCTATGCAGCCATGATCGATCATGGTTTGAAAGCCCTTGATCTTGCCTTGCCGCATTTATCCGAGCTGGCACTGGGAGGGACTGCCGTGGGAACCGGGCTGAATGCACCAAAAGGGTATGATGAAAAAGCAGCCCAAGAGATTTCCCGTCTGACCGGATATTCCTTTGTGACAGCTCCCAATAAATTTGAGTCCCTGGCCTGCCATGATGCCATTGTTACGGTTCACGGCGTGCTAAAGGCCATTGCCTGCAACCTCATGAAAATCGCCAATGATATCCGCCTGTCCGGGTCAGGCCCGAGATGCGGGATAAGCGAACTTTTGCTGCCGGGAAATGAGCCCGGCTCATCCATCATGCCGGGCAAAGTCAACCCCACCCAGATAGAAGCATTGACCATGGTGTGCGCAAAGATTATGGGAAATGATGTGACCATCGGCATTGCCGGGTCAAACGGGCATTATGAACTCAATGTGTATAAACCCTTGATTATCCACACCTTTCTGGAATCTGCCCGGCTCATGGCCGACGCAGTGCTCTCGTTTAAAAACAATTGTCTGGACGGGATAGAACCCAATAGGGAAAAGATTGCCAAATGCCTCCAGGAATCTCTTATGCTGGTAACGGCCTTAAATCCCCATATCGGATATGAACAGGCGGCAAAAATTGCCAAAAAGGCGGAGAAAGAAAAGAAAACCTTGAAAGAAGCGGCTCTGGAACTCGGGATTATGACCAATGATGAATTTGATCAGTGGGTGGATCCTTTAAAAATGATCGGCAATCCATAAGAAAGCCCGGAAAAAGATTCTCGGGCTTTTTGAGGGGCTGATATATTCAATTAAATGGGTTATGAAAACATACAGGCTTTATTCTCGCGGCTTTCTTTTGTTGCCTCAAGATAGCATTCATATTTTTTGTCATAGCTGTTAAGGGTTGCATCGCAAGAGGTCATTTCAGACACCAGATGTTTTTGTTCAAGAACAGTGCAATGATTGCCTTTTGGAGCTGCTGTGGTCTTTTTCATATTATATTCTCCTCAAGTCTAAGGGTGGTTGTTTATTTTATACCTTCCTTGTTCTTTAAAATAAATCTCATCCCCATTGTGTCAACAATTGCATGGAAGTTTAAAAAAGCATATAGTTTTTTGGGCGGGTTGCCATGATAAAAGGAGATTTGTGATATGGAAGAAAAGGTATTGGTTTTCAGACCCTATCCATTTAAAAAGGGCCAGAAAATATATATTGAGGGATCAAACCGGTCCGGAGACTGGGAAGTGATGGACATCAGCGACAGAAAAATGACCCTGCGTTGCCCGGTTTCAAAAAAAGAGGTCGTCTGGGACAGGTTCTGTTATTTTATCGAAGAACAGATAACCTCCTGGCCCAGGGGATAAAAAACATAAGGATTGGAAAAATATGAAAGTCATACTTCTGATGGCAATGACGGCAGATGGGATGATTGCAAAAAACTCCATGCAACCCGTAGACTGGACCGGAAAAGAAGATAAACAGTATTTTGTAAGGGTCACAAAAGAGGCAGGGGTCATGATCATGGGGTCAAAAACCTTTGACACCATTGGAAGGGTATTGCCGGGCCGGAAAAATATCGTCATGACAAGGGATAAAAAAAGACAAAGCAAAGATCCGGACCTGATCTTTACGGATCAGACACCAGGGCAAATCCTGAATGATCTCAGTCTTCAGGGGTTCACTTTGGCCGCCCTCATCGGCGGGTCAGTGGCGAATACTCTTTTTATAAAGGAAAACCTCATCGATGAAATCCATGTCACCATTGTGCCTCGTCTCTTTGGCAAAGGGCTGACCCTTTTTTCAGAAACACTGGACATTCAACTGGAACTGGTTGATGTACAGAACATATCTATAACCCATGTTCTTTTCAAATACCGGGTCATTAAACAGCAGGTTTAAATCGCTAAATCAGGGATGCTTGCAAAAGGCACTATATTCTTATCGTTATCAAAAAAGCTTTTCATTGATTAACCCAAGCTTGAAATCTAGTGAGGGCTGCTGTAAAACAAATATTATGAGAATTAAAAAAAACAGCGGATTCACACTTGTTGAGCTGATGATTTCAATAGCGATTGTGGGAACCCTTTCTGCAATCGCAGTACCGAACTATATCGGCTATAGGCAAAAAGCTGTTAATGTCAGAATCATTGCAGACCTGAAAATGATAGAAAAAGAAATTATGATCTATGTCGCAGAGCAAGGCACATACCCGGCCACCCTTGCCCAAATAGGACTGGGCACGCTTAAAGACCACTGGGGAAATCCATATCAGTATCTGCCGGTTGCCGGGACACCCAAAGGAAAATTACGCAAAGACCATTTTATGGTTCCGGTTAACACGGATTTTGATTTGTACAGCATGGGGCCTGACGGGAAAACTGTTGCCCCTTTCACGGCCAAGGCCAGTCGGGATGATATTGTTCGAGCCAATAATGGCCAATATATGGGACCTGTTTCCGGCTATTGATAAGGAGAAGAGCATGAAAATAAACCATATGTTTTTGCACAGCAAAGTTGCCCGAAGGATTTTTGTTATGTTTATTTTATGTGCATTGATCCCCATTTCCGCTTTGGCTTTGTTATCCTATTTCCAAGTATCGGAGCAATTAACACGTCAGAGTATGGAGAGGCTCTATAATTCATCTAAAACCCATGGGTTGTCCATTTATGAAAGATTTTTATTTCTGGAGACAAATCTTATTCTCCTTGTGAATAGAGTGTTAAAAGAGGCCGACCGATCATCGGTTTTAAATTCTGAAGAAATCCTTGGCGAATATGGAGCCAAACGATTTATTTCAGTAACACTGGTAAGGCAATCAGGAGAAATAAATCATCTTTTCGGAAATTTTGAAATTTCTGCTATTGAAGGTTTTAAAACCGCTAAAAATGCAGAGGCCGGTAAAACATCGATCATATTTAAAGAAAACAAAGACGGGCCATCCTCTGTATATATGATGATTCCATTGGATAAAAACAATCCCGGCTCAGATAAAATCATTGCCGAGGTTGAAATATCCTATTTGTGGGGAATCGGGCATGAAAACATTTTGCCGCCAATGACGGATCTGTGCATCATAGATCAATTCAGAAATGTGCTGGTCAGTTCTTTTCCGGTTTCCGATTCTTTACTTCATCAGGTTATGATTAAAAAGGATGATTATCTCTCTAATTTTTTTCAATATACGGCCGACCAACAAAATTTTTATGTCAGCTATCGGCCCGTATTTTTGAAATCAGGATTTGATGCACCGAATTTCAGTGTCGTTCTAAGGCGGTCGGAAGCAGATGTGCTAAGCCCTCTGACAGAATTTAAATTCATATTTCCCCTTGTGGTCCTTTTGTCCATCTGGATTGTTTTATTTCTAAGTGTTTTTCTTATTCGCAGAAGCCTTAACCCTCTGGAAAAATTAAAAGAAGGAGCTTTACGGGTTGCACAGAATGATTTTAAGACTCAGGTATTGGTTAACAGCAAAGATGAATTTGAAGATTTGGCCGGTTCTTTTAATCTTATGTCCCGGCAGCTTGACCGGCATTTTGAATCGCTTATTGCAAGATCCGAGCTTGACAGGGCAATTCTTTCATCCTTAAGCGTAAAAAAAATCATCAATACAGCTCTAACCCGGATGTACGGCTTTTTTTCTTGTGATTCGATCAGTATCAATCTGGTTTTGGATAAAAAGCCGGATGCCTGCCAAGGCTACATTTTGACGGATACCAGTGTCCGCAAGACACAGGAAGAGTTTTTCAATATAACACCGGATGATCAATATGCCCTGGAGAAAAATCCCCAATATGTGTTGATTGATCTGAAAGATAAGCAGCCGTCTTATCTGGGTCAAATTGCACCGAGAAATATGAAATCCTTTTTAGTCCTCCCTCTTTTTTTAAATAAGGTTTTAAAAGGAACGGTGGCATTGGGATATAAATATGACAGAGCTTATTCAGAAGATGATCTGAACCAGGCCCGGCAGATAGCCGATCAATTGACGGTTGCCCTTTCCAACTCATCTTTGGTCATGGAATTGGAAAAACTCAATCTGGGGACGCTTGAGGCCCTCGCACGAACGGTTGATGCAAAATCATCATGGACGGCCGGTCATTCGGAAAGAGTGACGATTCTGTCCATAAAAATTGCCCAAATTCTTGGATTGGATCAAAAACAAATCAATACCCTTCAGCGAAGTGCATTTTTACATGATATCGGCAAAATAGGCATCCCCCTTGCAATTCTGGATAAACCGGACAGGCTGACGGATGAGGAATTTGAAAAAATTAAAGAACATCCTGTAATCGGTGCACAAATTCTGGAACCCATAGATGCATACGCCGATGTTATACCGATTGTACTGCAACATCATGAAAAGTATAATGGCAAAGGCTATCCCTATGGCATTTCAGGTGAAGATATCGTTATCGGCGCCAGGATACTTGCCGTGGCGGATGTTTATGATGCGGTTGTTTCAGACAGACCCTATCGCCAGGGATGGATTGAAAAAAAAGCAGTTGAAATGATCACCGGAGAATCAGGAAAGCATTTTGATCCAAAAATTGTTGATGCCTTTTTGTCGGCAATTTCACTATAAAAGCGGGAAGTTAGAGATATGAAAAGAAAGTTAGTATTGATTTTGCTGAATTTTATCTTTTTTTTTAGCTGTGAAAAACCGGTTCCTTTCCCTGAAGAGCTTTCGGGAACCTGGGTAACTGATGCAGCCGACTATCAAGACAGATTTATTGAAATAAAGGATATGCAATTGATTTTTGGAGCAGGCGCAGAGTTGCCCTCTGTCTTACTGATCAATAAAATTAAAAAAAAGGAGACAGACAAGGGTGTTGAGTGGACATTTTATTGCGAAAATATCGAGGGCAATACCATCGACATCATCTTGTTGTATAAAACCGGAACAAATGGAGAACAGTTTACCCTGAAGAATAAAGAGCAGGTTTTATGGACCAGGGCGCAATGATGATTATCAGCCTTTTTTTTCGCTCACCCCGTTGACCAGTCCTGGAATATGTTCCATTTCATGGCGCAAAAACAAGAGCAAAGGAATGGCCAGCATCAGGCCGATAAGCCCCAGAAGCACTTCACAGATCACAAGGGAGGTGAGGGACACCACCATGGGAAGATTCACAATGCCGCTGATGATTTTTGAATTGAGAAAATATTCGAATTTGTGAATCACCACCAAAAGCAAAAGACACACCCCTGCCGCCCATAACCCTATGGACACAAAGGCAATAATGGTCAGGATGGTATTGGATACAAGGTTTCCCACAACCGGAAAAAGGCCGCAGAAGAAAATCAGGCCGATGAGCAAGAAAGGATTGGGAAGGTGGAGCGCAAAAACGATAATGCTCGAAAAAACGGTATTGATGAGGGAGATAATAATCTGGCCGCCCATGACCTGTTTAAAATAAAAATAAAAAATCCGGATTCTCAGTTCAACAAAATTAAACAGGAAAAACATCATGCTTCTGGGTTTTCTGTCAAACACCCGGCTGATTTTCTGCTTGTCGTGATACAGAAGAAGATTGATGACAAGGGCAAAAATGAAATAGATAGCCCCCAGATAAACCGATGTAAATCGGTTCATCAGAAACTGGATCGTTGCTGTGGTTGCCGTTACAACGGCAGTCCTGACTTCTTCCGGATCAACAAAATCCTTAAGATTCCATCTTTCACTGGCCAGTGTATAATGGGTGACGATTTCTGTCTGGAGTTTGCCGGCAATGGTGGGGAGTTTTTTGCCAATATCCGGGATGATTTTATATGTCATGACCACGATAAGAACGATGACGGTCACATAAAGGATCGAAAAGAGAATGGCTTTTGGCATAAAGGAAATGTACCGGCGGACGTCATTGGTCAGAAAATCCGAGATCAGATATAAAAAAAGAAATGAAATGATAAAGGTGGAAAGCTTGGTGACCCAGGCCAGAATCACGATAAATAGGAGAAATGAATAGCCTGCGATCAGCGGGTGTGTTTCAAGAAATAAATTGGGAGTTTTTTTCCATATCTTTTCCGTTTCAGATTGAAATTTTATTTTATTTTCCGGAATATCCAGAAGATCCTGGATCTTGTCCCGTTTAGTTCTCTCTTTTTTTGACATACCCCATATCCTTTGCCTTGCAAAACAAACATGCTTTTATTCCGGCGGAAACATAACAGAAAAACAGATGGCGGTAAAGAGGGATAGTTTTTTGCAATCATCTTTCAAGGGTTGACAGAAAAGGGAAATTGTCGGATTCTGAAACAAAATTAGACCCGTCATATGCGGGTTGAACATCGGATAAAGGGAAGAAAAATATGACCAGTACAAAAATAAAAGAGCTGTTGCAGAGAATTAATTTTATTGAAGCGGATATGGACATTCAAAAACAGATTCTGGTTTCCATTCCTTCTGATCATAAAAAAGATATGGAAGCCGTGATTAAAAAAATTGCCGACCAAAAAGAGCAGATCCTGAATCTGAGGTTTGAGATCAAAAAAACCGATGAAGCAGAGTATAATAAGATCATCGCTATTGAAGAGGCAGCGGGCACTTTTCGAAGGATTTCACAAAATAAAAAATTTGTTCAGGTCAATACCCTGAATGAATCCGGGACTTGTTTTATCACCCTGTGTGACGGCACCCGAATGGACTGCCTGGTAACGGCAAAAGAGGAAAACGGGAACTGGACGGTGCTGACTCTGGATGGAGAAACCAGGGAATTCCCAGGCGGCTTGATCCAATAAGGAGATAGAAAATGAGTACCAATAATTTGAAAATATTCAGTGCCATTATTTTTTCAGGAATTGCCTTTTTAGGTTTATCAATGCAGCCCGCTTTCTCTCAGGAAGCCATAAAAATAGACCGGTTTATCTCGCCTGAAACCTGTGGCGGATGCCATTCGGAAATTTTTTCGCAATGGCAAAATTCCATGCACCACATGTCCCATAAAGACCCGGTGTATGCAAGGGCATCACAGTTTTTCAGAAAAGGCTTGATTGATAAAGGGGAAATCAAAGAAGCCGAATCCTGCGTCAAATGCCATACGCCAATGGGAAATCTCACCGGGTTTCCCCTGAAGGTCTCGGATGATTTATCCAAAACCCCGGAGATTGCAACCGCAGGGATTCAGTGCGATTACTGCCATTCTGCCGAATCCATCACCAAGATCCACAATAACGGCCTGGTGCTGAAACCCGGTCATGGGGAAAGCGATCCCGGGGTGAAACTCGGTCCCTTTGATGATGCGGTTCCGGATTTTCATGAGGCCCGGTATTCCAGACTTCATACGGAAGCGGAAATCTGCGGCACCTGCCATGATGTGAAACATGTGGCATTTGGGACCAATCTTGAAACCACTTATACGGAATGGAAAAACAGCCCCTATCATTCAAAAGACCCGGCTAAAAATATTCCCTGCCAGGGGTGCCATATGTTCCAAAAACCCGGAATCCCGGCCACAGGATCAACCCCGAGACCCTTAAACCCGGGTTCCGCTGCTGACGGCAGCATTGAAAGACCCCATATCTTCACCCATTTTTTTGTGGGCGCAAATTCATATGTGCCGGGGCTTTCCGGCGATAAAGGAAAAGCAGAAATGGCGGCTGAACGGCTCAGGAATGCTGCCACCCTGTCCCTTGATGCATCAAAAATCAAAGAAAAAAAGCTGTCCGTCACCATCACCAATGCAGGTGCCGGTCATTCAATCCCGACTGGAGTGGCTGACCTTCGCCAGGTCTGGCTTGAAATCACCATAAAGGATAAAAATAATCAAACCGGTTTTCAGATGGGAACCTTGAACGATAAACAGGAACTACAGGAAAATACGATCATTTTCCGGACAGTGTTTGGAGATGGGAAAGGCAACAAGGTCGTCAATATTGCAAAGGCAAGACAGATTTTAAAAGACAACCGGATCAAGGCAAAGGCAAGCGTTACCGAATCCATCGCCCTGCCGTTTGTTCCTGAAAAAGACAGTCAGGTGACGGTACGGATGCTTTATCGCAGCATGTCCCAGGAGATCCTGAACATGATCCCGGGAGATCCGTTTGAGCCCTTGCCCGTGATCGAAATGGCAAAGGCTCAAGTCAAAATTTAATACGGCCAGAAACTGTTGTCCTGCCAGACTGCTTCCATGAGTTCCGCATCCAGGGCCAGGAGTTTTTTTAGATGGGTTTTTTCCCAGGTTGAAAGCCAGTGGTAAAGCTTTTTTTCCTCAGGATCGGTTGCTTCTTCTGATCTCAGGGCATAAAGCTTGACCGCTTTTTCCTCAAAACTGATGGCAGCGGTAATGGCCGTGGCTTCAAAACCGGCTGCATCAATTTTTCGCTTCAGGGTTTCATCCAGAATGTCCGGTGCACTGACACGGGCTGCGTCATTTTCAAAGCCTCCGGCAGTAAATTTGCTGGTATTCATAAGGGCCTTGAACTGTTTTTCAAGGATGTTCATATGTTCCTGTTCATCATCAGCCAGGTCCTTGAAAAAGGCTTTGACAGATTCATCCTTGGCATGATCCATGGCTTTTTCATAAAGGGCTTTGCCTTTTCTTTCCATGAGAAAAGCGTGTTTTAGTATGGTCAGGGCGTTTGATTTTTCCATGATGCAAGTCTCCTGTTTTCGGTTGAAATGGTTTTTTATTTGTCGGCAGAATAGCATGATGTAACGCTCAAGATCAAGGCATCTTAACCAGGTATCTTAACCAGGCAGGATATTTTATGATTTGCAATATCCAAAGATTTTTTATAGATTGCCGTATTTTGAATTGAAAATTAAAGAAAGGCTTATGACCACATTAGAAATCATTATTATTGCCCTGGGGCTGTCCATGGATGCGGCCGCCGTGTCTTTGGCCGCGGCTGCGGCAGGGTTTGCAAATAACAAAAGGGCAAGATTCCGCCTGTCCTTTCATTTCGGGCTGTTCCAGTTTTTCATGCCGGTTTTGGGCTGGCTTATGGGCATGGCCTTTGTGTCTTATTTCAAATCCTTTGACCACTGGATCGCCTTTTTGCTTCTTGGCTTTGTAGGCATCCGCATGATCCGGGAGGGCATGAATACATCTGTTGATACCCACAGAAATGATCCGTCCAGGGGCATGACCATGGTCATGCTCAGCATTGCCACCAGTATTGATGCTCTCGCCATAGGGCTTAGCCTTGCCATGCTGGAGATCAACATCCTTTACCCCAGCGTCATGATCGGGGTCATTACGGCCGGCATGTCCCTTCTGGCCATAAAGATCGGCACCAAACTCGGCATATTGTTTGGAAAACGCATGGAGATGGTCGGCGGGCTTGTGCTGATAATAATCGGATCGCGTATCCTTTTTTCACATCTGACACAGGTCTAAGCCAGTTTTCAGGAGAATGTCCATGGAAGCCATCCAAATCATCAGCAGGGAATTAAACCTGTCCGGGGAAAAGGTGTCAGCCGTTGTAACATTGCTGGACGAGGGGGCCACCATCCCCTTTATTGCCCGGTACCGAAAAGAGCGGACAGGGTCCATGGATGAGGTTGCCATCGGCCAGATCCGGGACCGCATGGAGCAGATCAAAGCCCTTGAGGAAAGAAAAGCCGCCATCATCAAATCCTTGACCGAGCGTGAGCTTTTGACGCAAAAGCTCCAGGATGAGATTGGTTCCGCATTTTCAATGACCCATCTTGAAGATCTCTATGAAAAATACCGGCCCAAAAAACGGACACGGGCCCAGGATGCCAGGGAAAAAGGGCTGGAGCCATTGGCTGCATTTCTTTTAAAACAGCCGGATTCAGATCCTTTTACGGAAGCGGGCAGATATATCTCCCTGGAAAAAGGGATTGAATCCGCAGATGCTGCCCTTGCCGGAGCCAGAGACATCATCGCGGAAACCGTGAATGAAGATGTGGAGATAAGAGCCGGTATCCGGAAACTGTTTTTAAATTCAGCCATGATTCAGTCATCTGTCAAAAAGGGGAAAGAAGAAGAGGGAGCAAAATTCAAAGATTATTTTGACTGGTCGGAAATTGCCTTTAAAGCGCCTTCCCACAGGGTTCTGGCCATGTTCAGGGGAGAAAATGAAGGTATCCTTCTGGTTCATGTGCTTCCGGACGAGGAAGAGGCCCTGTCCTTGATGGAAAAAAAGGTTGTTAAAAACAAATCACGATCAGCTGAGATGGTTAAGGCTGCCGTAAAAGACAGTTATAAGCGCCTCCTGTCAAAGTCCATGGAAAAAGAATGCATGACAGAGCTTAAAGCAAAGGCCGATGAAACCGCCATCCGTGTTTTTGCCGCCAATGTAAAGGAACTTTTGCTGTCTGCCCCCCTGGGTCAAAAAAGAACCCTGGCCATTGACCCTGGATTCAGGACAGGATGCAAAGTGGTGTGCCTGGATGCCCAGGGAAAGCTTTTGCACCATGATGTGATTTTCCCCCATGAATCCGGCTCAGGAAAAGCAAAAGACATTGTCAACAAACTGGTAAAGACTTACAAAATCGAGGCCATCGCCATCGGCAACGGAACAGCCGGCCGTGAAACCGAAGCCTTTATCCGGGGGCTTGGCCTGGATGAGCGCATTCATGTGGTCATGGTGGATGAAAGCGGGGCTTCCATTTATTCGGCTTCGGAAGTGGCCAGGCAGGAATTTCCCGATCACGACATCACGGTCAGGGGGGCTGTTTCCATTGGCAGACGACTCATGGACCCGCTTTCCGAGCTGGTCAAACTGGACCCCAAATCCATTGGTGTGGGACAGTATCAGCATGATGTGGACCAGAAACTGCTCAAAAAATCCCTGGACGATGTGGTGATTTCTTGTGTCAACAAGGTCGGGGTTGAAGTGAATACCGCAGGCCGGGAGCTCTTGTCCCGTGTGGCCGGGCTGAATGATACCATCGCCGCCAATATGATTCTTTTCCGCAACGAAAACGGTCCTTTTAAAACAAGAAAATTATTTTTAAAAGTGCCGAGGCTTGGCCCCAAAGCCTTTGAGCAGGCAGCCGGGTTTTTGAGAATCCATGATGGTGATCACCCGCTGGATCGAAGCGGAATCCATCCCGAATCCTACGGGGTGGTCGAAAAAATGGCAAAAGATATGAAGATCGGGATTCAGGACCTTTTGATGAATGCAGAGGCCATCAATAAAATCGATGTGAAACAATATCAGACCGAATCCATCGGGCTTCCGACGCTTAAAGATATCATTAAAGAATTGTCAAACCCGGGCCGAGATCCCAGGAATCAATTTCAACCCTTTAGCTTTGATCAGACGATTCATGAGATCAAAGACCTTGTGCCAGGTATGAAAATTCCCGGTATTGTGACCAATGTCACAGCCTTCGGCGCTTTTGTGGATATCGGCGTCCACCAGGACGGCCTGGTTCATATCAGCCAGATGGCTGACCGTTATATAAAAAACCCGGCTGAGGTTGTCACGGTCCGACAGGCTGTTACCGTCACTGTTCTTGACGTGGACGTGAAAAGAAAGCGGATTTCCCTTTCCATGAAAAAATAAAAAAAGCCGGGAAAAGGAGGGTTATTAAGTCCTCCTTGCCCGGCATATGATCGTACCCGTTCATGAGACCGGGTTGCGAATTGTTTTTACATCAGGATACAGGCCTTTGCGCGAAGACCGCTGTCTTTGGCGACGGCCCTGTAGCATTCACTGCGTTCCTCCAGGCTGGTTGTGCAATAATCACAGGACCTCAGAGCGTCCATCATCTTTTTTTTCCCCAGTGCGCAGCACATGGCTGCTTTTTTCTTCATATATGATTTCATAAATCACCTCCGCATCATTAAACCTCATGACAGTTAAGATTTTTTCTGTCATGCGGTGTCAACCCAGAAGATAAGATCGGGCTGATATAAATCAATTGCGGTTGTTAAAACAGTGCTGATGTTTATGTTATCCCCATAAAGGACTTTTAAATGGAATTGAAGCCGTTCAGGAGAATTCTTATGGTTAATAAAATTGCATTTCTAAACACCACAAAAACAATAACACGCGTAGGCCTAGGCGGAGAAGGCGTGCTTCGGACAACCGGGAAACCGGAAGCCGCCCGGCAGGTTATTGAAGCAGCGATAAATCATGGGATCACCTATTTTGACTCCGCCCGGGTCTATATGGATAGCGAAGTGTATTATGGGGCTTACTGGAAAAATCATCCTGAAAAAAGAGAAACCGTTTTTCATACCAGTAAATCCGCCGACAGGACCAGGGCTGGTGCGCTGGCAGAACTGGCCCAGACTTTGGAACGATTAAACACCTCCTATCTTGATCTGTGGCAGATCCACGATGTGCGTACTGAAAAGGATCTTGAGCTTATTTCACAAAAAGGCGGGGCTTTGGAAGCCTTTTTGGAAGCCAGGGACCTGGGTCTGGTAAAACACATTGGGGTGACCGGGCATCATGATCCCGGCATCCTGACCCAAGCGATTGAACAATGGCCGGTGGATGCGGTTCTCATGCCGGTTAACCCGGTGGAAGAGATCATTGGCGGCTTTCTGACACATACGCTTTCAGCCGCCCACAAAAAAGGGATTGCCGTGATCGGCATGAAGGTGCTGGGCGGCAAACATTATATTGCAGCAAACCTGGGAATCACTGCAGGTCTTCTGACCCGATTTGCCCTGTCCTATGACATAACGCTTGCCATTGTCGGCTGCAGTACACCAGAGGAAGTAGCTGAACTTGCCGTTGCCGGAAAAGACAATAAAAGGCTCACCGACAACGAACGTAAAATGATTGCTGAGCCGTTCCGGCCCATGGCTCAGAAACTTGCTTTTTACCGGGGCAGTGTGTTTAACCGGCCTGGATCATGAAAAATCATACACCCTATTTTAAATCCATCACCTGATCCAGACCGCGGCGTAGCCCGATAAAGGTGTTGACCTTCCGGATGGCGAGCAAGGCCCCGTCCACATAGGGCTGTGCACTGGAACCCGCATCATGCCGGATGGTCAGTTTTTGATCCGGCATGCCGAAAATCATTTCCAGGGAAATGGTGTATCCGGGCAACCGGATGGAATGAACCTGCGACCCTGTCATGTTTGCTCCTCGTGTTTCCTTTACCCCCTGGGTTTCTTCCAAAGGAACGGTCAGTTTGGATGGCCGGATTTTTGAAAGCCGGTGGGCCAGTTCTCTTGCCGTTCCGCTGGGCGCGTCTTTTTTGTCATCATGGGCATAATCAATCATTTCCCATTGGGGGATATACCGGGCGGCAATCTCGGAAAATTTATGCAGAAGGACCACGGTGAGCGCAAAATTGCCGACGGCCAACACGCCCAGCTTTTTGTCCATGGCCTTTTGATGGATTTCTTCATAATCTTCATCGCTGAGCCCCGAGGTCCCGACAACCACATGAACCCCTGCGTCAAGAGCGGTGAATATATTTTGCTTGGCCACATCCGGTTTTGTAAACTCCATCATGACATCACAATTTTCGAGCGAGTCTTTAGTGACAGATCCGGATATCATCACGTCACACCCGTCAAGACCCAGGACTTCTTTCAGGGTCCTTCCTTTGTTGCTTCTTGAGACGGCTCCTGCAATTTCCAGATCTTCTGTTGAATGAATGCCCCGCGTCAGGGCTGATCCTGCCCATCCGGTTGCGCCTGCAACACATACTTTGATTGTCATACATCTTCTCCTGTTGTTGATGGTTTCCGGTTCTTTACCAAGCAAAACTAATCTTGAAACAAACACAAGTCAAATAAATAGATCTGATACAAACCATCAACGCATGTGACGATTGTTTGAAAGCTTTCTTTGACAAAAATGAGGATTCCATCTATTGTATAGGCAATTCATTTTCGCTCAAAGGCATGGTTTTTCGGGAAAATATTTTAAAAAATGCAGAAAGTTTTTTTAGACATTTTCAACAGCATCCTGGGTTCGGTTCGTGAACCCCTTCTGGTGTTGGATTATGATTTAAAGGTGGTCACGGCCAATCCTTCTTTTTACCGAACCATTAGCGTCACCCCCGGCGAGACCGAAGGAGTATTGATCTATGATCTTGGCAACCAGCAATGGAATATCCCCAAACTCAGAGAATTGCTTGAAGAAGCCCTGCTTGAAAACTCAATATTTCATGATTTTGAGGTGGAGCATCATTTTGAAACCATAGGGCCCAAGATCATGCATTTGAATGCAAGAAAAATTTTCCGGGAAGCCAATCATAAACAACTGATTCTCCTCGCCATTGAAGATGTGACAGAGAGGGAATATTATAAACGGTATCTTGAAAAAATGGTTGAAACCCGGACCATTGAACTGGTCCGGGCAAAACAGGAAGCCGAAGCAGGAAAAAAGACAGCGGAAACCGCACTTATTGAAATTGAAAAACTCAAAGAGCAGTTGGAAGAAGAAAGAGCCTATCTGAAAGAAGAAATCAGACTGGAACATAACCATGAAAATATTATCGGTCAGAGTGATACACTCAAATATGTGCTTTATAAGGTGGAACAGATTGCGAACAGCAATACCACCGTATTGGTTCTGGGCGAGACCGGAACCGGCAAGGAACTGGTGGCAAGGGCCATTCACGGCTTAAGCGGGCGAAAGAACCGGGCACTGGTCAAGGTCAATTGTGCAGCCTTGCCGTCAAACCTCATTGAAAGCGAATTATTCGGCCATGAAAAAGGGGCCTTTACCGGTTCCGGTGAAAGGCATCTGGGAAGATTCGAGGTTGCCGACGGCGCCACACTTTTTTTAGATGAGATCGGTGAACTGCCTTTGGAATTGCAGTCAAAACTGCTTCGGGTGATCCAGGATGGCGAATTCGAGCGCTTGGGCAGCTCCCGCACAATAAAAGTGGATGCAAGGATTATTGCCGCCACAAACCGCAACCTTGAAGAAGAGGTTCAAAAGGGCCGTTTCCGGGATGATCTCTGGTACCGGCTCAATGTGTTCCCCATTACCATGCCGCCCTTAAGGGACCGGATAGAGGATATCCCGCTTCTGACGGAATTTTATATAAAAAACATTTCCAAACGGATGGGCAAACCCAGTGGAATGGTCCCCAAAACCATGATGAATACTTTGAAAAATTATCATTGGCCGGGAAATGTCCGGGAACTGGCAAATGTTCTGGAGCGGGCCGTGATCAATTCATCCGGCTCCAAGCTGCACCTGGCCGATGATCTGAACAAACCCTTTGCCTATTTAAGCACAAGCCGGAAAACACTGGAAGCGGTTGAGCGTGACTATATTATCCGGGTGCTGGATCAGACCGGGTGGAAAGTCAGCGGGAAAGACAGCGCAACCGAAATTCTTGGATTAAACCGCAGTACGCTTCGTGCCCGCATGCGAAAGCTGGATATCCGCAAATCTTAAAAAAGGGTCATATGTGACCATTGGTCATATATGGTCCTGGCCCTGCTATTTTTCTCAAATTATTTTTTTTATTCTTTCCCAACAGATTTCTCCATAAAATCAGTACGATATATCGTAGGAAAATCAAAAAAAACATCCATGGCATAAAGGTTGCTCTTAAGTGTTTTGAAATGCCGTGTCGGCAATGGCAAAAAAACGGATCAAGCTCAAAACCTTTTAAGAGGCGATCGCCATGATGGTTGTCAAAATTATCCTGAACGTAATTGCGGAAAAGCAGTTAGAGATTCTTCAAACCCTTCTTTCCCTCATCGAGCCCGTGGGAAAGGAACCTGGCTGTAAAAGCTATTCTGTTTCCTGTGATATCCACGACAAGAATCGCTTTTGCCTGATGGAAGAGTGGGAAACCCGCGAAAGCCTGGATCATCATATCCGGTCCCGAAGGTTCGGGGTATTAATGGGAACAAAATCATTATTACGAGAACCTTTGAGCATCCATATATATACGGTTAACCGCCTCCAGGGAATGGAGGCCGTTGAAGCCGTCAGAAAAAAAGGAATTTCCCATGACGAATATATTGCTGATTTATCCTGAATTTCCAGACACCTTCTGGTCATTCACCTATGCCTTAAGCTTTATCGGAAAAAAAGCGGCTTTTCCTCCCCTGGGGCTGATCACGGTGGCTGCCCTTTTGCCGGAAGATTGGACCAAACGCCTGGTGGATACCAATGTGGACCGTCTGACGGATAAGGATATCCTGTGGGCGGATTTGGTGTTTATCGGGGGGATGACAATCCAGCGCCGGTCGGCCGGGCAAATCATTGAGCGGTGCAAAACATTGGGCGCAACCATTGTTGCGGGCGGGCCGCTGTTTACCTCTGAACCTGATGAATTCAAGAGCGTGGACCATCTGGTGCTGGATGAAGCGGAATTGACCCTGCCCGAATTTTTGTCGGACCTGGAAAAGGGGCAGGCCCAAAAAATATACCGGGCGCCGGGTTTCTGTGATCCAAGCGACACGCCGGCGCCTTTGTGGGGGCTCTTGAATATGAAACGGTATGCCTCCATGAGCCTTCAGTTTTCCAGGGGATGCCCGTTCAACTGTGATTTTTGCAATGTAACGGCTTTGTTCGGTCATAAGCCGCGGTTAAAAACGCCGGAAAAAGTAATTCTGGAGCTGGACGGCATTTATGCTGCGGGCTGGCGCGGCAGCATATTTTTTGTGGATGATAATTTTATCGGCAACAAAGGGTTTTTAAAACAGCGCCTTTTGCCGGCGCTCATGGAATGGCGCAAAGATAAAAAAGGCTGTGTGTTTTTTACGGAATCCTCCATTAATCTCGCAGATGATCCTGAGCTTTTGGAGTTGATGGTCAAGGCAGGGTTTGATTCCGTGTTTATCGGGATTGAATCTCCGGATGAGGGGAGTCTCACCGAATGCCATAAAACCCAGAATAAAAACCGGGATCTTCTTGAAAGTGTGGCTGTTATTCACCGCTCCGGGCTGCAGGTCATGGGAGGGTTTATTGTGGGGTTTGACAGTGATTTGCCCTCCATTTTCCGCCGTCAGGTCGATTTTATCCAGAAAAGCGGCATTGTCACGGCCATGGTGGGCCTGCTCCAGGCCATTCCCGGAACCCGGCTGTTTGACCGGCTTCAAAAGGAAAGCCGGGTGGTTGAAGCATTTACCGGAGACAATGTGGACGGCACCACCAATATTATCCCCCGGATGGGCATGGATAATCTTTTGGAAGGGTATCAATCCATCATGAAACAGATCTATCTGCCCAAAAATTATTATCGACGGGTCAGGACCTTATTTCGGGAATTGAAAACGCCTGAAATCATTGCGCCTCTTGATATCCAACGGTTTCTATCATTTTTCAGAGCTGGGTTAAGACTGGGGTTTTTTGGAAAAGAGCGGTTCCAGTACTGGTATCTGATTCTCTGGACCCTTGTGCGTAAACCAAAGCTCATGTCAACGGCCATAACGCTTTCCATATACGGCTATCATTACCGGAAAATTTGTGAACGGTATATTTATTAACCATCCTGAATTTTAAAAACAGGATCTTCCTAAAAGGATGTAAGGATCATGGACAATAACCCAATGGATGACATATCTCTTTATGCTGCGAGATTAAAAAAGCAGTTGGATCTTTTTATTCATAATTTCAAACTGGGCATGGGATTGAGGATACTGATGGCACTGGCGGTGTTGGCGTATCTTTTTTATAACCTGTTTTTCTTTTATGTGCAGCCTTATGAGTACGGGATCAAAGTGGTCCGGGTGGGTCCGGGCCGGGGGGTTCAAAAAGAGAGCCGGCATGCCGGTCTGGCCTTTGTTATCCCTTTTGGATTGCAGCAGATGTATGTCCTTCCCAGGGCAATCCAGGTGCTGGAGCTGACCAATTTTCCTGAAACCGCAGCCAAGGGGGCCAGAAAAGACAGGGCCGCCCATATCCAGACCTCGGATGGTTTTTTCGTGGATGTGGATGTTTCCATGCTTTACCATATCAAAGACCCTTATCTGGTTTTTACCACCATCGGACCCGGTACCCTGTATGAAGACAACGGCATTATCCCCAAAGCCGAGCCTGCCTTAAAAGAAACCCTGGGAAAGCTGACCACTGAAGAATTCTATAACAGCCCCATGCGGGTCAAAAAGGCCGAAGAAGCCAGAGATCAATTAAACAGGGAATTAAACCCCAAGGGGATTGTGGTGGATGAGGTGCTGGTGCGCTATTTTAAATACAGTCCTGAAATCCAGAAAAATATTGAAGAAAAAAAGCTCCAGGACCAGATGGTGTTTACCAACCAGTCAGCAGCAAGGGCAGCAAAAGAAGAGGCTGAATTAAAAAAGATTGTCCAGGAAGGCATGGTCATTGCTGCTGTTGAAATGGAAAAGGGCAAGGCTTATGTAACAAGAAAGATTGCAGAAAAAGACCTTTATGTCAGGAAGATAAAAGCAGAGTCCGACCTTCTGGTAAAGCTGGCCGAAGCAGAACGGGTGCGCCTGAGAAATGATGCCTTAAAAGGAATCGGTTCCGACCGTATGGTGGCCTTGAAAATGGCCGATGCCTATAAAGGGCTGGATCTGATCATCCTGCCCAGCGACGGGTTGCACGGGGTCAATCCGCTGAATCTTTCCAACACCCTTCAATTGTTTGATGTTCGTAAAGGAGAAAACAAATGAAACGATTATTCATTCTTTTGATATTGATGTTCATGGTATTGACAACAGCAGGATGTGTCCCCCATACCACAGGGGAAACAGAAGTGGGGGTAAGAACCATCAAATTCAATTTTTTTGGCGAAACCGGGGTGGAAGACCGGATCTATGCCCAGGGCGGCACTTATTTTTTTCTGCCGTTTATCAATGACTGGCATGTGTTTGATACCAAACTTCAAAACCTTGAAATGACATATTCCAGCATGCGGGGGGATCGGAAAAACCAGGATGACCTGGTGTTTAAAACCACGGACGGAAATGATATCAGCCTGGATGTCATCATTGCCTATCGCATTGATGCGGTAAAAGCCCCTTATATACTCCAATATGTGGCAAAAGATGACAAATCTTTGCGTGATACCATTGTCAGGACCGTTGCCAGGAGCAAACCCAGGGATATTTTCGGGGAACTTAAAACCGAAGCCTTTTATGTGGCCGAATCAAGGGAAGCCCAGTCCGACAAGGTAAAAAATCAGCTCCAGGAAATCCTCGGGCCCATGGGCATTGTCGTGGAAAAAGTATTGACCAATGACTATCGGTTTAATGCAGAATATACCAAGGCCATTGAAGATAAAAAAGTAGCAGACCAGCAGGTGGAAAAAAACAAGTCTGCCCAGCACGCGGCCCTTGAAGAATATAAACGAAAACTGGAAGAAGCAAAAGGTGAGGTCAACAAAATGGTGGCCGATGCCGACGGTCAGTACCTGAAAGACAAGATCGAAGCTGACGTGTACCAGGAACAGCAGCAGCTTCTGGCCAAGGCTGTTGAGGCCGAAGGGATTGCCGAGGCAAAAGGCGTCCGGGAAATGAACAATGCCCTGGCCGGTTCCGGCGGTGAAACCATTGTAAAGCTGAAAATTGCAGAATCCCTTGCGGGCAAACGGATTATATTGCTGCCCGTGTCCGAGGGCGGGATGAATCTGAAAACCACGGACATCAACCGGTTGATCGAAACATTGGGTGTGAAATCGCTTTCGTCCGGATCAACGAAATAGGAATGAAACCATGATTGATCTTTTCCGCAAATTATTCTTCGGCACGGAAGATCCCGGTAAGCCGGGTAATGATCAGAAAGGGTTGCCCCCCAAAGCCCGGTTCAGTATCTGGTATATCGTAATTGTCTTTCTTTTGGTCACCTATTTTCAGCAGTTTCTTTTTTCAGCCAAGGTTGAAATCATTCCTTACAGCCAATTTAAGCAATCCATGGCCGACGGGAATGTAAATGATGTGACCCTCACCCCGGAGAATATCAGCGGTACTTTGAAAGGCTCCCCGGACAAGGCATTTACCACGGTGCGGGTGAATGATCCCGGGTTGGTGAAGGAGCTGGATGAGCGCAGAATCAATTATTCGGGCCGGAATGAAAATAAATTTATAGCCGGTCTTTTGTCCTGGGTTCTGCCGCTGGTGTTTTTTTATTTTATCTGGCGGTTTGCAACCCGGAATATGGGGGCAGGAATGGGCGTGATGTCTTTTTCCAAGAGCAAGGCCAAGATTTTTGCCGAGAGCGATACCAAGGTTTCTTTTGCCGATGTGGCCGGAATCGATGAGGCCAAAGACGAACTCCAGGAAGTGGTTGATTTTTTGAGCACCCCGGAAAAATTCCAGAAACTCGGGGGAAGAATCCCCAAAGGCGTTCTCCTGGTGGGTCCGCCCGGAACCGGCAAAACCCTTCTGGCCAGAGCGGTGGCAGGAGAGGCAAAGGTACCGTTTTTCAGCATCAGCGGGTCTGAGTTTGTGGAAATGTTTGTGGGGGTGGGTGCGGCCCGTGTCCGGGATCTTTTCTCCCAGGCCGCTGCCCAGGCCCCCTGCATCATTTTTATTGATGAACTGGATGCAATTGGAAAAGCCCGGGGCATGAATGTCATGGGCGGCCATGACGAGCGCGAACAGACCCTGAACCAGCTTTTGGTGGAGATGGACGGGTTTCAGACCAACAAAGGGGTCATCATCATGGCCGCCACCAACCGGCCGGAAATCCTGGACCCTGCCTTGCTGAGGCCTGGCCGCCTGGATCGCCAGGTCCTGGTGGACCGCCCGGATATCAATGGCCGGGAAGCCATCCTGAAAATCCATTCTAAAAATGTGATTTTAAGTCCTGAAGTGGATCTGGCCAAGATCGCCGGCAGAACCCCTGGATTTGTGGGGGCGGACCTTGCCAATATCATCAATGAGGCGGCTTTGCTGGCAGCCAGAAATGATAAGGAGGTAGTTGAATTCTCTGATTTTGATGAGGCCATAGACCGGGTCATAGGCGGGCTTCAAAAAAAGAATAGGGTGATGAATGCAAAGGAAAAGGAAATCGTCGCCTTTCATGAGTCCGGACATGCCATTGTGGCGGAATCGGTTGTGCATGCCGATCCGGTGCATAAAATATCCATCATTCCCCGCGGCATTTCAGCCCTTGGATATACCCAGCAGCAGCCAACCGAAGACCGGTATCTCATGACGCGGGCCGAATTGATCGACCGTCTGGCGGTTCTTCTAGGCGGCAGGGTGGCGGAAGAGCTGGTGTTTAATGAAATTTCAACCGGCGCCCAAAACGATTTGCAGCGGGCCACCGACATTGTCCGGTCCATGGTCACGGAATACGGCATGAGTGACCGGCTGGGGCTGGTGAGTTATGATCGCCCGCGGCAGTCCATGTTTATGCCGGAAGGGTATTCATCCCCAAAAAATTACAGTGAGGCAAAAGCAGGAGAGATTGATGAAGAGATTTCACGAATGATGGATGAAGCCCATCAGCGTGTGCAGAAAATTCTTTTGGAGAAAAGGAGTCTTCTTGATCAGCTGGCCGCTCTTCTTTCGGTAAAGGAAACCGTCCAGGGAGAGGAACTCAGGCAGATGATGCCAAAAAAAACATAATTCATACGAGGAGATAAATATGACACCTGTCAACAGTCGTGAAATTTGCTTGACCTCCCGTCCCAAAGGGATTCCAACCCCGAATGACTTTACGATGGTAAGTACTGAACGCGGGCCGCTGCCGGAAGGAAAGGCGCTGATCCGGAATCTTTTTATGTCGGTGGACTCATACATGCGGGGCCGCATGAACGATATGAAATCCTATGTCCCTGCGTTTGAACTGGGAAAACCCATGGACGGCGGGGCCGTGGGCGAGGTCATTGAGTCGCGTACCCCGGAACTTAAGCCCGGAGATAAGGTCGTCTCCATGTATGGCTGGCGGGAATACTGTATGGCTTCGCCCAAAGAGGTGCGTCTTATCAAACAGGCGGTTCAGCCGCTTTCCGTTTATCTTGGCGTCCTTGGCATGACGGGCATGACTGCATGGGTTGGGCTGAATCTGGTGGATGTCAAAGCCGGTGATGTGATTTATATTTCAGGTGCTGCCGGTGCAGTGGGAAGTGTGGCCGGACAACTTGCAAAACTTCGGGGATGCCGGGTCATCGGGTCGGCCGGTTCGACACAAAAAATCGTTTTTCTGAAAGAAGACTGCGGATTTGACTCCGCCTTTGATTACAAGACCGGGCCCATGCTCAAACAATTGAATCTTGCGGCTCCGTCCGGGATTGATGTCTATTTTGATAATGTCGGCGGCGAAGCCCTGGAAGCAGCCCTCTCGGCTTTGCGGGTGAATGGCCGGATCATTGCGTGCGGCAGTATTTCCGGTTACAACGAAAAAAGCCTTCCTCCCGGTCCTTCAAATCTGTTCAATATGATTACCAAACGACTGACCATGAAGGGGATGATTGTCGGAGACTGGCTGAATCGCTGGGATGAATTTGAAACAGAAGTCGGCGGTTATTTCCGGGCAGGCACACTAAAGAACAGGGAAACGGTTGTGCAAGGGATTGACCGGGCTGTGGATGCATTCATCGGCCTGTTCAAGGGGGAAAATACAGGCAAGATGATTGTGAAATTATAAAAGCCTCCCTGTTTTCGACAACCCCGGAGTTTATTTTGGAGGTGGCCTTCACTATCAAAATATTTTCAATTCTTTTTGAGGAGCTAAATTATTTTTTGGGTATTTTCTTTAAACCATCGGGTAAGCCCGCCCAAAGTGCAGCCACCTCTCCCCAAATTTTCAAAAACGATAACCCTTTTTTCTGGGGAACCAACGAAATCCCAACCGTGCAACCTCAAAAACAGGCGTGATACAACATAGGCCGTTCTCTTGTTTCCATCTAAAAACCCGTGATTTTTTGTTAATCCAAATGCATAAGAAGCCGCCAGTTCAGGAATATCAGGAGAACTATATGCCATGAGGTTTTTGGGCTTGTTGACAGCACTTTCTATTAATCCAAGATCCCTTATTCCACTTGCCCCGCCGTGTTCCTGGATCTGCCGATCATGTATAACAAGAACTGTTTCAAGTTCAATCCAGGAACAGTTCATCTTTTAGACAATTCCCTCAAAAGGTCTTTGTCCTGCTGCATTATTTTCTCAGCTTCTGCAACCTGTTTGGAAAAATTTTCATTATAGCCGCTTAAACGGTAGCCACCATCTTCAGTCTCGGTAAAATAGAGAATTTCACCTTCATTAACCCGTAATCTAGCCAAAGATTCTTTTGGCAATACAACACCAAGAGAATTACCAATCTTTCTTACTTTTAATTCCAACATATTGCACCTCCAACGTTATAACTATTGTAATAACAAATTTTTAAAATGGCAATTTATTTTTATGGGTCAATCAAGACCTTTTAATAACCGGGATAGTTCGGCTGTTTATTTTGCTAAAAACGGCAAACTGCTGTTTTTTAAACCAATCATATCCTGAGGGCTCATTTCAAGCTATGTCGAAAGCTGCCTATTGAAGTGAAATCCTATCTTCTCATGTTAAATTACTACAGAAATAAATTATTTTTTGCAAAGAATAAAACCGTAAAATTTCGGGAGTACCCGGCGGGTTTTATGCGGTCAAATATGACCGTTTGGTTAGATGTGACCACATTATCAGCAAGCTAAGGTCTATTCTAAAAATATTTCTGCAGGTAATTGTCCAGATAAATCAGCAGGATGGGAGTGTTGCTCAGACTTGTCAAACCCTGGCACAAATGTTGAAGCAATATTAGGTTTGGGGGAGCTGGGTCCAATAATTTTGCTGCAGATATGGGGGCATGAAAGCTTGCTCTCCGGGTGTCAGGGTTGATTGAGCTTATGTGGTCTTTAAATACTGTAACTAAGGTAAATTATGAGCAAAACCATGCAGATAAGGGTTAGCATAAATCCATATTATGAAAAAAATCTGGAAAGAAGCTACCCCAAACTGGGCAGGGCATTAAGACAGCAGGACCCGGGTCTGGTAAACCGGGGCCCCTCCCTTTACGAATTGACGGGGCAGTTGGATCTGCTTCTTTACCGCCATGACGGAACATCTCTCAGAGATGCCCTTGTCCGTCATAAAGACAAATTAAAGGATATATATGCGCTGATTGAGGAGAATCTGGCCGACCGGAACCTTGCCAGGGTCGACCAGCTTCTCTACGGCATCGAGGATATATTTGATGAAATAGAAGCGGAGCTGGATTAATAAGGTGCTGATCATCAGCCCTAAAAGGAGAGATCCCAAATGAAGGTAAACAGCTCGAAAATTTCCGGGATATGGCTCCGTTTTTTCGGATATCTCCGCAAAAGAAAACTGACATTAACGGCCGCTGTTGAACTTCCGCTGAGAGCGGAATTGTTCGGCAGCGACCAGATGAAGCAGCACGGCAAAACCCTTGCCGATACCCACGAGTTGAGCCAAAAACGCCTGCCGGATAAGCTTTTGTCCCGGCTGGCGGATAATGAGGCCGTGCTTATTGATGTCTGCCGTCCGCTGACCGAAGCCATTGTAACCAACCGGTTGATTGCCCCGGCCGAGGAATGGCTGCTGGACAATTTTTATCTGATCGAAGAGCAGATCCGTACGGCAAAACGCCATTTGCCCAAAGGCTACAGCCTTGAGCTGCCGCGCTTGGCAAACGGACCGTCGGCCGGGCTGCCAAGGGTCTATGACCTTGCCCTTGAAATCATCTCCCATGGGGATGGCAGGGTGGACCCGGAAGGCCTCAGCAGTTTTGTGGCGGCCTATCAAAGCCTCACCATCCTGAAACTGGGTGAACTCTGGGCTATTGCCATCATGCTGAGACTGGCCCTGATTGAAAATCTCAGGCGGATTGCAGCCCGTCTTGCCGTGGACAGGATTAATCGGGATCAGGCAGATCATTGGGCGGATCTGATGATGAAGACTGCAACAGAAGATCCCAATGATCTGATTATGGTCATTGCCGACATGGCCCGATCCAATCCGCCCATGGTGGGGCCTTTTGTGGCCGAACTCGCCCGTCGTTTGCAGGGTCAGGGCCCGGCCCTGGCTTTACCGCTCACCTGGATTGAACAGCGGCTCTCCGGAGCCGGACTGACCATCGAACAGATGGTTCGTTTGGAAACCCGGCAACAGGCAGGCGACCAGGTTTCCATGAGCAACAGCATCGGCAGCCTCAGATTCCTCAGTTCCATGGACTGGCGTGAATTTGTCGAGACCATGAGTGTTGTTGACCAGCGCCTGAATGAAGATCCTGCCGATGTCTATGGCCGGATGGATTTTATCACCCGTGACAGCTACCGCCATGTGGTTGAAAATATCGCCCGGAGCAGTTCTCTCTCAGAGATTGAAGTGGCAGCTCAGGCCATTGACCTGGCCAAAAAGGCTGCAGCAGGAAAAGGAGAAGAGGACCGTACTGCCCACGTCGGTTTTTATTTGATTGACAAGGGGCTGCCCAGGCTTGAACAAATGGCTGGGCTTCATTTTTCATTTTCCCGGATGCTTCACAAGATTTTCCGCAGATTTCCTCTGCCAATCTATGGCGGCGCCATCATGCTTTTGACATTGATATTGGCGGCTGGTTTCACGGCAAAGGCTTATGAAGACGGTCAACAGGGCTGGGTGCTTTGGCTGGTCGGATTTTTTTTCCTGCTTTGCGTGGGCCAGCCTGCCGTGGCCCTGGTGAACTGGCTGGCTACGGTGTGGGTCAAGCCCCGGCCCTTGCCGCGCATGGATTTTTCAAAGGGAATCCCTTCGGAATACCGGACCCTGGTGGTGGTTCCGACCATGCTGACCAGCCCCCGCAATATTGAAAATCTGATGGAGGCCATGGAAGTCCGGTTTCTGGCAAACCGGGATATTCATCTTCATTTCGGCCTTCTCACGGATTTTACCGATGCAACAGATGAACGGCTGCCTGAAGACGAACCCTTGCTGAACCTTGCGCGGTTGAGCATTGACGCATTAAACCATAAGTATCAGATGGCGCAAGGAGATATTTTTTTTCTTTTTCATCGTCCGCGTCTTTGGAATCCCCGTGATAAGATATGGATGGGATATGAGCGAAAACGTGGTAAAATCGCAGATTTAAACGCGCTGCTCCGGGGCGGTTCGGATAATCGGTTCAGCCTTGTGAAGGGGGATACTGCCGCTCTGTCGGCAGTGAAATACGTCATTACTTTGGATACGGATACCCTTTTGGCCCGTGATTCAGCCCGGCAGTTTGTCGGTGCCATGGCGCACCCGCTCAACCAGCCGGTTTATGATGAAAACCGGCAACGGGTGACAGAAGGATACGGCATCCTTCAACCGCGGGTGGCCGGCAGTTTGTCCGGTACAAATCAATCGTTTTATGCCCGGCTTTGCGGCAGTGATCCGGGTATCGATCCCTATACCCGCACGGTTTCCGATGTATATCAGGATCTTTTTTTTGAAGGCTCCTTCATCGGCAAGGGCATTTATGATGTGGATGCATTTGAAAAATCTCTTTCCCAACGGCTTCCCGACAACCTCATCCTCAGTCATGACCTGCTCGAAGGCTGTTATGCCCGTGCCGGACTGCTCAGCGATGTGGAATTGTATGAGGAATATCCGTCCCGCTACAATGCTGATGTGAACCGCCGATATCGCTGGATCAGGGGTGATTGGCAGATTGCCCGCTGGATGCTTCCCGGTGTTCCCGGCCCTGACGGGCACAGAAGAAAGAACCCGCTCTCCATGCTGTCCCGCTGGAAGATTTTTGACAATTTGAGGCGAAGTTTCATGGCTGCGGCTTTGACGCTTCTTCTGGTTCTTGGCTGGACCCTGTTGGCATCACCCTGGTTCTGGACGCTTTCAATCATCGCTACCATTGTCATTCCTTTTTTGCCGGCAGCGGTTTTGAATGTTTTTCAAAAATCAGTGGATGTGACATTAAACCGGCATCTCACTGACACTTTGGTATCGGCAGGCCGCCACTGCCTTCAGGCAATGCTTGCCCTTGCCTGCCTGCCTTATGAAGCCTTTTTCAGCATGGATGCCGTGACACGCACGCTCGGGCGGATGATGATCACGCACAAAAGACTGCTGGAATGGAATCCGTCAGCCGATGCGAAAGACCATAATCGCTCAAAGATTCCCGGCCTTACCGATTCCTGCAGGGTTATGTGGATGGCTCCGGCTTTTGCTGGGGCTGTTGCTATAATCCTTGCAATGTCCCGTCCCGCATCCCTCTTGGCGGCAGGGCCAGTTCTCATCCTCTGGTTTTTTTCTCCCGGGATTACCTGGTGGATCAGCAGGCCGTCCGTCCCGCATCCTGAAAAATTGACACAGGATCAGACCCTTTTTTTGCGTGGGCTTTCCAGGAAAACCTGGGCATTTTTTGAGACCTTTGTCGGCCCTGAAGATCACTGGCTGCCGCCGGATAATTTTCAGGAAATTCCCGTGGGTATTGTAGCCCACCGGACTTCCCCCACCAATATGGGTCTTGCTCTTCTAAGCAATCTTGCGGCCTATGATTTTGGCTATATCGGTGCCGGAAAACTGATGGAGCGGACAGCCCATACCTTTGATACCATGGCAACCCTTGAACGACACAAGGGTCATTTTTATAACTGGTATGACACGGTATCTCTTGCACCGCTTTTCCCCCTTTATATTTCTTCGGTGGACAGCGGCAATCTGGCCGGTCATCTTCTCACCCTTAAGCCCGGGCTTTTGGGACTGATCAATGATACAATACCGGGTAAGCGGTTGTTTGAGGGACTCAACGACACATTTCAGGTTCTTTCGGATCTGATGGAAGATATCTCTTCTCCATGGTTTAGAGAAATTCATAAGGAACTGGAACGGGTTAAAAAAGACCTGCCTGTCACCCTGACCACTGTATGGCTGTGTCTTGACCGGCTTTTACAATCTGCTGAACGCCTGGAAATTGAAATGAAAGCCCAAGATGCCGATCTTGGCAGCCCGTTGAGAACTTGGGCCCCGGCTTTTGCCGGGCAGTGCCGAGAAGCTTTGGATGAACAGACCCTTCTTACCCCATGGGTCAAAATCCTTTTTTCTTTGGATAAGCGCCATGGCACGGCCGATTTTGACATGATCCGGACACTGGATATAATTCCCACACTGGGCCAGGTGGCACAAATGAAAGAAAAATTTCAGCCGGAAATTCAAAAGCAAATTGCCGTGACGGTCAATAGCGAGGATAAAGCGCGGCTGGCTGAGCTTTTGCACCTTATTACGGCTGCGGGTCAAGAGGCGGAAAAGCGAATCACAGCCATCGAAAGCCTATGCCGAAAGGCCGATGAATTTGCTCAAATGGAATACGGGTTTTTGTTTGATGCCTCACGCCGCCTTTTGTCCATTGGGTATAATGTCAGCGAGCATCGGCGGGATTTTGGCTTTTACGATCTTCTGGCGTCAGAAGCAAGGTTTGCAGGGTTTGTGGCCATAGCCCAGGGGCAATTGCCCCAGGAAAGCTGGTTTACCCTGGGCCGCCTGCTTACCACCACGGGTGAAGGGCCGGTTCTTCTGTCCTGGAGCGGGTCAATGTTCGAATACCTCATGCCGCTTCTGGTCATGCCGGCCTATGAAAACACCTTGCTTTACCAGACCTGCAAAGCAGCCGTCGCAAGCCAGATCGCCTATGGCAAAAAGCAGGGGGTCCCCTGGGGCATTTCAGAATGCGGCTATAATGCCATTGATGTTCATCACAATTATCAATACCGGGCCTTTGGCGTTCCCGGTCTTGGATTGAAGCGAGGGCTTGCCGAAGATCTGGTGATTGCCCCCTATGCTTCGGTTCTGGCGCTGATGATTGCGCCCAAAAAGGCCTGCAAAAATCTTGAACGGATGGCCAGGGAAGGGTTTACCGGAACATACGGGTTTTATGAAGCCGTTGATTATACCCCTTCTCGCCTGCCTTCCGGCCAGCCCAGGGTGGTGATCCGCTCTTTCATGGCCCATCACCAGGGCATGAGTTTTCTGTCCCTTGCCCATTTGATCCTGGATCGGTCCATGCAAACCCGGTTTGAATCCGAGCCCCTGTTTCAGGCCACCCTGCTCCTGCTTCAGGAAAGGGTTCCCAAGGCAACGGCGTTCTTTGCTCATGTAACAGAGCTTTCCGATCACCAGAAGGCTTTAAATATGATCGAAAAACCCATACGGATGTTCAATAGCCCGGATACGCCTGCTCCGGAAGTGCAGCTCCTTTCAAACGGCCGGTACCATGTGATGATTACGGCGGCAGGTGGCGGCTACAGCCATTGGCAGGACCTGGCCGTCACCCGTTGGCACGAAGACACGACCTCTGATAACCGGGGTATTTTCTGTTATGTCCGGGATGTGACGAGCGGCAGGTTCTGGTCAACCACCCATCAGCCCACCCTTTTGCCCTCAAAGAAATTTAATGTGGTGTTTTCGGAAGGCAGGGCCGAGTTTCGCTGTGAGCACGACGATATCGATGCGTATACAGAAGTGGTTGTGTCACCTGAGGATGATATTGAGCTGCGCCGGACCACCCTCACCAACCGCACCCGAAAAAAACGGTCCCTGGATGTGACGAGCTATGCGGAAGTGGTTTTGGCACCCCCCATGGCCGACGCATTGCACCCGGCTTTCAGCAATCTTTTTGTGGAGACAAAGATCCTTCCGGAACAAGGAGCGGTTCTCTGCACCCGCCGTCCCCGTTCAGAAGGCGAAAACCCGCCCTGGATGCTGCATCTTATGGCAATACATGGGGCAGAAGTCAAAAGCATGTCCTTTGAGACCGACCGAATGAAATTTATCGGCCGCGGCAATAGTCTTGCTGATCCGCAAGTGATGACCGGCATGGAAAATCCTTTGGGCGAACTATCTGGCGGCCAGGGATCGGTTCTTGACCCCATCGCGGCCATCCGCTCCCGGCTGAGCCTTGATCCGGGCGAATCCGTCATCATCAATATGGTGAACGGTGTTGGTAAAACAAGGGAAGTGGCCATGAGGCTCATAGAAAAATACCAGGACCGGCACATTGCCGATCGCGTCTTTGAACTGGCCTGGACCCATGGTCAGGTTTTTCTAAGACAGATCAATGCCACGGAAACCGATGCCCAGCTCTATGGCCGTCTTGCCGGTGCCGTGATCTATGCAGACGCTTCTTTGCGGGCCGATGCAGGTCTTTTAAAGAAGAATGTCAGCGGTCAATCCGGTCTCTGGGGGTATGCCATTTCCGGAGATCTGCCCATTGTTCTTTTGCAGATTGAAGATCCGGCCAATATCGATCTGGTCCGGCAACTGATACAGGCCCATGGTTATTGGCGCCTGAAAGGTCTCGCAGTGGATCTGGTCATCTGGAACGAAGACCATTCCGGTTACCGGCAGGTTCTTCACGATCAGATTGTCCGTCTCATTGCCGCAGGCATTGAGGCCAATATCATTGACCGGCCCGGCGGCATTTTTGTCAGATCCGCAGACCAGATAGCCGAGAGCGATCGTATCCTGTTTCAGACCGTTGCCAGGGTGATTATCAGCGACAGCCGGGGAACCCTGTCCGATCAGATTAACGGCAGCATCCTTCCGGTTGTGAATATGCCTTGGCTTACCCTTGTCAGGCTTCTTAGACCGGAGCTCCCGGCCGAAGCACCATTACCGCGTCATGATCTGATGTTTTACAACGGACTGGGCGGATTTACACCGGATGGGCGAGAATATGTGATTACCACGGCCAAAGGACAAAAGACCCCTGCACCCTGGGTTAATGTACTGGCCAACCCGTTTTTCGGAACCATCATTAGTGAAAGCGGTCCTGCCTGTACCTGGAGCGAAAATGCCCATGAATTCCGGCTTACGCCATGGGAAAATGATCCGGTGGGCAATGCCGGTTCTGAAGCGTTTTTTCTTCGGGATGAAGAGAGAGGACATTTTTGGTCGCCGACACCCTCACCCTGTCCCGGTGCCACACCCTATGTCACCCGGCATGGATTCGGCTACAGTGTGTTTGAGCACACAGAACGCGGTATCCGCTCCGAACTCTGGATTTATGTGGCCCTTGATTCATCCATCAAATTTTCCGTCCTCAAGGTTCGCAACATTTCGGAACGTGCACGAAAGCTTTCTGCCACAGGCTATGTGGAATGGGTCCTGGGAGATCTTCGGCAAAAATCCATCCTGCATGTGATCACTGCTATTGATCCCATGAGCGGGGCGCTTTTTGCTAATAATCCCTACAATACGGAATTTCCCAACCGGACAGCTTTTTTTGATGTGGATGACATCAATTGCAGCATCACCTGTGACCGGACCGAATTTTTAGGTCGCAACCATACGCTTGCCTCACCTGCCGGCATGATGCGGACCTGTCTTTCGGGCAGGATTGGGGCGGCGTTAGACCCTTGTGCTGTCATTCAGGTCGGATTTAATCTCGCGGCCGGAGAGGAGCGGGAGATCATTTTCAGGCTTGGGTCAGGCAAGGACCCGGATGAAGCCGGAAAACTGACCCGGCGTTTCCGGGGGTCGATGGCAGCAAAAGAAGCCCTTGATGCGGTCTGGCAGCACTGGTCCCATACCCTTGGTGCTGTTCATGTGGAAACACCTGATCCGGCGCTTAATCTACTGGCCAACGGCTGGCTTCTCTACCAGACCCTGGCCTGCAGACTCTGGGCACGAAGCGCAACCTACCAGTCAGGAGGGGCGTTTGGATTCCGTGACCAGTTGCAGGATGTGATGGCGCTCATTTATGCCCGGCCGCATCTGGTACGTGAACATCTTTTATTGTCCGCATCCCGCCAATTCGAGGAAGGTGATGTGCAGCACTGGTGGCATCCGCCTCTGGGCCGGGGGGTCCGCACCCACTGCTCCGACGATTACCTCTGGCTCCCGCTTTCCACCTGCCGGTATGTGATGACCACCGGGGATACCGGCGTGCTGGACGAACCCATCCATTATCTTACGGGCCGTCCTGTAAATGCAGATGAAGACTCATATTACGACCTGCCCGATTGTTCCGAAAAAAAAGCAGACCTCTATGATCATTGTGTACAGGCTATTCTTAAAGGCCTTAGTTTTGGCGAACACGGCCTGCCGCTCATGGGGTCCTGTGACTGGAACGACGGCATGAACCTGGTCGGAGAAAAAGGCCGGGGCGAAAGCGTGTGGCTGGGGTTTTTTCTTTATGATGTGCTTCAGCGTTTTTCCGAGATGGCCGGCAAACGCGGGGATACATCTTTTGCCCAGCGCTGCCGAAACGAGGCTGCGACCCTTCGGATCAATATCGAATCCCATGGTTGGGACGGAGAATGGTATCGGCGGGCCTATTTTGATGACGGCACCCCTCTCGGGTCAGCCATGAATCCCGAATGCCGGATTGATTCCATTTCCCAGAGCTGGTCCGTGCTGTCCGGTGCCGGTTCCCGGGAGCGCTCACACCTGGCCATGGAAGCGTTGGATGAACATCTTGTCAGCCGTGTACACAGGCTTATCCGGCTTTTAGACCCGCCCTTTGACACGTCGGCACTGAATCCCGGGTATATCAAAGGATATGTTCCGGGTGTGCGGGAAAACGGAGGCCAGTATACCCATGCCGCCATCTGGGCGGCCATGGCCTTTGCGCGCCAGGGAGACAAGCAGCGGGCCTGGGAGCTGTTCACCCTGATCAACCCGGTGAACCATGCCCGAACTGCATCAGAGGTTGATGTCTACAAAGTGGAACCTTATGTGGTGGCGGCTGATGTCTATGCCGTACCCCCGCATACAGGCCGGGGCGGCTGGACATGGTACACAGGGTCGGCTGCCTGGATGTACCGGCTCATTGTCGAATCGCTTCTCGGACTCTGCCTGGATGTGGATAAACTGAGAATAACGCCCTGCATTCCTTCGGACTGGGAAGGGTTCAAACTGCATTATCGCTATCGGGAGACGATCTATCATATTTCGGTTTTGCAACTGTCCAAAGGCAATGGGGCCATGAGTGTAAGCGTGGATGGCAATGAACAAGAGGATCATGCCATCCCCCTTTCTGACGACCGGAAAGAACACTGGGTGGAGGTGAGGATATAAAAAAAAAAGAATTTATCAGCTTCACGGTTTCTTCATAATACCAATGCTATTTTTCCGGTGAACATACAACATCATGGGGAATTCATTATTTATGGCAAATAAAACTTTTAATTTTCTCAAAACACGTTTTACCCCGCTTTTTCAAATGTCCGTGGTTGCACTTGTTTTTTTTGCCCTATTGAGGACTGCTCTTTTTATCAGAACCTGGGAAATTACAGGCCAAACCCCTTTTGAATGTCTCTATATATATGGCATGGGTATTATTTACGACATTGCCTTTCTTTCTTATTTTTGCATTCCCTTTGTTCTTTTATTCCTGTTTTTGCCAGAGAAGTGGTTTGGCAGTTCACTGTTTAAAGCCTTGGTACAGATGATCGGGTTTTGCATTTTATATGGTCTTTGCTTTTCCGTGGTTGCCGAGTGGTTTTTCTGGGATGAATTCGGTGTGCGGTTCAATTTTATTTCTGTTGATTATCTGATCTACCGCCGTGAAGTCACGAACAATATCATGGAGACCTATCCTGTATTTCGGATATTGCCCATCCTGTTCATTATAACTGTCTTAATCTTTTTTATTTTACGGCCTTATTTTTTAAAAGCCATGCAGATTAGGGAGAAATTTTCTCAAAGAATTGCCGTTGCCTTGTGTTTGCTGATGATTCCAGGTCTGTCAACTCTATTCTTAAATCAGTCCCAACGGAGTTTTTCCAGTAACAATTATGTGAATGAGCTCGCATCCAATGGCCCCTATCAATTATTTGCAGCTTTTAGGAGCAATTCCCTGGATTACCGGCAATTTTATAAAACAGGGGATGACCAAATTCTTTCCGATATATTAAAAGAACAGGTTTTTGAACAAAAGGCAAAAGACTATCAAGCCGGCTTATACAATATTAAAAGGAGCATTGAAGAAAACGAGCCTGAAAAAAAACTCAATGTGATCCTGATTTCGGTTGAGAGTCTAAGTGCAAGGTTTCTCACCCGTTTTGGAGAAAAGGGCAATCTTAGTCCGTTTATGGACGACTGGTTTAAAAAGGGAAAGCTGTTTACCGATTTTTATGCCACCGGCACTAGAACCGATAGGGGGCTTGAAGCCATCACTTTGTCTCTTCCTCCGACACCGGGCCGTTCCACTGTAAAACGACCGGACAATAGTCATATGTACAGTCTTGGCAAAGTGTTCAAGGAAAAGGGGTATGATACGGTTTTCCTCTACGGAGGACGCGGATACTTTGACAATATGAACACCTTTTTTTCAGGAAACGGATACAGGATTGTGGATCAAGCCAGCCTGAGTGATAAAGAGGTAACCTTTAAAAATGCCTGGGGGGTTTGTGATGAAGACATATATAACCGGGCTGTTTATGAAGCAGGAAAGGCATATGATTCAAAAACACCTTTTTTCTTTCATATCATGACCACCAGCAATCACCAGCCCTTTACTTTCCCCGAAGGCAAAATTGATCTTTTGCCCGGTGAAGGTGGTGCCGGCAGCGGGCGGACCGGGGGTATAAAATACACCGATTATGCCTTAAGTCAATTGATCAAAACAGCGGGAGAGAAGCCCTGGTTTGATGACACCGTCTTTGTGGTTGTGGCGGATCATTGTGCTGAAAGCGCCGGAAAAATTGGTCTGCCCGTGGAAAAATACCATATTCCATTGTTTATCTACGCACCTAAGCATATTGAGCCTGAAGAAATCAATCTTTTATCCAGCCAGATTGATATTGCTCCAACCCTTTTGTCCCTGCTTCATTTTTCCTATGACAGTTTCTTTTTTGGGAAAAATATCCTGGCACCGGATTTCAAAGAGAGAGCATTCATTGCAAATTATCAGAAACTGGGAATACTAACCGGCAATAAAGAACTGCTGATTCTGTCACCGGGAAAAGAGCTTAGTCTCATGGACGTCAGGACATCAGAACCGTCCATAAAAAAAATAGACATTTCCCATCCCTTTGTTAATGAATTAATGTCATACTATCAGGGTACGGATTATATTCTGAAAAACAGGTTGAACCGATGGTCTGGAAATAACAGGACGGGTCTTGTACAAAACTAAGGTTAAGGTATGAATATTCTTATTGTGGATGATGATCCGGAGCTGCTTGACCAGCTTAGCATATCCCTGGAAAGAAAACTGTACCGGGTGGAAACGGCTGCGGACGGTGAACAGGCTCTGGATAAGATCTTTGAGAATCGCTATGACCTGATTTTACTGGATATCATGCTGCCCCGCATGGACGGTCTCAGTGTTTTAAAAGAAATCCGGCAGGCCGGATTGAATATTCCCGTACTCATGCTCACTGCCAGGAGTGATTTGGAAGACAGGGTGAAAGGGCTTGATTACGGGGCCGACGACTATCTTTCCAAACCTTTTTCCATGGCCGAACTCATGGCAAGGATCAGGGCCATGCTGCGAAGGGACGGAAAACGGGACCCGGTTCTTGCGGCCGGGCCCATTAAACTCAATACCATCAGCCGTGAAGCCACCCGGAATGGCGAACCCATTGATTTGACGGCCAAGGAATTTTCCATTCTTGAATTTCTGCTGTACAATAAGGGAAGTGTCGTTTCAAGATTTAATATGGCCGAACATTTGTGGGGTAACGATTTTGACCCTTTTTCCATGTCGAATTTTATTGATGTACACATAAAAAATCTGCGTAAAAAAATCAAATTCCATGAGGATATGGAAATTATCAGGACAATCCGGGGAATCGGGTTTATTATTGATGATTCAATATGACAATACGAAAAAAAATAACCCTATGGATTTCAGGCACAGCCTTGTTGTCAACCCTCATCTTTTCATCTGTTATTTTTTTTGAGCTCACGGAAGAGCCATTCAGATTTATTGATAAAGAGATGCAATACATGACCGAATCTCTTTTGAAGCAGATGAAAATTTCAACCCCGGATAAGGGGAATTATGATTTGTCTCGTATGCCCTACAACCCGGATCAGTATTGGATCAAGGTGATGGATGCCAAAGGCAGCATCTTATACCAATCCGCATTGACCCATTATACGGACATCCCTCCTTCCGGGAATAAAACCACCTATATGACAGAGCAGGTCATCCCCAGATCAGAAATTTTCCTGGAACAGGATGCAGATGAGGATGTGCTCTTCAGGGTAATGGTGATAAAGACAAAGCTTGGTCATGCTCCTGTTGAAGTTAGGATTGCGAAACCCATTGAGGACCTTGAGGAAGAATTGCTTGAGCTGTTCCGGATTCTTTCGGCAAGCCTTGTCGCATGCATTCTGATCATCATCTTATTTAGCTATCAACTGGCAGGGAAAATTCTGGCCCCTGTCACCGCCATCACCCGGATGGCAAAAGAAATCAGTGAGAAATCTTTATACAAGCGCATCCCCTTGAACCGGAACCGGGACGAATTATGGGATCTTAGTGTTTCTTTGAATAAAATGTTTGATCGGCTTCAATATTCTTTTCAACGCCAAAAAGAGTTTATCGGCAATGCTTCCCATGAACTCAAAAGCCCCATCACCCTTCTTATGCTGTCCCAGGAAGAAATTCTCATGAACGAGGATTTGCCGGCATCTGCCAACAAGGCACTGATCAAGCAATTGGATACCACAAGGCGGATGAGCCATCTGGTCAGAAATCTTTTAGACCTTTCCCGGCTGGAGCAGCAGGAAACCCTTGATAAAACCCAGGTTGACCTGACAAAATTGGTAAGCCGGGTTTTGGAGGATTATACTGATCTGTTTTCAGCAAAGAATATTACGGTTGAAAATCAGATGCCCAAAGATCTTTTTTTTATCGGCGACCCTGAAAAACTTTTTCGCCTCTTCATCAATCTTATTGATAATAGTATCCGCTATAATTTTGAAACGGGCGGCGTAATTGTTATTGGAGGGAAAAAATCAAACACGGCGATTGTTTTGGATATTTCCAATACCGGCCTTCCCATTCCTGAAAAAGACCTTGGTCTGGTTTTCGAACAATTTTACCGGGTGGAAAAATCCCGTTCCATTACCCATGGCGGTGCAGGGTTAGGCCTTGCCATTGCAAAAAAAATAGTGGACCTCCATGACGGAACCATTCATATTTCCAATGAGCCTGGTCCATTGATAAAAGTCTTAGTTTCATTCCAGCTATAACCTAAGCTTTTTCTCCTGAAAAAAAATATCCGTGTGGTGAGAGAAGAATGGTTGACAAAGAGTTTCGCCTGATTCAACAATGAAGGATCAACCATCGGCACATATGAAGAGGAGAGCATCAGCATGTCGGAAGAAACGGATATTGTCGGTATTATCAAAAATCTTGAGAAAAAATCAGAGCTTTTGGAACCCTTGCAGGATCAAAGACAGGAGCTGTTTGAAAAGGTGAACCAATTTGCGGAAAATTTTTTAACAACGCTTTCAACAACCCCTGTATTTCAAAGTCCAAAGAGTGATGGAACAGACTTTATGAGTCTGTTCATGGGCGAAGAGCCTGAAAAAATGGACAGCCTTTTGAAAAATTTTGATGAGCATGTGATCCGTTCCGGTCTGAACCCTGCCTCTCCCGGTCATTTAGGGTATATTCCCGGTAGCGGGCTTTATTATTCGGCTTTGGGAGATTTCCTTGCTGCCGTGACCAACCGGTATTCCGGGATTTATGCAGCCTCACCCGGTGCTGCCCGGATGGAAATGATGGTGGTGAGATGGTTTGCCCATGAAGCCGGATACCCGGCATCTGCCGGAGGTGATCTGACATCCGGCGGCAGCATTGCCAATTTGTCTGCCATTGTAGCGGCACGGGACGCTTTTGAGCTGAAGGCAAGAAATTTTCACAGGGCTGTGGTGTATCTTACGGCCCATACCCACCACTGTGTTGAAAAGGCAGTAAGAACGGCCGGTATGGGGGAGTGCGTGATCCGGCAGGTCCCGGTGGATGCGTTTTTCAGAATGAGAAAAGATTCCCTTGAAAAAATGATTGAAACCGACAAGGCTCAACATATGATCCCCTGGCTGATCGTGGCATCGGCAGGGACAACCGATACAGGATCTGTTGATCCCCTTGAGGCAGTCGGCGATATTGCCCGTAAAAACAGGATCTGGTTCCATGTGGACGGAGCCTATGGCGCCTGTTTTGTTTTGTGCGGCCTTGGCAAAAAAATTTTAAAAGGAATGGATGGCTCCGATTCCCTGACCATGGACCCCCACAAAGGGCTTTTTATCCCTTTCGGGACTGGTATTGTGCTGACAAGACGGGCAGAGGATTTGCACAGACCTTACCAGTACCAGGCCAATTATCTTCAGGACGGAAAAAACCTTGCCGGTATGGATGATATTTCGCCTGCGGAAATGTCGCCGGAATTGACCCGGCATTTCAGGGGATTAAGGGTCTGGCTGGCGTTGAAGCTTGCGGGGGTGAAAAGTTTCAGGGCAGCTCTGGAGGAAAAATTGTTGCTTGCCCGGTATTTTCATGAGAAGATTAAGGCCATAGACGGAATTGAAACCGGCCCTGAACCGGATCTGTCCATTGTCATTTTCCGGTATGTTCCAAAAAGAGGCAATGCAGACGGGTTTAACAAAAAATTACTTGAAAAAATCGTTTCAAACGGACCGATTTTCATATCGTCTACCCTGATAGAGAAAAAATTCATGCTGAGGCTGGCGGTTTTATCTTACCGGACCCATCTTGAAAAACTAGATCAAGCCATTACTATAGTAAAAAGAATGATAAAAGAAGTAAAAGAAGAAAATTGATTTTAGTCATTCAACCCTTAAAAAAAGGAGATATCTCATGGCCACAACAAAACTTGCCGGGAACCCGGTTAAACTTGCAGGCGAATTCCCAAATAAAAAAAGCAGCATCAAAGAACTGACAGCGGTGAAGCAGGATTTATCCGTTATTTCCCTTGATGATTACAAAGGCAAACGAAAAATCCTGAATATCTTCCCCAGCATTGATACCGATGTCTGTGCCACCTCTGTCCGGACCTTTAACAAAAAAGCATCTGAACTCAAAAACACCCAGGTCATCTGCCTCTCTTTTGACCTTCCCTTTGCTCACAAACGATTCTGCGGGGCTGAAGGCATTAAGGATGTGGTGACCGGATCTTTATTCCGCAATTCTGAATTTGCAAAAACCCATGGTCTTCTGATAGAAGATGGGCCTTTAAAAGGACTCACTGCCAGGGCCGTCATTGTTCTGGATGAGAACAATACCGTACTGCATGCCGAGCTGGTGGATGATATCAAGAACGAACCGGATTACAGCGCAGCCCTTGCAGTGCTATAACCGGTATAAGGGGTTATGATTGAAAAATATTCAGGAGGTCCCATGAAAGGCATTCTTAAATGGCTCGGCATCATCGGTGGCGCATTCCTGATTCTGGTGATTGCAGCCGCTTTCATCATTCCAAAATTGATTGATGTAAAAAAATACAAACCTGAAATTGAAAAAAAAATTGCCGAGGCTACGGGTAGAACATTTACCTTCGGCAATGATATGGATGTGTCTGTTTTTCCCTGGGTAGGGGTGAGGATAAAGGATCTTCATCTTGGAAACCCTGAAGGGTACAAAGAAAAAGACATGGTGACGGTCAAGAGCTTTGAAGTCAGGCTCAAGGTTATGCCGCTTTTGTCTAAACAGATAGAAGTCAAAACTTTTGCCCTGGATGGCCCAAAAATTTATCTTGAGAAATTGAAAAACGGCCAGGCCAACTGGGAGGGAATCGGAAAGGCTGAAGCCAAAAAAGAAGACTCAGGGCAAAAAGCCGAACCTGCCGCTATCCCCCTGGAAGGCTTGAAAATTGATACTTTTGCCATTACAAACGGTCAGGTGATTTATATTGATGCCGGAACCGATTTGAAAAAGGAAATTTCAGATCTGAACCTGAAACTCACGAATATCAGTTTTGAAAAACCCATTGGCATTGCCCTTGGCGTTAAGATCGACGGCAAACCGGTTCTGCTTGACGGCAGCATCGGGCCGGTGGGTAAAGATCCGGGAAATGGCACACTTCCGCTTGATCTGGTATTAAAAGCAGTAGACCAGCTGGAAGTGAAAATCAAGGGGAACCTTACCGATCCTGCTAAAACACAAGATTTTGACCTGAATATCCAGGTATCTGCATTTTCCCCGAAAAAATTGGCCCAGGTTTTTAATCAGCCCTTGCCATTAAAGCCAAAAGACTCCGCAGTTCTGGAAAAATCAGCTTTGACCGTAAAGGCAAAAGGCAATCCCAAAAGCGTTTCCCTGTCTGCCGGGGAATTGATTTTAGATGATTCGAAAATTAATTTTTCTGCCGAAGCCAAAGAGTTTTCCCTGCCGGACATAAAATTTGACCTCCAGCTGGATGGCATTGATATGGATCGGTATCTGCCCGAGCCAAAGGCAAAAGAAGAAACAAAGGCTTCTGTCTCGCCGGATTCAAAAGCCAAACCAACAGACTATGATCCTTTACGAAAACTTGTCCTGGATGGAAATATTAAAATAGGAAAATTAAAGGCTCAAGGTGCAATTATTGAACATGTCGTGGCCCATATCCTGGCGAAAAACGGGATCATCACCATTGATCCGTTAAATCTCAACGTTTATAAGGGAGACATCGCATCAAAGGTTGAAGTTGATGTCCGGAAAAATGATCCTGCAACCAAATTGAATATTGATGCCAAAGGGATTCAGGCAGGGCCCATGATCAAGGATACCATGAAAAAGGAATTGATCGAAGGGACCCTGAAGGCAGGACTCGGACTTTCCATGACAGGGGATGCCCCTGAAATGATCAAAAAGACATTGACCGGAAAAGGGGAAATTCTCTTTACCGATGGTGCCGTTATCGGGATTGATCTTGCCGACACCGTCAGAAGCATTCAATCAAAACTGGGTACCGGAGAAGAAGTCAAAGAAAAACCGAAAACGGATTTTGCAGAATTTAAGATTCCGTTTACTGCCAAAGAAGGCCTTATCCGGATTGACGGAACTAGCCTTTCCTCACCTTTGATGAGGGTGACAGCTTCCGGGACCACCCATCTTGCCACAGAGGTGATGGATTTAAAAATTGATCCCAAACTGGTGGCCACATTAAAGGGTCAGGGAGATACCCAGGCCCGCTCAGGCTTGACGGTTCCTGTTCTTGTGACCGGTACCTTTTCTTCTCCCAAGGTCATGCCGGATATCAAGGGGATGTTGGGCGGCGGTACAAATCTTGATCCGGAAACTTTAAAAAAAGGACTTCTGGGCGGATCAGCGACAGAGCAGCCACAAGCCGGTGAACCGGCAAAACCGGATGCAAAACAGCAGCTCAAAGGACTTTTGCCGAGTTTGGGCAATTAATCGGAGAGAATGCGAATGGAGAATAATATGGCTTTCAATAAAGCGAAACACAGCTGGAGAATAAAAATCATCTTTGCATTGATGCTTCTGGCCATGCCCTTGACTGTTTTTGCCGGCAATTCCTTGCTCAATAAAGGCAGCGATCTTGTAAAATCACTTGGGACACCGGCCCAAAGCGGCGGCATGGGAGCAAACCTGAGCACGGATGAAATCGGTGCAGGCTTAAAAGAGGCATTGAAGGTTGGTTCTGGAAATGTCGTAACCCAGCTGGGGGCAACGGACGGGTTTAACAAGGATTCCAATATCCACATTCCATTGCCGGCCAGTCTTGATAAGGTCAAAACCCTTCTTTCCAAGGTCGGGAAATCCTCTCTTTTGGATGATCTTGAATTAAAACTCAACCGGGCGGCAGAGATTGCTACTCCCAAAGCCAAACAATTGTTCTGGAATGCCATTTCTGCCATGACCCTGGAAGATGCCAAAGGAATTCTGAATGGCCCGGATGATTCCGCAACCCGGTATTTTAAAGGAAAGATGACGCCGGAACTGGCAAAGGAAATGAGGCCGGTCGTTGATGAGAGCCTTTCAGGGGTCGGTGCCATCAAAGCCTACGATGATGCCATGAAAGAATATAAGGCCATTCCCCTTGTGCCGGATGTAAAGGCAAATCTCACGGATCATGTGGTTGAAAAAGGAATGGACGGAATTTTCTATTATATGGCAAAAGAAGAGGCGGCCATCCGTCAGAACCCGGCAAAGAGAACAACGGATCTGTTGAAAAAGGTATTTAATAAATAAACTCAGGATAAAATTTGATAACCCTGGAAAAGCGATTGAGGTAATTATGGATGTGACGTTCTATGGTGCGGCAGGTGAAGTGACAGGGTCCATGCATCTTTTGAATACAGGTGCGGACCGGATTTTATTTGATTGCGGGATGGTTCAGGGCAGCCGTAAGGAAAGTACGGAAAAAAATAAAAATTTTCCTCTGGACAGAAAAGACATCACCAATATGATCCTTTCCCATGCCCATATTGACCATTCAGGCCGGATACCAGTCCTGACCTCAAAGGATTTTTCCGGGAGGATCATCACCACAAGACCCACGGCTGATGCACTTCAATATATGCTCATGGACTCCGGGCATATCCAGGAATCAGACGCCCAGTACCTGAATTATAAATCACTTCGATCTTTTTTGTACCAGCAGGAGCAGGCAAGGTCAAAAAAACAGATATCGGAAAAGGGAAAAAGCGATATCAAACAACTCCTGAAAAAAAACGCCTATGACCTTAATAATGAATCCATCAACACTCTTCTGAAAAAAAACGGGCTGGGAATCATCAACCCCCTTTATACCATGGAGGAAGCCCGGCAGTCCCTGGGTTATATCGATGGGTATCCTTATAAATATCCCGTGACCATCGGGACGGACACCACGGTTAAATTCTATGTGGCAGGCCATATCCTGGGGTCGGCTTTTTCATTGGTGACCATAAAAAGAGAGATTCTACCCAATAATACATAATCATACGTG
>CAZWMY010000015.1:32358-48397 GCA_964635025.1 uncultured Desulfobacula sp. | reverse complement strand
CGAATCCGTGTCCTGGTTGGAAGAACACCTGAATCACTATGAAGGAACGGTTATTGCCGTGACCCATGACCGGTATTTTCTGGATAACGTGGCCGGATGGATTCTGGAACTTGACCGGGGAGAGGGAATTCCATGGAAAGGCAATTATTCATCCTGGCTGGATCAAAAACAAAAACGCCTGGCCCAGGAGCAAAAATCCGAATCCAAACGCCAACAGACCCTGCAAAGAGAGCTGGAATGGATCAATATGTCGCCAAAGGGCCGGAGGGCAAAACCCAAAGCCAGGATTAGCGCCTATGAAGACCTTTTGAAAAAAGACAGCAAACAGCAGGAAAATGACCTTGAAATCTTTATTCCACCCGGACCCCGGCTTGGTGATAAAGTTATTGTAGCAAATGAGGTGTCCAAAGGTTATGACAATAAACTCCTGGTTGAAAAGATGAGTTTTGTGATCCCGCCGGGCGGGATTATCGGGGTTATCGGACCCAACGGTGCCGGCAAGACAACCCTTTTCAACATGATCACCAACCGGCAGACACCGGATTCCGGAACCATTGAAATCGGTCAGACCGTTAAACTTGCCTACGTGGATCAGGATAGGGACACCCTTGATCCTGAGAAAACCATATTTGAAATCATCACCGGCGGCAGCGAAAAAATGATCATTGGCGGAAGAGAGATCAATTCAAGGGCCTATGTGGCAAAATTCAATTTTTTAGGACAGGACCAGCAAAAAAAGGTAAGGGAAATCTCCGGAGGAGAAAGAAACCGGGTCCATCTTGCCACCCTTCTCAAAAAGGAAGCCAACGTGCTTTTGCTGGATGAGCCGACCAATGATCTAGATGTCAATACCTTACGAGCATTGGAAGAGGCCCTTGAAAATTTTGCCGGATGTGCCGTCATCATCAGCCATGACCGGTGGTTTCTGGACAGAATTGCAACCCATATCCTGGCCTTTGAAGGTGACAGCCAGACCCTGTTCTTTGAAGGTTCTTATTCCGATTATGAGAAAGACAGAAAAAAACGGCTCGGCATTAAGGCGGATCAGCCTACCCGCATCAAATACAGACAGCTTACGAGGTAATAGGTATCCTTTGAAACAGCCCCTATTCAATAAAGGAGCCCTGCAAATCCATATTGCGGTTTTTCTGTTCGGATTTGCAGGGCTGTTTGGGAAATTTTTATCCTGCAGCCCTCTTTATATCGTGTTGGGCAGGACTTTTTTTGCATTTATTGCCCTTTATGTCTATGCCCGGCTTGTATCAAAAACCGTTTTAATGGCGTTCGGGAAAAAAGAATTTTTCTTTTTTATTTTGCAGGGTATTCTTCTGGCCCTTCACTGGTGGTCTTTCTTTTTTTCCATCCAGATTTCCAGCGTGGCTGTGGGGCTTGTCACCTTTTCCACATTCCCATTGTTTGTGACTTTTCTTGAACCTTTGTGGTTTAAGGAAAAACTAAAACCAGTGGATATCGTCATTGCCGGAGCCGTTTTTATCGGTATTCTTTTGGTCATTCCTGAATTTGATTTTTCAAATAATGTCACCCGGGGCGGGTTTTACGGAATTATTTCCGGATTTACCTTTGCAGTCTTAGCCCTTGTCAACAGAAGAAATGCAAGGATATCCGATTCCATTGCAGTTGCCTTTTATCAGAACCTTTTTGCTGCCCTTTTTTTGGCAGTCCCAGTCTTTTTTTTGAAGATCCCCATGCCGCTTTTTTCCGATCTCCCCAATCTCATTTTTTTGGGCGTGGCCTGTACTGCTCTTTCACATACCTTGTTCATCAAATCACTTGCCTTTATCAGAGCTCAGACCGCATCGGTCATTGCCGGGCTTGAACCAGTTTATGGGATTGTTCTGGCCTTTTTCATTTTAAATGAAGTCCCCGGCATCAGAACTCTTTTAGGCGGATTGGTCATCATTGGAACAACGGTCTTTGCAGGGTATTTCAGCCGGCAGGAAAATAAAAAACCAAAATAAAACCACCTTTTCTTATCTGTTTTATCCGGTTATCATGATTTGCGCTCTATCAGCAATTTGTTTACAGTTTCAATATATTCAAGATTCCGGCAGGGTTTTGAAAGATGTGCGAGCCTTTTGTCGCTGCGCATTAAATATGCTGTGGATTCTACGAATTCAATGTTCCCGGAAATCATCAACACCGGAATGGTTTGATTTTGTTTTCGAATAAAATGATAGATATCCATGCCGTTATATTCGCCCGGCAGCATATAATCCAGGCTGATAAGATCATATTTTGCTCTGCGGATAAAATCCATGGCCTTCGTGCCTTTATCAGCAATATCCACCTGATGCTTAAAAGGATGTGCCGAAAGTATGCTGTATTGAAAATGGGAAATGGCTTGTTCATCTTCCACAACCAAAATTCGTTTGTTCTTTACAACCTCCTTCTTTTTAACAATTTCTTTTTCTTTTGCAGTCAATTTCTCCTGAACTATTGGAAAAGAAAGAATAAATTTTGTGCCTTTACAGGGGTCGGAATCATAGGAAACCCTTCCATGATGCTTGTTCATGATCCTTTTCACATTGGCAAGACCATATCCCGTGCCTTTGATTTCCGATTGATAAGAACAAGCGACATCTTTCCCGCCCTTCAGAGTGAAAGTCGGTTCAAATATTTTTTCTTTAAATTCATGCGGAATTCCACACCCGTTATCCATGATTTCAATATGAATATGATCCCCTTTTAAAATAGCTTTTACCGTTATTTCCGGATTTCTTGTTTTACTCAATGCATGGATTGAATTTGTCAACAGATTGATAACGGCAGTTTCAACCATATCCGGATCTGCAACCAATTCAGGGATATCCTCCCCTATCTCAAGGTTGACGTGAATCCCTTCAAGTTCTTTTTTCATGATACAAAAAATTCTGTCAAGTTTTTCCTTAATAGAAAAAATCAAGCAGACCGCTTCCTTGTCCCTTGCAAATGTGATCAGATTCCGGGTCAGGGCTCTGCCCCGTTCCGTATGTGAAAAAATATCTTTAAGATATTGGAAGGTATCTTCCTGACGACAGTCCAGCATAGCAAGTTCGGAGAGCCCCATAATGACTCCGAGGATATTATTAAAATCATGGGCCATTTTCCCAACAACCTTGCCTATCAAAGTGTTTTGTTCATTTTCCTCAACATAATTTCTTGCCTGCTCAAATTCTGTCCGGATTGCCTGTTGTCTTTCTCTTTCTCCGGTTTTCCAGAGTCGGTTTTTTAGTTCATTCCAGCTTAAGTCTTTGCCCATAACAATCCTTGAACTTGGGGAACATACATTTTTATTCTTGCCAATATGCGAAAAACAAACTTGAAAATATCGTGTCAAACCATCTATGCTGTTTTGGAACAGATGTAAATCATTAAAATTAAAGGTATGAAATAGGTATTTATCCTACTTATTTAGAACAGCGAATCAGATTTAATATAGGCAGCCAGGTTAATGCTGGTGGTTGTCAAATCCAATTTTTTTCTGATATTTTTCCGGTGTGTATTCACAGTCTGGATTGAAAGACAAAGCATTTCTGCAATTTCCTTTGAGTTGCAACCCTGAAGAATCAGGTTACAAACTTCAAGTTCCCGTGAAGAAAGAGTAGACATTTTTTTTGAGTTTCGCTGGATAAGGGTGAAATAATTTCCTGGAGATTGTTCAATATAGCTTGTAAATAGCGTTTATCCACATCCGTACCGCTCCCCTGAATTCTGCCGATCAGAGGAAGGATAAGACTTTGAACCTTTTTATATATTTCATCCCGGATCTCCTGTTTTTCTTTTTCACGCTGGTCAAGCAATTGCTTGAGCGTGATATTTTTTTCAGCCAGAAGGATATTCTTTTTTGCATTTTCTTTTTCAAGATATTTTCGTTCCTGAATTTCCCGGTCAAGCCTGGCAGTGTAGTCATTTGTCAGCTTTATGATTTTTTCTTTTCCGGCAATAAGTTCTTTGCGGGTTGTATCAATCTCTTTAAGAGCCAGGGTTGCCATGTTGAAAAAATTTTCATGGTCGGGTTCAAGACTGTCGCATGATAATAAAAATGAAGGCTCGTCAAAATCTGTTTTCTGCCCGGATGAGGGTCTGCAATATCCAAAAAGAGCAGGCTCACTCTTCCATATTCCCTTAAACATGATTGTTTCAAAATGGATACTCACACCCGTCGGTCCGACAACAGGTCTTTCATAGAGAACAAAATCCCGGCATTTTAAAAGCTGAATCTGTTCATGAATATCCTTTTGATGGATATCAGGATAAAGAAAAACAACTGATCTTCCGATCATTTCATCTCTTGGATAACCGAGAATCGCCGTCAGGGACGAATTCGCATCCAGTATTTCACCCTGATGGTTGAGTATCCATAAACAATAAGGTGTGGTATTAATAAAAGTGTGCCGGTTGGTGCTTGTTTCCTCTTGGGTCTTCATTTAACCCTTTCCGGAATCCTGTTTTTAAAGACATCCCGTTTTTGTGAATTCCGTCAAGATAAATTTTTCTGTTCAATATGAGGGGTCTGTTGTTTTTTGTAAATGTTAAAAAATAAGGTATAAATTAGGTATGTTAAGTACCCATTATTGCTTAAGAACAGACAATTTTCTTTTGTTTGTACTTTAAAATCGGCCGGTTATTATATTCATAAAAAAAAGAATAATATGAAATAATATTCTATAAATCCTATAAAATGTCAATTTTTTAATCTCTTAAAAAATTAAGCCAACAGTCTATTAAAAGAGTTTGAAAAATCTTCTTGACAAACACTTAATGCATACAATAAGTATAAAAAAAGTATAGGAGAATCATTATATGAAGGCTGAGTCTTTAAGAACCAAAGTGTACAGATCTCTTCGTCTGGATATTGTATCCGGTAAAATACGCGGCGGCACAAGGATCACCGAAAATGAAATCGCAAGCTCTCTTAATGTCAGCCGGACACCGGTAAGAGAGGCCTTGCAGAAACTGTCACAGGAAAAGCTTTTGACTGCCATACCAAAGGCCGGATATATGGTGGAAGATCTTTCCGACAATGAAATTCAGGATCTGTTTACGACCCGTTTGGAAATTGAGCAGATTGCCTTTCAAAAAGCCATTGACCATATTTCGGTTGAAGAACTGAAAAGCCTTGATGATAACCTGGAGCAAACCAAAGCCGCCATAAAAGCAAAGGAAGACTTTAAAATCACCGAACTTGATATTGCATTTCATTTAATCATCTACAAAGCCTCAAGAAGCAAAAGTCTCTTTAACGTATGCAAAAACCTGAGTGATCAGACCATCAAATACCGGCATGCCCTGAATCTTGTGCAAAGCCTGTGGAATGAGCTTTTGCAGGAACATATCAAAATATATCAAACCCTGATCACCAAAGATAAGGAAAAAACCATTCAGGCGGTGACTCAGCACGCCCTGCATGCCAAAGAACATTTGATGGAAGTCCTGAAAAAAGTCAGATCAGACGCCTTCAGCCGGGAGGATTTTTAAGATCCCTGATCCAGGCCCGACGCCGCAACCTGGTGATCAGGGATGATATGTTACAAATCGCCTAATACCGGCCAAGGATTCTCAGATTCTCAGATTTGTCCTTAAGCCTGTCCATGACGGGTAAAAAGTTCTGATCTTCCATGTCAGCTTCAAGATCCGCATAAAACATATATTCCCATGGTTTTCCCAACATAGGCCTGGATTCAAGTTTGACAAGATTGATCTCATATTCTGAAAACACTTTCATGACTTCAAACAAAGCACCGGGTTTGTTTCCTGTGGAAAAGATAATGGATGTTTTGGTCACTTTTTTATAATCCGTCTTTTCTTTGGCAATGATGGCAAATCTTGTATAATTTCTGGGATTGTCTTCAATGGATTCTTCCAGGATGGCCATACCGAAGATCCGGGCAGCCATGGCTGAACCAATGGCAGCCGACTGCCTGTCCCCGGAATCCTTAACCTGACGGACTGCACTCGATGTGGCGGTTACTGGTACAATTTCAATATCCGGATATTGATCCAGATAATTCCGGCATTGGGAAAAAGCAGGCACCGGACCAAGGATTCTCTTTATTTCACCCTTTGAAACATGTTCATGACCTATTAATGCGTGTTTCACCCTGATGGTGATTTCACCGATAATGGTAAGATTATATTCCTGCAATAAATCATAATTCTCATGAATTGACCCGGAAAGGGAATTTTCGAGCGGAACCACTCCATATTGGCAGGTTCCGGAACGAACCGCATTAAAAATATCTCTGAAGGTTTTCATGGGAACAGGGGTGATCTCGTCACCGAAATATCCAATGCTTGCCTTATGGCTGTAAGCACCAAATTCTCCAATAAAGGCAGCTGTTTTTGAGTTTTTTGCATTCAGGTTGTTGATCATCTCGGATTTTTTCAGATAATCAAAATCCAGTTGTTTGCCCACAACCGGGGCAATCACATAAATATCCCGGGCCAATTGACCGAACTGTTCAGGATAAAGGCTTTGGGGACCGTCGGAAAGTGCTTTGTCCGGATTGTTATGAACTTCGATCATCAGGGCATCTGCCCCGGCTGCCACGGCTGCCCTGGCCATGGGGCTGACTTTTTCCCGTATCCCGGTGGCATGGCTGGGATCAATGATAATGGGAAGGTGGGTCAATTGCCTCAGAACCGGGATGGCGGATAAATCAAGTGTATTGCGAGTGTAGGGTTCAAAGGTCCGGATGCCGCGTTCGCAGAGGATGATATTATTGTTTCCCTCTGCCATGATATATTCGGCAGACATGAGCCATTCCTGGATGGTGGAGGCAAGCCCCCGTTTCAGAACCACCGGCATGCCCATCCGCCCGACGCATTTTAAAAGTTCAAAATTCTGCATATTGCGGGCACCGATCTGAACCGCATCCACATATTTCATCATCAATTCTGCCTGGGATACCGAGGTGATTTCCGTCACCACACCAAGACCTGTTTTTTCCCGGACATGGGCAAGAATCTTCAACCCTTCTTCTTCAAGTCCCTGGAATGAGTATGGCGAGGATCTGGGCTTGTAGGCACCGCCCCTGAAAAGGACCGCCCCGTATTTTTTAACTTCCTTTGCAATGGTCATGGCCTGATCATGGCTCTCTACAGCGCAGGGACCGGCGATAAGGACAATCCTGTCCGACCCGATAACGACCTGATTGATGACAACCTGGGTATTTTCAGATTTAAACTCACGGCTGACAAGTTTATGGGACGTTTTAATGAGACGCGCAGCTCTTACCCCTGTCATCTTTTTAAAATCTTCAAGACTTGTTCGGGGTTTGCCGATCACTCCGATAACAGTTTTGCCGGCATCAACGATTTCCTTTGCCAAACATCCTTCTTCAGACAGGATATGGTTGATTTTATCCTTCTCTTCCTTTGTTATCCCGTCTTTAAGAACAAGAATCATTTTTTTCCTCCTTGTGTTAATGAATATTCCTGTAAAATAAAAAAGGCCCCGGGTATTTCCCAGAGCCTAAAAACAAAGAAGCCCCGGGTGGATTTTACCGTCCACCCGGGGCTTTATTTCATTAAATCAATAAAGCATCACACCGGATGAACGCTCCTAAAAAAGAAGCGTCCAAAATTAAATATGAATGTGTGTGTTGTTTTATTCATTTGTTTTTTCCCTAAAATCATTTGTGGAGATTATAGATTGTTTTGTCCCTTGTCAACACCATTCAATGGTTTTTTAATCTTTTTGTTTAAGCACAACCGCTGTTCTGTTCGGCAGATAAAGGCTTAACAGATTTCTTTTCCCATAGGCCCCAGGATTAAACAATGTAAAATGAACCTGCCCCTCCTGAATCCTTCCCCTTCCGCCGAATCTGATTTCATCTGTATTCATCAGCATTTTATATTCACCCGGCGGTGCATCAAATTGATAGTCGGAAAAAGATTTTTCAGGGTGAAAATTATAGGCAAATATGAATTTATTTCTTTCAAACGCAACGACCTTGTCATCTTCATGGATGAATAAAAACCTTGGTTCAGATAAAAAGAATTTTTCGGTTTTGGCAAGCTCAATCATGCGCTTGTCAAAAAGGAACAAATCCGAATAATAAAGAGTTTTATCATATTTTAAAGACCATTGCCGCCTTGCGTGATGAAAGGCAAACCCGTTTCTTTCAGAAGGAAAATCCACCCATTCCGGATGCCCGAATTCATTTCCCATAAAATTCAGGTATCCGGAGTCAGCCGTGGAAATGGTGATCAGGCGAATCATTTTATGCAGGGAAACCCCTCTGAAAACCTCAGGGCTCTGAATGCCTTTTTTCATGGATGTGTAAATTTTTTCACCCAAAAGATGCATCATGAGGGTTTTATCCCCTACCAGGGCCTGGTCATGGGATTCGGCATAACTGATGGTTTTTTCTTCTTTTCTTTTGGTGGTCAGTTCATGCCAGAGGGTACCCAGATGCCATTGTTCATCCTTATGGTCTTTGAGCAGTTTGATCCAAAAATCGGCAATGCCCATGGCATAACGATAATCAAATCCAGTTCCCCCTTTTGAAATCGGGGCGGCAAGCCCTGGATATCCGCACACATCTTCTGCAATGGTGATGATGTCTTTGTTTATATTATGGGCCAGTTTATTGGCAAGGGTCAGATAGGATAAGGCATCCACATCCACATCATCGCCGAAATAGTCATCATAGCGGGTGAATGCCCGGCCAAGACCATGATCTTCAAAGAGCATGCTGGTAATACCGTCAAAACGAAATCCGTCAACCTTAAATTCTTCAATCCAATACCGGACATTGGATAAAAGAAATCTTAATACTTCGGTTTTACCATAATCAAAACAGCGGGAGTCCCATTGACGGTGATATCCTTTGGGGCCGTCATGAAAAAACTGATAATCGGTGCCGTCAAATTTTGAAATGCCTTCCACCTCGTTTTTCACGGAATGAGAATGGATGATGTCCATCAACACCCTGATTCCTTTTTCATGGGCTGCATCAATCAGGCTTTTGAGTTCATCCGGGGTCCCGAACCGGGAGGAAGGGGCAAAAAAGCTGGATACATGATATCCGAAAGAAGCATAATACGGATGTTCCTGGATGGCCATCATTTGGATGGCATTATACCCTGAATCCACAATCTTGGGCAGGATATGATGTTCAAATTCACGATAGGTACCGATTCTGCCTTCTTCCAGGGCCATCCCCACGTGGGTCTCGTAAATCAGAAGAGGACCTTTTTGCGGAACAAACCTGCCGGTTCTCCATTGAAATGGCTGTGGGGGATGCCAGACCTGGGCATTAAAAATAAGCGTATGGGGGTCCTGGACCACCCTTGTTGCAGCCGAGGGGATACGATCTCCCTCACCTCCCGGCCAGGTGATTTTCAGACGGTAAAGATCCTGATGCTGAAAAATTTCTTTGGGAAAGGTCTTTTCAAAAATATGGCTATTTTTTCTTTTGAGCTGAAACTCATGATTTTTCTGCCAGGATGTTTTGTCACAGACAAGAAAAATCTCTTGTGCATTGGGCGCCCACTCCCTGAAAGTCCAGACATCTTTTTCAATATCATAATGAAGTCCCAATACCTTGTCGTAGTCGGCAAATTCATGCAAAGACCGGCCATTTTCTTTTATGAGCCGGTCTTCAAGCGCCCTTATATTGGACAACCGGCTTTTTATGGCATCGGCAAAGGCAAGAAGATACGGGTCATTAAAGATCCCGGGGTCAGACAATAAAGGGCCTTTGGAGCATTTTTCCATATAGATTGATATACTCTTCTGCACATCGGCTGTGGTTGAATCCAAGAACGCTGTCAATCATGATCCGGTTGATTTGCGCTTCTTTGATTTCTGGTGAAAGGAAATAAAAATCCATGGCCCGGTCAATGGCCCATTTAAATCCTTGCGTGTCGTGGACATTGAATAAAAACCCATTTCCCGTATTATTGTAAGCATCAAGCTGGCGGATGGTGTCATGCAACCCGCCGGTATCAAATACTATGGGCAATGTCCCGTAGATTCCGCCGATCATCTGGGGAAGCCCGCAAGGTTCAAATGAGGACGGCATAAACAGAAAATCGCTGGAAGCAAATGCCTGATGGGATAAAGCCTCATTAAACCCGCAAATGGCAATTCTGCGACCAAGGCCATGAAACCGGACAATATCATGAAAATGCTTTTGATATTCCCCGCTGGCCACGGACACAATCTGCAATTTCAAATCCCAGTATTTAGACACGATTTCGTACATGCACTCAGCCAGGAGGCTGCAGCCCTTCTGTACAGGGTCCAGCCGTGACGGCCAAAAAAACATGACGGCGTTTTCATCCACTTCCAGATCCAGGATCTTTTGAAGGTATCGCTTGTTTTTTGCTTTCTGCAGCCGGTGGTTTTTAGGGCCGTAATTGTAACGAATAAGCTCATCCACCGCCGGGTTGAATTCAGGTTCCGGAGCATTTAAGATACCCATGGCACACTCCGCATGGTATTTAGCGGTCAATTCATTTTTAAGACAGGTTTCAATGAACGGATGCCGGTTTTCAACAATTTCCGTCAGAAAGGTCGGGCTTACCGTATTGACATAATGGGCGGCAAAAACACCTGAGGTTAAAAAATCAACCCGGTTCCAGCCCCGGCTTTCTTCGTAATTATGAGGGGGTTTTTTAAAAAACAGCCATCGCCAGAAGGAGGCGGCATCAATCCCCCTGTCCTCGATCTCCGCCATGGTGGAGGTCATGGTATGGATATTGTGAATGGTAAAAAGACAGGGGATCTCAATCTGTCTTGCCATGGCAGGGATCAGGCCCGTCATCCAGTCATTGCAGTGAATGATATCCGGCCTGACCCTGGGTATGATATTGTTGATCACCTCTCTTTGAAAGGCGAGGGAAACTTTCAAATCTTTATCGGAATACCCTGAATACACATTGTCCAGATAATAAAACGCCCGGTCTGCTGCAAGATGAATTCTTTCTTCATCAAGGCTTTTCCGGATTTTTTCAAGTTCCCGGTTGTGGGTTTTGGTGGAATACCCGTTAAAAATGGAGCGATAATCCGGAAGCGCCACATGGACATCACAGCGAAGATCGAACAATGCACTGATGAGCGCAGCAGATACATCGGCAAGCCCGCCTGCCTTTGCAGAATATCGGGATTGCGCCCCCATGTCTTCGGGAAGATAGGTAACTTCCGGAGTTACGATCAGGATTCTCGGTTTTTTTACCATTGGCTTTTTCCTGCTCTTATTTTATTTAACGCCCGGTTTTTGAAATTCATACCGATTCATTTCCAGTATCATGGGCCCATGTGATCAACCCCGGGGTATGGCTCAGTGCTTCGTCACCCTTGGGAATTACCCTGGCCGTATATCCGAACCGGCCGGAATCGGAACAGGTGATGGTACATGCATAAATATGAGTGCCTTCTGAAATGGTTTCCTGAAGCCACATGGTTTCCGCCCTGCTCCCTTCAACCGTGTCCGAAGATCTGATCTTGCCGTGATAAACCTGGACTTCCACTTCTTCCGGGGTGAGCTCGCCAAGAAAAACCTGGATGGTAATCCTGAAGGTATCACCCACTGTAAAATCTGATTCCGTAGCCAGCTTCGGCGGTGACAGCCGGATATCTCTCCAAAGGGAAATGAGTCGTGATTGAACCAGGGCAAGCTCTTTGGCTTTCCAGGCCGAATCATTGGTCAACTGGGTAAAATTCCTGGATGCCGGAATATAATATCGTGTCGAATACTCTCTGACCATCCGGTCGCTGGAATAATCCATGATGGACATTTTCATGGCTTCCTTCATCATCCTGATCCATTTTTCAGGCGGATTGCCCCTTTTCCGATCATAAAATTTCGGTACGACCTCATTTTCAAGAATATTATATAGTGCCTGGCTTTCAACTTCATCCTGGTAGTGATGATCATCATAAAGATCTCCATTGCCGATACTCCACCCTCTGGTGTCCCGGTATCCTTCGCACCACCATCCATCCAGAATGGAAAGATTCAAACCGCCGTTGGCCGAAGCCTTCATGCCGGAAGTGCCGCAGGCTTCATTGGGCTTTCTAGGCGTATTGAGCCAAACATCACAGCCCTGCACCATATACCGGGCAATGTTGATATCGTAATTTTCAAGAAAAGCGAACCTGTGGCGGACCTCCTTCAGTCTTGCAAAATCCACGATCTGTTTGATGATGTCCTTGCCATCATGATCACTTGGGTGGGCTTTGCCTGCAAATATAAACTGAACCGGCTTTTCCTCATCTGAGATGAGCTTAATCAGCCGTTCTTTGTCTTTCAGTAAAAGTGCGGCTCGCTTATAAACAGCAAACCGCCTTGCAAAGCAGATGGTCAGTACCCTGTGATCCAACACGCTCACAACATCATCCAAAACATTCCTGGGGGCGTTTCGCCGCTCATACTGAGCCAGCAGCAATTCCCGACATTTTCGGATCAGATTGGACCGATCCAGTTCATGAACATGCCAAAGATCAGCATCTTCAATATTATCAATTCTTGAAATCAACGCAGGATCAGATATCCTGTTGGACCAGTCAGAAGAGATATAACGTTCAAACAATGCATTTTTATGCCTTGAAAGATAAGAACAGATATGCACCCCGTTGGTAATATGGGAAATCGGGATTTCCTCAACATGGCGTTTGGGCCAGAGGGCCTGCCACATACTCCGGGCCACCTGGCCGTGAAGACGGCTGACACCATTGATAAATCCTGAAAACCGCACACCAAAAATAAACATGGAAAATTTCCCCGTATCTTTTGAACCATGGGGTTCTCCCCAGGAAAGCAGTTCTTCCTCCAATATGGCAAATTTCTCGGCATAGGGTTTGATATATGACCTGACCAATTCTTTTGGGAATTCATCATGCCCGGCTGCAACCGGGGTGTGGGTTGTAAAGACGGAAGTCCGTTTGCAAACCTGGAAAGCGCTCTGAAATTCAAGGTGATACTTGTCCATGATCATGGATATGCGTTCAAGACCGGCAAATGAACAATGGCCTTCATTCATATGACAGATGGTGGGAAACAATTCCATGGCGTTCAGCGCCTTGATTCCGCCGATCCCCAACAAGACCTCCTGGGCAGCCCTGTTTTCGCCATGGCTGTCATAGAGTCTTGATGTGATATCCCGGATAACCTTGGGGTTCCCCGGAAGATTGGTGTCCAGCAGCAAAAGTTTGATTTTCCCGATTCTCAGCTGCCATACACAGGCCCGGATCAAGCCAGTGGGTCCCGGTATCTCAATCATGATATCATATCCGGCAGCATCTTTTACTTTTTGAACCGGAAGGTCAAATACATCATTAATGGGATAGGTTTCCTGCTGCCACCCGTTATGATCCAGAAACTGCCTGAAATAGCCCTCATGAAACAATAGCCCGATACCGGTTAAGGGAATGCCAAGACCGGAAGAAGCTTTCAAATGGTCCCCGGCCAAGACTCCCAACCCACCAGCAAAAAACGGAAGGGATTCATGAAGCCCGAATTCCATTGAAAAATAAGCAATGGTTTCTTTTGGCCCAAGGGTCAATTCCTTAATCTGGGATACATAGGAAAACATCCGTTCAAATTTAGCCTTGACCCGGTTCAGATGACCCAGAAAACTCTCGTCTTTTGAAAGCTCGTCAAATCTTCTCTGTGAAATACAGGATAAAAAAGCCACAGGGTTTTTGCCGATTTTTTCCCATTGGGGAGGGTTGATTCTATGGAAGAGCTCTATGGCTTCTGGATTCCAGCACCACCACAGGTTCCTTGCGAGATAATCCAGGAAGGACAAGGCTTCCGGGATTGCAGGATACACTTTATAAATCTGAATTTTTTCCATATATCAAAACATCTCCTGTTAAAGATCAATCCAATAATTTGTGCATCACTCTGGCGAACTCGCTTGACCCCCAGGCTTGCGCATCACATCCCCGTGGTGTATGCGGATAATCCCCGTCCAGGATTTCCGGAATATAGCCTGCCGCACCGGTTCTCATCAAATTCAATACACTGCCCAGCCATGAAAGACAGGTTGAACGGCTGTTTTTTCCGAATGCCTTTTCCCAAGCTTCACAAAATACCGGAAAGGGCCAGGTCCAGGCTGTTCCATTGTGATATGCCGGTTTTCTCTTTGTATCTTCATCTCCTTTATATTCGCCGGAATAAGGGAAATGAGGGTCTTTGATCAGCTGATTATTATAGTAAATAGGATTAGGATATTCAACCCTTCTGTCGGCAAGGCTTCGGATTCCCCCGGGGACCAGCAGCTCCTGACAGGTTTCAACACAGGTCTGAATAATTTTTATATCCTCTATGACATCAAAAATAAACAAAAACAGCTGGTTCGGTCTTAAGGCATCGTCAGCAACGGCTTTTTTAGCTCCCATGGGGCCGGCGGCATGAAGACAATCTGAAAAATATCCTCTTTTTTCATCATAATAAAGCGTTTGAACCGACTTCTGAACGGTTTGTGCTTTCTTTTTCCAGTCGGATGCATTTTTCCTGTCAATGGATGAAAGCAGGGTCAGGGCATTGTACCAGAGCGCCTGGATTTCAATGGGATACCCCTGTCTTGGAGACCCGGCAGGAAAATTGGTATCCATCCAGGTAAAATGGGAGGGGCTGTAAATCAAATATGTTTCAGGGTCGGCCACCACCCCTGTTTTTGTTCCGCGGATCAGGGAATCGGCAATGGAGATCAGTATTTCTCTTACGGTTCGATGGTCCAGAGTCTCGTTTAAAAATTCATGATTTTTTTCTTTTTCCAGAAGGTCTTTGCAGCAGGCAAAAAACCAGAGAGGGGCATCGGATGTCTCAATATTCCCGGCATCCTTTCCGCAGATCATATTGGGGAGAGTTCCATTGTTTTCAAACCCTCCGAAAAGACGTAAAATAGATTTGGCCTCAGAAAGCCGCCCAAGCTCAATCAGGCCCCGGCAGAAAATCAAACTGTCTCTTCCCCAATCCAGAAACCAGGGATAGCCGGCGATCACGCTTTTTTCATGTCCCCTTTTGACAATAAACGCATTAAGACTTTTATATACTGCATCACACAGGTTCATCCCTTTTTCAAAAGTTCTTTCCCCCATGGATTCCAGGGATTTATCAAACCTTTCGGCATTCTCATTGCTTTCCGTAACAAATGCGTTGAGCAGGACTTTATCTCCTCCAAGGCAGGAAACGCTGAAATAGCCGGGGCTGAAAAGATCGGAATTCGGATCAAGGCCCCTTTCAGCTTCCATGGAACGGTAAACCATATAATACCATTCCGGTTCATAATAAAATTTGCCTTTGGACAGGGTCACCCCTAGTTTTTTTCCATTTGAAAGAAAAAAATCAAAGCCTTTATCATTCGCCTTTACAGCGCCGGGCCAGTTTTTTTCAGGCCCGAGATAGGCTTTGACCGGGTCATGAAAGCATCTGTCCTCAATATCCGGACGGATAACCAGGGTAATTCCTTTATGGTCCTCAAGAAAGAATTTTGAGTCGCCGTTGTTGGATATATTTCGTTTGATGATAAGGCAGACCTGGTTTTCTTTGCGATCAATCAAAAGATCCAGTTCCAGGGCATAATACTTGCCTTCCGACGTAGGGACACGGAACAGCCATCGGCCGCCGTGATCATATGAAAAGGTAAACCTCTCAAGACAATCCGGGAGCAATTCCCTGGAATACCCCTGGAATATGGCCCAGATCCTGCATCGCGAAAACAGCATCCATCTGTTTTCCGGCATATTCTTGTCCAGGTTCGCCCCAAGGAAGGCATCGTATCGGCTGTCAAGCCTGCTCCACCAGGCGGCGGCCCGCATCATGGCGCCTCTGTTCGTTGTCCCCAATAATTTCAGGGAAGGGGTTTTAACAATCTCTTTTCGCGTAAATGAAGAACTCATATAAAGCGCTTCAAAAGGAGCAAGGGATAAAAGGAAAACTTTTTCGACCCTTGTGCCGCCAGGCTCAAAGACTCTCAGAACGAGTGAATATTCCTTATGCTGATTTCGAATTTCAAACGGATTGAAGATTGCAAAAAACCCATTTCTGTCCGGTGTCGGCAGACCTTCCTCATATCCCAT
>CAZWMY010000015.1:0-32348 GCA_964635025.1 uncultured Desulfobacula sp. | reverse complement strand
GAAATTTTTGAAGACCGGCTTTCATCCAGGATTTCTGCCCTGAATCCGGTTTTGCAGGTGATCAATAGGAAAAAGCCCGGCGGAACCATCAGCTGGCGTTTTAAATCCCTTTCAAATTTCAATTCGACGACACAAGATTCCCTGGAATTTTTATTCAATGACCGGATGAATTCTGCCGGATGTTCTGCAAATTCAAGGGCCTGTTTTTCAATATTGACCTCTTTGACATTTCCATAACCGTTAAATAGTGTATGGATCGACAGGATTTTGGCTTTCAGTTTCTGAAGATAGACCCTTTCCGGCGTCTGGCTTTTTTCCCGACGGTTCATTTCAATATGGGTCAAGTCTTCAAAATCGGGTGTCAGGGCCAGGACCTCTCCCGGAGCAAGCCTGAAAATAAAAAGATCCCCTTCTTTTTCAGTCTTCACGGTGGTTCCGGATATCAGATCGATCATCAGGGGCTCCTTAAAGCCTGTATCTTCCCTGCTCCAGACCGCTTCCTGGGAATTGACACAATCCAGATTCACCAGAACCAGGAGTTTTTTATTGTGCTGTGGCTGATGCCGCAGAAGAACCAAACATTCGGACTGGTTCTTCTGGATCAAAGAAAGCCTGGTATGGGCAAAAAATGTGGGGTGATTTTTCAGAATCAGATTTAATTTTGCAATATGGTCCACCTGATTAACCTTATCACCCCAGTTCAGGTTGGAAGATTCATGGACATCGATTTTCTGAACGGCAAACCATTCCACACCATTGGCAAATCCAAACCCGCCGCAAACCGAAAAAAGGGCGCAGAGTGAGGTTCTCATTTTTGCATATTGCTTTGAAACCGATGCCAACCGATTGTTGTCATGGGTTTCTGCAAAATGGATGAGGTTTCCGCACGTATCTGAAATATCAAAGACAGAGGGCAGATACCGGGAAATCTCTTCCCTTGAATAATTCTGGAAAAGCTCTGAATAGGCCCAGTTGAAATTTGCCCGGCTTAGTAAGGTCCGGGTGGTGGCAATGGGTCCGCCAAGCCCTTCCAGAAAAAAAAGAATATCCGGGTATTCGGTCCTTACCTTTGCAATAATATATTCCCATGCTTCAGCCGGGATCATATATCCTGCATCACACCTGAAACCATCAACCCCTCTGTGGCTCCAGAGCAAAAAAACATCGGCCATGTATTTCCACAGATCAATATTGGTATAATCCAGTTTTGTAAGATCGGCCCAGACCGTGCCCCAGGCTCCCGGTGCCTCGATCCTGCCGTCATCCCCCCGGACCAGCCACTCCGGATTGGTTTCATGGATGGAGGCGGCCCATCCGGTGTGGTTGATGGCAATGTCCATAAAAAGATATCCGTTATGGAAATGAACCATATCCGCCAGTTCCATGAACTGCTCCAAAGGGGTTGCAGACGGGTCAAACTCGGCCAGGGCCGGGTCGACTTCCGTAAAATTCAAGGCTGCATAAGGGCTTCCGAATCTTCCCATTCTGGCATAGGTGGTGGGGGTGGGATGTATGGGCAAAAGATGCAGCACCCGGCACCCAAGACGGGAAAAAATAAATTCCACTTCCCGCATCAGATCCCTGAATTTCCCGGATTCCGGTATAACCGTATATCCCTGTGCATCAAGCCGTTTTATGATGGATGACAATTCTTTATCTTCAAGTACACCGGACTTTGATTTGCCGAATTGCCGCACAAAGGCGTTATAAATAATATTGGCACAGCAGGTTCCGGGCGGTTCCACATTGATAATCGAGTTCCCGCCCGGAGGCCAGATGGGAACAGCACTGTTTTCAGGGATAAAAAAGCATTTTGCCTGGAAAAATCCGGTTTGATGAAGCGGCAGAACAATCTGAAACACCTGATCGCCTTTTTTTTCCATTTCAATGTCATACCAGGCTTCATCCAGTTTTATTTCATTTTTTTCAATTCGGGAAATGACTTCCCGTCTGGATACGGAAGCAGAGCCAAGGTTTGTTCTGATCCACGCCCGGCCTACCGCCTTTTTTGACAATGTCAATTCAAAGGTCATGCAATCCCCGCCATACATGACCCGGGATTCCCCGGGAAACGGCATCTGGGTAACACTGATATCAGTTTTCATCATCGCCTTTTCCATCCGCCGATCAAGTGGAGATGAAGGTGAAAAATTACCTGCCCTCCGCCTTTTTCAACATTAAATAAAAGCTTATACCCGGAATCCTTTACCCCGTTTTCCTTTGCCATATCCTTTGACACCATAAAAAGATGAGAGACAATTTTTTTGTCCTCATCTTTCAGGTCATTGACGCTTCTGATATGTTTTTTGGGCACCAGCAAAAGATGAACCGGTGCAGCAGGGTTGATATCTTTAAAAACAACGCAAATCTCATCTTCATATAAGAATTCAGCAGGCATTTCCCGATGAATTATCTTGCAGAAAACACACTCTTGCGGCATTCAAAACTCCTTTTTCCCATTATTTTCCATGGATTTCATCCATCAGTTTTTTCATGGCAACCGTTGCTTTATCCTTTAAAAACACGTCAGTAACCGTATGGGTATATTCAGAGGCAAAGGGATTAATTTCGATTATTTTTGCGCCATTGGCCTTTGCGGCTGAGGGTATCAGATTGGCCGGTGCCACAGACCCTGTGGTTCCGATAAGGATAAAACAATCTGCCTGTTTTGTTTCATTGAATGAGTTTGTCCTTGCAGGCTCAGGAATGGCTTCTCCGAAAAAAATGACATCCGGTTTCAGGACACTGCCGCATTTTTCGCATCGTGGCGGCAGAGATGTAAGATCAATTGCAAAAATCCCATATCCGGCTTTGCAGCCAATACAGACCAGTCTTTTTAAAGACCCGTGAAATTCATGGACGGTCTTGCTGCCCGCATCATAATGGAGATTGTCCACATTCTGTGTAATCACCGAGCCAAGAAACCCTTTTGTTTCAAGTTCAACCAATGCATAATGGGCTGCATTGGGCATTATTTTTCCAAAAAGGTCATAAAAAATTTCCCGTATAACTTCCCATGACTCTTTGGTATGATTATGAAAATACCGGATGTCAAAGGTTTCAGGGTCATATTTGTTCCAGAGGCCGTTTTCCCCTCTGAACGGCGGGATGCCGCTCTCAACGGAAATCCCAGCGCCGGTAAACGCCACACAGCGCTTTGATGACAATATGATATCAGCTGCTTTTTGATATTGATCAGACAAGATCCATCACCTCGAAAATATTGCCCCACAGTTCTGCGATCAACAGTTTATTGCGAAGAAGATCCCCGCGTTTTAACAGAATTTTTATACATTCCGAAGACTGGATGGTGGCTGCAAAAAGGGCACAATAGGCTATATTGCCGGTCTTGGTTTCCACGCCCTTCATCTCTTTCCTGCTTTTTTCCCCATATATCAGCGAGTATCCCCTGTCTTCCGGAAAAATCGTTGTGACCTGGGCCGTGACCCCTGCTATGGCTCCAGATACAATGGGGACAGACGCTTTTTTCGCCGCTTCCTGAAGTTTGAACCGGGCGTCTATGGAATCAAGGCAATCCATAACCACATCCAAGCCCTTTATCTGCTCATAAAGGCTTTTTTCATTAAGAAATTCAACCCGGTGAGTGACATGGACTTCCGAGTTTATGGCCCTTACCCTGTCCCTTGCAGCTTCGGCTTTTGGAACACCGATCAGCCGTTCTTCGCTTAAGAGCTGGCGGTTTAAATTACTGACGTCAAACACATCTCCATCCACCAGCGTGAGCCTTCCTATGCCTACTCTTGCCAGCATTTCGCAGACACCGCCGCCAAGCCCGCCGAGCCCGATAACGGCAACGCCGGAGGCACCCAGTTTTGCCTGCTCCTCAAGGGAAAATGTATTGAAATTCCGGTTGTACCTTTCTTTAAATTTTGAAAATTCCATTTTTAACCGCCTCCAACAGGCGGGAAAAGCCCGACCCTGTCTCCGTCTTTGAGCTGATACATCCTGTCCTGACGCTTCCCGTTAATAAAGATCAATTTAACCGATTCATCCGGAATGCCAAGATCCAAAATCAATTTTTCCACAGTTGTTTTTTCATGAATTTCAAGGCTTTCGTTTTTTCCCGGCAGATATCCGGATAATGTCACAAACAGCTTAAGATCAATTTTAATCATTGCTTTTTAGTTTACTCTTTTTGTTTGTGCTGTTATTAAGATCAAATATTATATGGCATAAATGAATCTTTTTGTACATGAATTTAATGCTAAGGAGAAGATCATGGCGCAGAAAAAAAAAGAAAGCCTGAGCATTGAAAAAATGGCCGGTGATCTATCATCTTTTGCCATTGACAGAAGGGATTTAAAAGAGCTTCTGGCTGCCATTCCTGCCGATAGCCGCTTGAATCCGACAACCGTTGAATATGAGCTTCAGCTGCTGAAAATTCTGAGTATCGGATGGGCGCTGTCCTTTTTTATGCCCGTCACCGACAAAAACAAAGGCCCTCTGACACTGGCTTTCTGGGAAAATATAAGGGAAATCTCCGGAAATATTTCAACCCTGACACAGACCACCACGGGAAAAACCGTTGATTATTTTGAAATCCTCAAAGACCGGCTCAGTATTTATCTTGGCGCCATGCAAAAAAACCCGGACACTTCACAGAACCCGGCGGTCATCATCGGGCCGGTTTTTGCATCCGTCTGCCAGAGTGAGAATAATCCGGCCGCCATACTCACCGGGACAAAAATGTTTACCCTGACTCTCGGGGCGGTCAAAGAATACTTGAATGCCGTAGAGATTGATGATATCAAGCTTAATTGAATTTTTACAATACCAAGGAGACCTGTTCATGAAAAAACAATGGTGGTTAATTTTCATATTTTTCTTTTTACTGGGATGCGCAACCCCCGGTCAGAAATTCATCAATCTTTCTTATAAGGCAGATCATGAAAAAAACCAGACCGGCGCCATCGGGATAGCCCCTTTTAAAGATAAAAGAGCAGATCGGGACGGCGGGTATGTGGGGTACCGGCTTTTGATGGACAACAGCCAGGAAACCTTTTTTGTCCAGGGAATGAATCTTGCCGATACCATAAAAAAAGCGATCCAGGACTATTATGAAAAAAACGGATATACCGTCACCCCCATTGTCCCATGGGAACTCTCGCCAAATGGGGTAATGAATGCCGGCAGCGGATTTAAACAGATCATGACCGGACAGATCAATAAATTTGAATGCCGGGCCAAAAAAAAAGGCGGCCCCACCGAAATGACACTTGAAATCGACCTCACCCTGTTTATCGGGAAAAAATCAGATAACAATGAATTTAAAACCGTACCGGTCAGCCTGATGCTTGAAAGAACCGAGATGACGTTCACACCCGAGAAACTTGAAGCCTTTGTCAACCAGTCAATGGAAGAGGTCATTCAAAAAGCACTGAAACAATAGGCAGGATTTCTTTGCTTGTCTTTTCAGGACGTTTTACGCACCCCCGGCTGCAATCATCATACAGCCGGGGGTTTATTTTCAAACCTGATTGTTTCATAATACCCTGATTCATTTAATCGGAACATTCATATACCGGGCCAAAAGAATGATTGAAAAAAGAGATGAACAACCCTTGTTAACGCCTGCCGGTGTTCTTAAGGCAATAATCTACACCAATGTTTTCATGTATGTTGTCAGCCTCATCTACAGCGGCAAAAATATGACCGTCAGCCTGAATCCTTTTTATGCCTTCACCCCGACCATGGATGTCTTGAATTTTCTGGGGGCATCCGGAAGACTTCCCATTGCCGGATTTGAAGCCTGGTGGTCCCTTGTCACTGCCAACTGGCTTCACGGCGGGCTTCTCCACATCATCTTCAATATGCTGGCGATGCGCACGGTTGCCCCTCTGGTGATGGAGGAGTTTGGGATATACCGGATGTTTTCCATCTATACCCTTACAGGAATTTCAGGCTTTCTGTTATCTTATTTCGGCAATGTCTATCTTACCATCGGAGCCTCTTCCGGTCTTTGCGGCCTTATCGGCGCCCTTTTGTTTTATGGCAAATCACGGGGTGGAGAATGGGATATGCTGGTTTATAAACAAACCACAGGGTGGGTATTGAGCCTTGTCTTTTTTGGTTTTTTAATGCCCAATATCAATAATTGGAGTCATGCAGGAGGCCTTTTTTCAGGTATCTTTTTTGGGTGGGTACTGGGGTATACTGAAAAGAGAAAAGAAAATGTTTTTGACCGGTCTTTGGCTGCTTTATTTTTCATGATCACCTTGTGGCTTCTTGCAAGGTCTGTCATAAACGGGTTTCTTCTGATTTATAATTGAATTTTCGGTTAAGACCGGGCCTGGATTTTACACAAGTTTTACATTGCTTTCTTGTAATCGGGAAGGTTCTCCATTATATCAGCCCCTATGAAAAAACCGTCAGGAAAAACAGCTGTTGTCGCCATGGCAGGCGTATTCCCCCAAGCCGGGGACACAGAGATTTTTATAGACCATATCCTTAATAAAAAAGACTGCATTATAAAAATTCCGGATCATCGATGGCCAGGGCCTGTTCAAGAATTTATATCAAAAACCCCTGTCCCGGACAAGGCTGTTTCAGATAAGGCTGGCATCATTGAAACCCTTGATTTCGATCTTTCGGGTTTATTTCTTGAAGAAACTCTTCTTTCCCTGCTTGATCCGGTTCAAAAGCTCGTTCTTCACGCCGGGCGCAAGGCTTTTTCACAATGTTTTCACACCAAGGAAGATAAAAAAAGAACCGGGGTGATTCTTGCCGCCATTTCCCTTCCCACGGAAAAATCTTCTGATTTTTCCCGGAACCTGCTATGTAAAAAAAAATTTAAGGATCCTGGGCCAAAAGATTTTTTAAGCACCGGCATGGTCTTTTTGCCGGCTGCCCTGTTGTCAAGGGCCATGGGATTTCACGGCGGCTGTTTCACCCTTGATGCAGCCTGCGCTTCTTCTTTGTACGCCATTAAGCTTGCCTGTGAGCACCTTCACTTGAAAAAAGCGGATATCATGGTGGCAGGAGGTGTTTCAAGACCGGATTCCCTTTATACCCAGATCGGATTTACCCAGCTTAAAGCATTGTCGCCCTCGGGCAGATGCGCCGCCTTTGATCAATCAGCCGACGGGCTTGTGGTGGGTGAAGGTGTCGGTATTGTGGTTTTAAAAAGGCTGGAAGATGCGGTTGCCTGCGGAGATACCATCCATGCCGTCATCACGGGCGCAGGCGTTTCCAATGATATTGAGGGAACCCTTGTGGGACCGGCTTCGGAAGGCCAGGTCCGGGCCATGATACAAGCCTATGAAGAGGCGAAATGGTCCCCTTCGGACATCCAGTATATGGAATGCCACGGTTCCGGCACGCCTGTCGGAGACACGGTAGAGCTCTCCAGTATCCATGAACTTTACAAAATATCCGGATGCCCTGAGGCGAGCCTTTCCATCGGATCCGTCAAATCCATGATCGGTCATCTTCTGACCGCCGCCGGTGCTGCCGGTTTTATTAAAACCCTTCTTTCCATGAACAAGGGGGTTTTGCCGCCGTCTTTGAATTTCACATCCCCTTTGGGCCAAAGCCCTTTGAACCATTCCAACATCCGGGTTCAGACCGAGGTTGAAGAATGGAAGCCAACAAATTTAGGCACCCCCCGCAAAGCTGCCATCAGCGCTTTTGGCTTTGGCGGGATCAATGCCCACATCCTTGTTGAAGAATATAAAACCGGCTCACCCCTGCATTTCGTAAAAAATATTGAAAAGACACCCCCATACCAATGCGTTCCCTGTGCGGTTATCGGTATGGAGACCCTTTTAAAGGATTGCTATTCCCTCATTGATTTCAACGGTCTCATATTTGATAAAAAACAGCTCACCCCTGAACTTCCCGGATCAAGATGGAGACGGAAGGGTCTTGATACTGTCCGTGAAAAAAAAGGGTATTACCTGGATCAGTTTTCAACCTTTTATGGTGAATTTCACATCCCGCCCAACCAGATGGAAGACATCCTGCCCCAGCACATCCTCTTGCTGAAAGCAGCCAAAGGGGCTCTTGAAGATGCAGGGATTGCACCAAGACCCCTGGAAACCGATCCGCCGCGGCACAACATGGGTTGCGCCATAGGCATTGAATTTGATTATGGGGCCACGGATTTTCACCTGAGATGGACGGCAGGTTCGGCTACAGAAAACATTAAAACCCTGCTGTCCCCCCCGCTGACCTTTAACCGGACCCTGGGCGCCCTCGGCGGTATTGCGGCCTCCCGTGTGGCCAGGGAGTTCAAACTCGGAGGGCCCTGTTTTACTTTATCTTCAGGTGCCGACTCCGGCATGAAAACCATTGAAACCGCAGTTCATTCCCTTAGCACCGGCGAGACCGACGTTTTTATCTGCGGTTGTGTGGATCTTGCCGGAGATATCCGGCAATTTGCCCTTCATGACATGGCAAAACCCCATTCTGAAGACATCCTGCCGTCTGAAGGCGCGGCCGCCCTTGTTCTGAAACGGCTTGACCAGGCTGTTCTGGATAATGACCGCATATATGGCGTCATCACCGGCATTTCAGGCTTTTCAGGCGGACCCGTTCCCGGGGAGAATCCCCCGGACCCTGAAGCCCTTGAATCCCTTTATGTCCGGTCTTTTGAGTCCGCCTTAAAGGATTCAAAAACAACAATTTCAGATATCCGTCTTTATGAAGCTTCAGGTTCCGGAGTCCTGGATCATGACATTGCCGAAGCAAAAGCTCTGAATTCGATTTTCTCTGATACACCGCACAAACAAATATTATGTGTCTCCTCCGCTCCTCCTGTTATTGGAAACACCGAAACGGTGTCTTCCCTTTTCTCCGTCATAAAAACCGCTCTATGCCTTTATCACCGGAAAATGCCACCGAACAGGCCGTTCCCCTCCTTTATAAAAAAATATCAAGAAAACCTGCCTGAGCCTTCACCCCCATTTTTTCCAAAAAAGGCCTGTGTTGCATCCATCACCCTGGCCGGCACAGTTTCACATTTGATTCTTGAAGAATATGGGAAAAGACGATACACAGGTGCCCGCAATATGCCTGCCATACCAGAGAAAAGCATTATTCTGAAAACCAACAGGGGTGTCATTTCAGAAGACATTATCCATACGCTTGAAAAGCCGGAAATACCCCCTGAACCGGACATGGATCGTATATCAACCCCTGACACCGGCTTTTTGACCCTTGGAAATGCCCAAACATCTGCTGCCCATGAAAAATTTCTTGAATTTTCAAAAAACAACATGCTGGAACTGGAAAAACAGTTTGAGGCATTGACCCGTCTTGCCGGCCATGTGCTTGGAACCCCGGATGGGCAATCCTTGCATCCCTTTCTTACCCGGGAAGACTGTCTTGAATACGCGGTTGGAAAAGCAGGGCATGTGCTTGGGGCTGCATTTGACATCATCGACACCTATCCCGTCAGGGTCAGGCTTCCGGCAGAACCTTTGATGCTGGTGGACAGGATCATGGAAATAAAAGGAGAAATGCTTTCCCTGACCTCCGGACGCATCATCACCCAGCACGATGTCAAACATAAGGCCTGGTATCTGGACGGCGGCAAAGCCCCGGTTTCCATTTCCATTGAAGCAGGCCAGGCCGATCTGTTTTTGTGTGCATGGCTCGGCATTGATCATGCGGTCAAAGGGAAACGAAAATACAGGCTTCTCGATGCAAAGGTCACCTTTCACCGGACTTTGCCGGAACCCGGTGAGACCATTGAATACCACATTGAAATTGACCGTTTTTTAAAACAGGGCGAAGTTTACCTGTTTTTTTTCCATTATAAGGGTTATATTGACAACCGTCTCCTGATCTCCATGCGGGACGGGTGTGCCGGTTTTTTCACGGAAGAAGAGGTTGAAAACTCAGGCGGGATTATCCTTAAAACAGAGGATCTGCAAAAGAAAAAAAGCCCATCTGAAATTCCCCTTCTTGTCCCGGTTTTGAAAACAAGATTTTCAGACCAAGAGGTCGATGCCTTGAGATCCGGGGACCTGCACCTTGCCTTTGGTCCCCATTTTAAGGGGAAACGGCTTGGAAAAAATCTTTTTCTTCCGGGCGGCAGGATGCACCTTATCGACCGGGTCCTGGAATTTGACCCGGAAGGCGGCCGGTTTGGTCTTGGCTCCATCATTGCCGAGGCTGACATCCACCCGGATGACTGGTTTTTGACCTGCCATTTTATTGATGACCCGGTCATGCCGGGCACCCTCATGTATGAATGCTGTGCCCATGCCTTGAGGATTTTTACCCAGAGAATGGGCTGGATCACGGATCGGGATGATGTGTATTATGATATTGTGGCAGGCAATGAAAGTGATTTGAAATGCCGGGGTCCTGTAACACCCATGACAAAAAAGGCCCGGTATGAAATAGAGATTAGAAAAATGGCTTACGGGCCTGAACCCTATGTCCTGGCCGATGCCCATATGTTTTCCGATGATTTGAGGATTGTTCTTTACCGGAATATGGGAATGAAGCTTGCCGGACTGACCAAAGACGATCTGGAATATTTTTGGAGAAGCAAATGAGATATTCAACCGTATTTATTGAATCCTTCGGGTATGAACTTCCTTCTCATGTGGTAACGACAGCCGAACTTGAACAAAGACTTCAGCCGTTTTACAAGACGGTGGGGTTTGAACCGGGCCAATTGGAAGCCTTGACCGGCATCCGGGAACGGCGATACTGGGACAAGGATCATACCCTTGCAGAACATGCTGCCATTGCCGGGCAAAGAGCCCTGGACGAAGCGGAAATATCTCCCGGCCAAATCGGCGCCCTTGCCTATTGCGGGGTGTGTCAGGACGGGTTTGAACCAGCCACTTCCTGTGATGTGGCAAGCCGCCTGAACCTTTCTGAAACTGCCCATATCTTTGATGTCAAAAGCGCATGTCTCGGCATGATCACCGGTATTGTCCAAATTGCCAATGAAATCGAACTCGGCAATATCAAGGCAGGCCTTGTGGTCTCCTGTGAAACCGCCCGGCAGATTGTCGATTCAACCATTGATGAAATCAACACCCACAAAAGCATTGAATTTTACAAGGACGCGGTGGCCACCATGACCGGCGGTTCGGCTGCGGCCGCCGTTCTGCTCACCGACGGCACCATCGGAAACACGGACAATAGAAAGCATAGACTTATGGGGGGTGTGGTGAGAAATGCCATTCAGTATCACGACCTCTGTCACTGGGGCTTTGAGGAAACCGGAATGCCCACACATTCCCGTGTGATCATGAGAACCAGGGCCCAGGGCGTTTTGGAACAAGGCGTGTCCCTGGCACAAAAAACTTTTCTGGCCTTTAAAAAAGAATTCAATCTTTCAGACCATCAGCCGGATAAATTTATCGGTCACCAGGTCGGCGCCATTCACCATCAAAAATTCTACCAGGCATTGAACCAGGATATCAAAAAGGATTTCTGCACCTTTCCCTTCCTCGGCAATATCGGCACGGTGTCCCTTCCCATTACCGCCGCCATAGCAGATGAAAGAGGGTTTTTAAAACCCGGGGATCTGGTGGCCTTTATTGGTGTGGGGTCGGGATTGAACTGCTATATCTTAGGTGTTCAATGGTAGAAAAATATATCAACGGGACGTTAACTTCCACCAGGGGGTTTGAAGATCTTTATCCCTTTGAATCAAAATTTATGGATATCAAAGGAAACGACCTGCATTATATTGATGAAGGCTTGGGAAAACCCGTGATCATGATCCACGGCAACCCCACCTGGTCCTTTTATTTTAGGCATCTGATCACCTGCCTGTCAAAAAATTTCAGGACCATTGCCCTGGATCATATCGGATGCGGTTTTTCAGACAAGCCTGATTCAAAATCCTATGCCTATACCCTTGAGTCACGCGTCAATGATCTTGAAACTCTTATCAGCCGCCTGAACATCACGCAAAAAATCAGCCTTGTGGTCCACGACTGGGGCGGCATGATCGGTCTTGCCTTTGCCATCCGACATCCGGAAATAATTGATAAAATTATTATCACCAATACTTCCGGATTTCTCCTGCCAAAGGAAAAATCTTTCCCCTTTCTTTTATGGCTTATTAAATATATCCGATTTTTTGCAGTCCCGGCCGTTCTCGGGCTGAATGTGTTTGCCCGCGGAGCCCTCCGGCTTGCAGCCGAAAAAAAGCTGCCGGGAAAAGTAAAAAAAGGCCTGATTGAACCCTATAATTCCTGGAAAAACAGGATTGCCACCTTAAAATTTGTCCAGGATATACCGATATGTGAAAAAGATCAGAGTTATGGCCTTGTCGATCATGTGGACAAAAATTTAAAGACCCTGTCCGGATCGAACCTCATGTTCTTATGGGGAGCTAAGGATTTTGTATTTGATCTGACGTTTTTAAATGAATTCAAACGACGGTTTCCAGGGGCCAAAACCCATGTCTTCCATGATGCGGGCCATTACCTGTTTGAAGACAAACCCGAAGAAACCGCTTGTCTGATCAACACTTTTTTAACTGCATAAGGCAGGCTATGAAGCAGGTATTCAGCCGCTTTGAGGGGTGATGACCATCATGCTTGATTTTTTAAAAAAGAAAAAAAAAGACAGCAACGCCATGACTGAAGAAAAGCAGGACACCTCTGCCGCCACCGATGCCCCACCCCCTGAAGAAAAAAAAACAATAAAACAAAGAATCAAGGCTCTGTTTTCAAAAAAAAATATTTTTATTTTTATTCTGATTCTAATTGCCATGGGTGCTGCTTCCCTTGGTGTCTATAAACTTTGGTTTGCCCCGAAAGACCCTGAAACCTTAAAAGCTTCCTATCATAAACTGGAATTAAAACATATCAACCTTCCTGAAGAAATGGTCAGGTTCTGTTTTTACAATTTTCCAGATCTTTATGCCGCCATCATTACCTGCAACAATGAAATTATTTTAATCGACAAGGAAATTGCAAGAATAGACGAGATTGCAAAAAAATACCCGGAGCAGGGAAAAATTGCGGAAAAAGAAAAGGCTGTATGGGAAAAAACAAAAATAAATCTGCAAAAAGGCTTTTTAAAAATTGAAAAACCGGTTAAAGAAATCTTTGTCCTGTTCAATGTTAATAAGGAACAGGCCATGATCCAGATAAATGAAAAAAACAAGGAATTGACCGAACTTGCAGGAGCCACCCTTGCCCCTGCCCAGGAATTGACCAAAAAATTGATTATAGAAGAAGAAAAGCCGCCGGAGGGCCTTATCAAAGGGACCCTGTTTAAGCTGAAAAAGAAATTCTTATGATCCCCTATACCAATATTGCACAAGGCCTTAAACGCTCACAGGAGGCCTTTCCCTATAAAAGAGCCGTTGTTTGCCCTTCCGGAAGAGATAAGGCCGGCAGGGTCCGTTACAGCCAGATGACCTTTACCCAGCTTGAACAGGAATCCGACCGTTTGGCCCATGGCCTTGAGCGCATCGGCATTATCCGGGGAACCCGGACCATTTTGATGGTCCGGCCGGGCATGGAATTTTTCATCATTGTCTTTGCCATGTTCAAAGTCGGGGCCATCCCTGTGGTGGTTGACCCGGGCATGGGTATCGAACGGATGCTGCAATGCCTTGAAGAGGGAAAACCCGTGGCTTTTATCGGCATTGAAAAAGCCCATCTTTTGCGTAAACTCAAACCCCATTATTTCAAATCCGTTAAACACTGGGTGACAGTTGGCAACCGGTGGTTCTGGGGAGGATACACTCTGGATCAATTGAAGTCGGGCCCTTACAAACCCTTTGCACCGGCCCGGACCACACGGGATGAAATTGCCGCCATTGTCTTTACCACCGGCTCCACAGGCCCTGCCAAAGGCGTGGTTTACACCCACGGCAATTTTGACGCCCAAATCCGGCAGATACAAGAGCATTTTTTCATCGAACCGGATGAAATTGACCTGCCGACCTTTCCCTTGTTTGCTCTTTTTGACCCTGCCCTTGGCATGACGGCTGTTATCCCGGATATGGACCCGACCAAGCCTGCCCTTGCCAATCCTAAAAAAATAATTGAAGCCATTGAAAACCACGGCGTTACCAATATGTTCGCCTCCCCGGCGCTCTTAAACCGTCTCGGGAAATATGGAAAAGAAAATCAGATCAAACTGCCGTCCTTACGGCGGGTTATCTCGGCAGGCGCTCCTGTAAGCCCGGCCAATATCGAGCAGTTTTGCCTTATGCTTTCGGGGGATGCCCAGGTTCATACGCCCTACGGCGCCACAGAAGCCGTTCCCATCATCTCCATCGGTTCCAATGAAATTCTTTCCGAAACCAAAGCCCTTACTGAAAAAGGATTTGGCCTTTGTATCGGACGGCCCATCTGCAACACCCAGATTGAAATCATCCGCATTACGGACAGCCCCATCACCCAGATTCATGACAACATCAGAGCTCCTGAAAAGCAAGTAGGAGAAATCATGGTCAAGGCAGACCTTGTGACGGAACATTATTTCAACAACCGTGAGGCAGATCTTAATTCAAAAATTCAGGATTCCGATGGCAGGATCTGGCACCGCATGGGAGACCTTGGATGGAGGGATTCAAAAGGAAGGATCTGGTTCTGCGGCAGAAAAAGCCACAGGGTGGTCACAAAAAAAGAAACGCTCTTCACCATTCCTGTGGAGGCGATCTTCAACAACCATGAAAAAGTCTTCAGAAGCGCCCTTGCCGGTGTGGGCCCGAAAAATGAAGAAACCCCCGTCATCTTTATTGAACCCTATGAAACCATAAAAGATGAAAAAGCTTTTATCGGTGAGCTTTTTGCCCTTGCACGGTCCAACCCGCTGACAGCCGGAATCGAACATATTTTTATTGAAAAATCCTTTCCCGTGGACATCCGCCACAATTCAAAGATATTCAGGGAAAAGCTTGCTGAAAAAGCCCGGAAGAAATTAAAGCTTCAATCCGGTAAAAGATCATAAAAATACATCATGGCATCGGACCGGGTGATGATCCCGATAAGTTTGCCGTCCTTCATGACCGGCAGACGCCCGACATCGTGTTTGATCATCAGTTTTGCCGCCTCAACAGCACTTTTATGATGTTCAATGGTGATGACCTTCCTGCTCATAAAGGCCTTGACCGGCGACTGCATGTGATTGGTTTTCCTGATTTTCTTGAAATCCCTCCGGGAAATGACGCCCACCACATTCTCATCTTTATCCACAACCGGTAATCCGGTGCATCCCATATCCCTTAAGATCATGGCCACTTCTTCGATCTTTGTATCCTCGGTTACCGTAACAACCGGATAAGACATGATATCGGACAGTTTGATGGAAGAATACTGGTTTCCAGAAATAAGCTCCATCAGCATCTCTTCAATGGTATCAGGGTTTACGCCGTGCAAAAGGGCCGATCCTGCGCCGGGGTGCCCTCCCCCGCCAAGACTCCGCATGAGAAGACCGATATTAATCTCATCCACATTGCTTCTGCCGATGACCATGCATTTTTTTCGTTCAATATCTTTAAAAATCCCAAACGCCACATCCACATTGACGATCTCCCGGTACATCTGGAGGACCATGGCCAGATTCTGTATCCGGCCTTCGATATCCATCCGGGATATACTGATGGAGAACCCGGCCACTTCTCTTCTCTCGGCTTTCTGAATCATTTCAAAAAGGATGTCTTTCTGTTTTTTGCCGTAGGCCTGTCTTAAAAAGGTGGAAAGGATGGTAAGATCCGCTCTGCGATCCAGAAGATATCCGGCTGCATAAACGTCTTCAGGCAGGGTTGACGGAAACGTCAGGTTGCCTGTATCTTCATAAAGCCCCATCAGAAACAAGGTTGCCTGTATGGGTGTAATCAGGGTCCTGTGATTTTTCAATTCATTGATGAGCAGGGTAACGGTTGCTCCTGTTTCCTTCACATGTTTTTCCGAGGCTTCCATATCTCCTTCGGTGTGATGATCCCAGACCACAATCTCAAGCCCCTTTTTATTCTTAAGCTTGTCCATGCCCTCAAGCCGGTCCCAGGAATGGGTGTCCACCACCACCAGTTTTTTCACATGATCCAGGGTAACATCACCGGGTGCATAAAAATCAAACAAATCTTTATGAATGGATAAAAAGGTTTTCAGATTGCCGTTGACGGATGTCGGAAGAACAGGCTTGGCTCCGGGGTAAAGCAGGGTTGCCGCCACAAGGGAAGCCATGGCATCAAAATCCGATCCTTTGTGTGTTGTGACAATAATCATATGTTCCTCTTCTAAATTGATAATACGCCGAATATAACGGGCGCACGCTTTGAAATCAATCTTTTATTGAAATTCCCATGAAAGAAAATCTATGTTTCATGTTCTCATGATGAGACCCTTTCCAATAGATATTTTTGCATTCCGGGCACTGGAAAAAAGTATGGAAATACAGCCGGGTCTTGGGTTCAAGCAGATGAAAAATTTCATCTTTGGCCTTGGGCAATAGTTTCTTGTTGCAGGAGGTACATCTTGTAAAAATATCAATATTCTGCCCAAGGCCAAAGAAGCTGATGATTTCAGAGAGCTGGTCATAGGGCAGATCCGCCCTGACCCGCCGGGCAAAGATGATTTTTTTACGTTTCAATAGGGCTGTATCCCGGGTCAGCACTATCCGGTTTTGGTTTTGTGCCATATCAGCAATATCACTGTCATTGCCTCTTCTAAAGAGGGCCACATCAAACCCCAGGAGAAGCATCAGCTTTCCCAGGCGAATCACATTGGCATCGGCAACAAATCGGACATCACTCAGAGGGACAGGTCTCAGAAAAGAAGGGCTTTTTACATCAAAAGGCGTCTGAATGCTCCGCACCGTCAGCAGGCCCGGTGACCGGGGAACAAAGAAAAAATCCACCTCTTTTCCGTTAAAACTCATAAATCCGACTTCAGTATGCGGAACACCCAAGGCTTCAATCATATCTTTTACAGCCGCAAATCGGTCCATGGAAACCCTGATTTCCTGTCCGACCCTATCCTTTGGGAGAAAAAAAGAAAAGGATTGATCCAATTCTATGGCAATATCATTTCCCATGGCTATCCCATACCCATATGCCTGATGCTGAGCCCAGCACATTTAAAAATACCTGATGCTCAAACTTAACGTTTAATATCATTTCATATGGAAATAAAGATAAAATTATGGTACTGAGGCTCAATGAAAAAAATCAGTATCAATTTCATCAAACGTAAAATTTATAAAGCTTTACCCGAAAAAATAAGATTACGACTTTTAAGATATCTTATCCCGGAACTGAAACTGGATCTTGATAACATCATTTTCAGAACCGCCCTAAGCCCTGAAGAGTATCTGTCCTCATTTAACCTGGTCTACAAGGTCTTTGTCAAAACCGGCTTTACAAGGCCCGGCCCGACCCCATTTCGGATTGCGCCCCAGCATTGCAATGCCGCCTCAAGGATTTTCATCGGGCTTTTAAAGAATGCGGATGTCGAAAAGCTGATATACTCCATCAGTCTATTTCCTGATTCCGATGAAAACGGTCTTCCCATGGACATGGTATTCAAAAAGGAATTGGATATGCTAAGAGCCCAGGGGCGATTCCTGATTGAGGCAGGTCATTTGGCGGCAGACCCTGCATATAAAATGAATAATATGAGCGTGCCCATGCTGGGCAATAAAATTCTGTACCAATATGCATCCCGGCATCTGAATGCAGATGATATCGTTATCACCATCCATCCAAAATACCGGTGGATTTATGAAGATTTTCTTTTATTTGAAAAAATCGGTGAAATTGGAGCCTATTCTTATGCCAATGGAAACCCGGCTCTGGCCATGCGGCTGGATTTAAAAACAATGAAAGACAATTATAAGAAAGCATATTTAAATTTTTCTTCAAGAAATAATTTATATGATTTCTTTTTCGTCAGGGAATCTTCTTCTATCCTTCTTCCTGACAGACATAACACGATTGAAAAGCGATTGCTGGAAAATTTGAAATATCTGTATGGATTCAACTCGTGAAATCAGTCGGGTATAATGAAACATATTTGCAATATTTTGAATCTTTGTTAGAATAAATCATTCAACGGGGTTTAAATAAAAGGATTTTAAAAATGAATAAAAAACCGTTTTTTATACGAGCAGAATGGGATGAGGATGCGAGCGTCTGGGTAGCAAGCAGTGATGATGTTCCTGGTCTTGCTACTGAAGAAAAATACCTGGAAGATTTGATAAAGAAATTAAAAAACATGATACCTGAACTTCTTGAAGCCAACGGTCTGGAAACGGGAGAGGAAACACCTTTTGAACTTTTCAGCAGACGGTTTGAAATCGCCCAAAGGTCAATTGCCTGATGGCGGATTTTACAAAAGACCTAAAAAAATACTTGCATGAGAGTGCCTGCTTTTTTGAGCGCCAAGGGAAGGGGGATCATGAAATTTGGTATAGTCCCATAACAAAGATTCGCTTTGTTGTTGATAAATCTATAAAATCCCGACATACAGCAAATGCTGTTCTTAAGCAGGCAGGATTACCTAAAAAATTTTAACCATACTCTTTTATTGATAATTCGCAGTAATCAGCTCTTGAAAAACGGCGGGTAAAACTCTTTTTCAAGACCGGCCAGCATTATTTTAAGCATGTCGGGGCTTTCATTCAGCAGTTTTCTTTCGTTCTCCTCAACAATCCCTAAATATGGAATCCTCTTACCATGGTATTCAACAGGCTCGCCAATCTGATGAAACAAAAATCCATATTTTTTTAAGGCAAAGAATACTTTTTCTTCTGTGATCATATACCAGTGAGTCAATCCCCTGCGCCGGCTTTCATGATACATGACCTGATAGAGCCCTAATACAATAATCGGATTTTTTCTTCCCTTCATCTCATCCGGGATGGTTCCGTCATCCGGCAGCACCCCTCCCTCTTTTTTCTGAAGATAAGATTCCACACCGTACATTCCGTCTTCTTTTCTTCTGCGCAGATCTTTACTCACCGTCAGTCTTGAAATTTCTCCGATTTGGGACCGGTCCGGCTTTTCACCGACAAAGCTTGTCTGAACAGCATGTTCGATGGGAAAGCCCTTGTCCGAATCCAGGACCAGCCGTATGGTGCCCACAACGGAATTATTTTCATTCAGGCAGGCAAAATGAATGGAGTCATTTTCATATGGGTCTGTTTCAAGGCCGTTTGGATGATCTTCAGGATTCTCAAATCCAAATTCCTGGACATAGACTTCATGCCTCATGCGAAATGTATCTTTCAGCACATCTCCATTCTTAACCACACCAAATCTGAATTTTCCATACTGGATGCTCTTTTCAATCATGTGAAAGTCCTAAATAAGCATGCGATTTCTGAAAATATAAATCTGCTGAAATTTCTGTCTCAACCATAAGAAATCTATCTTACTTTTGTCAAGAAGTTTGTATAAATTGCGTATTCACAGTTGGCAAAGCAAAATATTTATCGTATAGAAATAATAAAAAGAAAAAATGACTGCCCATTTCAAAAAAGGTTTTAAATGCCGGATACAAAAGAAGCTTATTATCAGACTGCTTTTTCCAGGAATATCGGTTTATTGACCGCATCTGAACAAAAAAAACTGGAACACGCCAGAATCGCCATCCCCGGTATGGGCGGGGTGGGCGGCATTCATCTGATCACCATGGTCCGGTCAGGGATCGGAAAATTCAATATTGCCGATTTTGATATTTTCGAGACGCCCAATGCCAACCGTCAATATGGCGCCAATGTCTCAACTTATGGCCGACCAAAAATGGAGGTCATGAAAGAGCAGGCGCTTTTAATTAATCCCTATATTGAAGTCAATACGTTCTCCGAAGGAATTCATCCCGGCAATATTGACCAATTTTTAAAAGATGTTGATGTGGTTATGGATGGGCTTGATTTTTTTAATTTTGATATCCGCAGATTACTTTTTAACAAGGCAAGAAAAAAAGGGATCTATGTTGTAACCGCCGGTCCCATGGGATTCAGCTCAGCCCTGTTGGTATTTTCACCAACACATGGAATGGGGTTTGACGACTATTTCAATGTGGTTGATGATATGAAACCGGAGGACAAATCATTATCGTTTGCTTTGGGGCTGGCACCGCGACCCACCCATATTCAATACATGGATTTTTCCAAGGTGGATCTTGAAAATAAAGCCGGGCCTTCGCTTAATGTCTCCTGCCAGTTGTGCGCCGGTATGGCGGGAACCGAAGTGCTTCGTATCCTTCTGAAAAGAAAAGGATTAAAACCGGTCCCTTATTATTTCCAATTTGATCCTTATCTGATGAAGTTAAAAAAAGGGAAATTGTATTTTGGAAATAAAAATCCCATTCAAAAATTAAAAATGATGATTGTCAAAAAACTACTTGAATCCAGAAAAGGGATGCCCAAAGAGAAACCGCCTGCAATCCCTGAATATTCTTTTTCTGAAAACAATGCCTTATCTGGAGATATATTCCGGTTTTTAATCAAAGCAGGCGTCCAAGCCCCTTCAGGAGACAATTGCGAACCCTGGAAGTTTTCCGTTAAGGGGAACAACCTGTTACTTTTCCTTGATCCGAATGCTGACCAATCTTTTTTCAACGTGAACCAGATTGCCTCCCTGATTTCCTGCGGGGCAGCCATTGAAAATATCAGGATTGCTTCCAATGAACTGGGGATTCAGCCTGAAATTGATTATATTTCCGGCAACGCCGGCGTCGGTGGTTCTTTGCAGTTTAACAAAGCAGCCGTTCAAAAGGACCCGTTATATGAATCTATCTGGAAACGTCATACCAACCGGACCATGTATGGCCGCACGCCCATTGAAAGCGCAACCATCGAAAGCTGCAAAAATTCCATTTTGTCTTTTCCGGATGCCAAACTTTACACTATCACACAAAAAGACAACCTGAAAAAGCTGGGCCGGATCATCTATCACATCGACAGAATCAGAACCGAGCACAGACCCTTGCATGACCATTTGAACAAAATGATCAGGTTTGATTTAAAAGAAGTTTATGAAACCAATGACGGACTTCCTTTAAAAAATCTCCAGGCCGGCTTTGCAGGAGAACAATTTTTAAAATTTACAAAACCCTGGCCAGTGATGAATCTTATGAACAAGACAGGCATCGGCCGTCTTGTTGCATTTCATTCCTATCAGGGGATCATCAATTCTTCCGCCGCAATGCTGCTGACGGTTAACGGCACCTCTGACAAGGATTTTCTTGAGGGAGGCCGTGCGCTTCAAAGAATATGGCTTGACCTGACCCGCATGGGATATCATGTGCAGCCCATGACAGCCATAACACTTTTTTTTATGCGGCTTCATCTAAAAAAAGACAATGAGTTTTTACCCAGGCATCTCCGCTTGCTGGAATCTGTAAAAAAGGATTATTTAAACTTATTTCCCGGTCTTGCCGATGATACGGGACAGATCATGCTTTTCAGAGTGGGCAAAGGGCAGGAAATCAGGCATTTTACCCGGCGTAAAAACCTGGAAACGCTTATGGTTAAATTATGAAAACAGTTGTTACAACCCAGAATGTTTCAAAAATATTTTCTTTGGGAAAAACCAAAGTCCAGGCACTGACTGATATTAATATTGAAGTCTGTGAAGGCGAATTTCTGGCCATTGCCGGACCTTCCGGAAGCGGAAAGACCACCCTGCTGAACCTGATCGGCTGCATTGACCAGCCCACTGAAGGCACAATTAAAATTGATGACGACATTGTGACCGGTCTTTCTTCCAACAAACTTGCCGATATCCGGCTTTCCAAATTATCTTTCATTTTTCAAACCTTTAATCTCATCCCTGTTTTGTCTGCGTTTGAAAATGTCGAATATCCATTATTAAAAAAGGTTAAAACCTCCCGGGAAAGATCGGATCGCGTTATAGAATCTTTGAAAAATGTTGGGCTTGAAAAATACCTGAAACACAGGCCCGACGAACTCAGCGGCGGGCAAAGACAAAGAGTTGCCATTGCCCGCGCCCTGGTCACCCGACCCAGAATCATTCTGGCCGATGAACCCACAGCCAACCTGGACCAGAAAACAGGGGAAGATGTCCTCAACATCATGAAGCAAATCAATGAGGACAGCCACACGCTTTTTATTTTCTCCACCCATGATCCAAAGGTCATGCAGATGGCTTCCCGCATTATCAGAATTACGGATGGCTTGATAACAGATTACAGTCATTTTGACCGTCGTGGAAAAAAAAACCATTTTTCCTCTGAATATATTGTCAGAAACAAGGGAAGAAGATTACTTGACAGGTAACCCGATGCAAATACCCATCAGCATAAAACTGGCCATGAGAAATGTTTTCCGGAACAAAATCAGGACATTGATTACCCTTGCAGCCATTGCCTTTGGCTCTGTCTCAATTATCATTGCCGGCGGTTTTTTTGAAGATACCTTCATGCAGATGAGAGAAGCCGTCATACACAGCCATATAGGACATATCCAGATTTATCAGAAAGGATATATTGATCATGGATCATCTGCACCGTTTGAATATTTAATCAAAGAGCCTGATAAAGTGATGGACAAAATAAAAACCCTGGATCATGTTAAATCGATAACCCCTAGGATTTCTTTTTCAGCCATGATCAGCACCGGCGATAATACTGTGGCTGTTTTTTGTGAAGGGGTTGATCCTGAAGGAGAATTAATCCTCAATAAAATAGAAACCATAAAAAATGCAGAAACCGGCCTTGCCATTCAGGAAGGGGTTAACCTTACTAGAGGAGATGAATTCGAAGTGGTTCTGGGCAGAGGCCTTGCCAAAAATCTGGGTGCGAAACCAGGTGATTCTCTTGTGTTATTGACAAATACGGTTGAAGGTTCTTTAAATGCCTTTGATATGAAGGTGAAAGGTATTTTTTTTACAGCTTCCAAGGAATTTGATGACCGGGCTTTGCGGCTTCCTATCGATATTGCCGGGCAACTCATCCGGACAAAAGGCATCCAGACACTGGTGGTTTTGCTGGATCAGACGGAAAACACCGTATCGGTTAAAGAAGCTCTTTTAAAAACCATCCAGTCAATGGATACGGAGCTGGAAATCCGGATATGGAGCCAACTGGCGGATTTTTACAATAAAACCGTTGAATTATACGGCAGACAGTTTTTTATTCTAAAGCTGATTATTACCATTATCGTGATCTTAAGCATTTTTAATACCATCAACATGGCCATTTGGGAAAGAACCAGGGAAATCGGAACCATTATAGCCATGGGATATAAAAAAATGGATATTATGAGACTTTTTCTGGCTGAAGGATGTATTTTGGGAATTTTAGGCAGGATTGCCGGTATTTTGATCGGGGCGCTGCTAGCCTGGGGGATTTCTTTTTTCGGTATTCCCATGCCTCCGCCGCCGGGGGCTACCGTCGGGTGGACGGCTTTTATCAGGGTTGTACCGGATCTATTGGTCTCTTCCATGATGATTTCAGTATCCGCGTCTTTGCTTTCATCGGTTTACCCTGCATTTAAAGCCTCTAACCTTATGATTACAGACGCATTAAGACATTATTAGGGAGTGTTTTTCATGGGACGTTTTTTATCCGGATTTAATATTTTTGTAATCAGCATGTTTATCTTTTACAGCACCCCGGCTTTATCAGAAGAGATCACAGCCCGGCAAATACTGGAATATTGCGATGAAATCAGAACACCTCAAACCGATTACACTGTCAGGGCAACCGTAACCAGCCAGACGCCGAACAAAGAAGATAAAATTGCCGTTTATGAAATCCTGATGAAAGGTAAGGATAAAACCATAATTAAAACCCTGGCGCCTGAAGCAGATAAAGGCACTTCTTTGCTGATGCTTCGGTATGATTTATGGGTTTTTCTGCAGACCATTTCAAAACCGCTCCGCATTTCCTTGCAGCAGCGTCTTTTTGGTGAAGCTGCCAATGGAGACATTGCCAGGGCGAATTTTTTAGGTGATTATGATCCTGAATTATTGGATATTGTGACAATAAATGAAAAACCTTATTATTTTATGGAATTAACGGCAGTTAATGAAAACGTTACCTATCATAAAGTAAAGCTTTGGGTCATGAAAGACACCTACTCTCCCTTAAAAGGTGAGTTTTATGCCGTGTCGGGAAAACTTCTGAAAACATGCCAATATACTGATTATAAAATGATTCTGGGGAAAATGCGTCCCACCCGGCTGGTTCTGGATAACCCACTGGTGAACAGCCAAAGAACCGTTATTGATTATGATAATATGGCTTTGGATACATTCCCGGAAAAAATGTTTACCCAGGATTATATGAAAAAATTAAAATACTAGGAATAAAATGAAACGGTTATCAGGCGCCATTTTTGTCTTCATCCTATCCTTATTGATATGGGGTACCGTTGCCATTGGATCGGATCTTCCGTTTTGCAAATTGATCAGCACACTATACAACCAGACACCGGACATGGAATCCATTGAACTTTTGTTCAACACCCAGCCTGAATATGAGACCTTTTATCTCGAACACCCGGACCGGTTTGTCATTGATATCAAAAATTCATATTTTCCGAAAATCAAAGATGCCCTCAGTCCCAATTCAGAACATATCAAGACCATCAGGATTTCTCAGTTCCAGCCGGACAGGGTCAGATTGGTCATTGACCAAAAAATTGCCACCCAAGTTAATATCCGGAAAAAGGATTTGCCGACCGGAACTCTTCTTATTCTGACACCCGGATTTGCTGAATCTCCTGAAACACAAAAAAACGCTTCGTCAAGTGATGGAATGAATTCAATTTCCGGTGCCTCAGATCCTGAACCTGTAAAGGATGATTCATCAGGCCCTGATCCCAAGACCGACAATCTCTCGCTCACAGGAGAATTAAAAAATGAAACCGCATACCGGACAAAAAAACCCCATCAATTTTCAAAAATAAAAAATTCACTGAATTTAAAAGCATCCGGTTCTCTATCAAAAAAGGTGTCCTTTGTCCTGGGAGCCAGGGTTTCCTACGATCCGGTGTTTGATCTGACTGACAATTATAATGACAGGGTTGAAAAGGACCAGAGGGTCATGGCTGATTTAAGAGATGCCTATCTGGATATGGATCTGGAAAATTTCGATCTCAGGATAGGCAATCAGCAGATTGTCTGGGGTCAGGCAGTGGGATTGTTTTTTGCCGATATTGTCAACCCTTTGAATCTAAAGGAATATATCCTGCCGGATCTGGAACAGCTAAGAACCCCGGTGCCTGCGCTGAATCTGGAGTATTTCGGCAGTGATTTTAATTTTCAGACGATCTTTATTCCTTTTCCAGAATTTAACAAATTTGGAAAGGCCGGATCAGAATTTGATTTTTCAAAACAGATCTATGCCCAGAATGTAGATATTATTTTAAATGATCCGGCAGACCCTTCCAACAGCCTGGACAACAGCGAGATTGGATTCCGGATGTCCAAACTCATCCATGGATGGGATATGTCTCTTTTCTATTTGTATGATATGTACAATTTTCCGGTGAATTACAGGTTTATTTCCCTGAATCCACCCGGTTCCAGCCATCCGGTGACAATCACTTATCAGCCGAAATATGAAAGGGTTCACAGAACCGGCGCCACATTTTCAAAAGATTATGAAGATGCCATCTTCAAAGGGGAATTTATTTACAGCAATGACCTGTATTTTCCATCTTCCGATATTGCAGACCTGGACGGGATCAAGGCAAGCGACACTTTTGACTGGCTTTTAGGGGTTGACTATACATTTTTCGGCAGATTAGAGACAAATTTTCAACTTATGCAGAATATCATCCTGGATCACGACCCCGATATGATTCAAAAAGAGTATAAGACTTCATTTTCCGTGTGGATGAAAATCGGATTTTTTGACAATAAAATTGAGCCGGAACTTTTTTTTGTTTCAAGCTTCAACCAAAAGGATTACCTGCTTCGCCCCAAAATCTCTTATCATCATAGCGGAAGCCTTAAATTTACTCTTGGGGCAGATATGTTTTATGGAGAAGAAGACGGGGATTTAGGTATCTTTAGAAATAACGACAGGCTATACATTGAAACCGTTTATAAGTTTTAATTCATATAAAAAAATAAAAAAGCCGATTACCAGTTTTATAGTTGAGCCAAGGATGGGTTATGGACCTTTTTTCATTCATTAACATTGCGGTAAGGAATGTCTTTAGAAATAGAATTCGAAGTTTCATTACGATTCTGGCTATTGCTTTTGGATCATCCTCCTTGATTATTGCAGGTGGTTTTTTTGAAGATACATTTATGAGAATGCGGGAAGGAGTTATTCATAGTCATTTAGGACATATTCAGATTAATTTAGCAGGTTATGAATTAAAAGGGTCGACAGCACCTTTTGATTATTTAATTGAAGAGCCCCAAGAAATAATTGATTTGATCGAATCAGTCAATCACGTTGAATTGGTAACCCCTAGAATTTCTTTTTACGGATTGATCAGCACCGGTGAAAATACTGTTTCGGTATTATGCCAGGGCATTGTACCAGAGGCAGAGGCCCAATTAAATATTATTAAAAACATGAAACCACCAAGCAAAGGATTTGAAATACAGGCGGGAAAAGATCTTAATAAAGATGATTTATATGACATGATAATTGGCAGGGGCCTTTCCAATAACATAGGCGGAAAAATAGGAGATTCTCTTGTTATTATGGCCCAGACAACGGGAGGGTCGATTAACGCCTATGATATAAACCTTAAGGGTGAGTTTTTTACAGCTTCAAAAGAATTTGATGACAGGGCAGTTCGGATGCCTTTAGAAACAGCAAAATCTTTGGTGCGGACAAAAGGTGTGCAGACGCTTGTGGTTCTCCTTGAAAAAACAGAACAGACTGAATTAGTAAAAAATGAATTAAAAACTTTATTTAAAACAAAAAATTTAAATCTTGAATTAAAAAGCTGGGATGAATTAGCAGAATTTTATAATAAAACTGTAGAATTATATAGCCGTCAATTTTTTGTTCTAAAGCTGATTATTATGGCAATAGTTATCCTTAGTATTTTTAATGCTATTAATATGTCTATCAGAGAAAGAACTCGTGAAATAGGAACTATTATGGCTATTGGATATCTACGATCTGATATCATGAAACAATTTCTTTTAGAAGGAATTATCATAGGATTTGTTGGAGGTCTGTTTGGGATTTTTTTAGGGTCTGCCTCTGCCTATATTATATCAATTTTTGGAATTCCAATGCCGCCTCCGCCTGGCTCAACCATAGGTTGGACTGCGATGATTAAGATTGTACCTGATTTATTAATCACATCTTTTTTAATTTCAATAGGTTCTTCGCTGATTTCATCGTTTTATCCGGCGTATACGGCATCACGATTGCAAATTACAGATGCACTGAGATATTACTAATTGAAATATTCACCGATTTTATAAAAAGGGCATATTTTAATGCGTAAAATAACGAGTAAGGCAATTGTTGTTTTTTCAACACTGGTAACCACTTCAATTTTACTTTCATTTTTTACTTTAAGTTTTTCAATATTAAAACTTCCTTTAGGAAGTTTTATGGGTGTAACAGCAACATTTTCAAGTCTGGCTATTTTTTTTGTTTATTCTCTTTTGTTTTATAAGATTTTTCTTTATTGTTATCCGTTAAATGATGGACAGATAGAAGAGGGGACAAAGGAAGAGTTTTGCCATAATGTTTACTCTCTTTTCTATTTATTACTTTTCAGGTCAATAATATGTACCAGGTTTATACCAACTCCGATGATGCGAATTGTATATTTAAGTTTAGGCGCAAAATTAGGTGTTAATACTTATTGTACGGGCATTATTTTAGATCCTCCGTTAACGCGAATTGGCATGAATACGATTATTGGTCAAGATGCATTATTATACTCACATGCGATAGAGGGTCAATATTTAGCCTATAGAACTATTAATATTGGAAACAATGTGACAATAGGAGCCAAGAGCGTTATTATGTCTGGTGCCACTATTGGAGACGATTCTATTATAGCAGCCGGTTCTGTTGTATTAAAAAATACGCAAATCGGATCGAGTGAGCTATGGGGAGGCGTTCCGGCAAAATTCATCAAAAAATTGGAATGACATCATCAAGATTTTATCGGTAGGCCTTTAAAAATTGTTTTATAATAGTTGCACCTGTGTTGGCTCCATCATATTTCTGTAATATTTTTTTAATTTTCGTGGTGTTTTCTTTATAAACACTATATCGCTGTATCATTTCTTGTATAGCCTCAATAATGCTTCCAGGATTCTGCACCGCTTTTTTTAATGATATGGATTTGCCTGTACCAAGTGCTGTGACCCTTCGCATATTAAATTCCTGATCCGGGATCGTTGGTATACCAATAATCGGTTTTCCATGGGAAAGAGCCTGGTAAATTGTTCCGTTACCGCCGTGACACACAACTATATCAGCCTTTTCCATAATCATGTCACCATCCATAAAATCAGTCACATAAACTTTTCCAGGTATGGATTTAATTCCATCTGACTGGTTGCCGGTGGTAATGATACTGATTATATCTTGGGAATTCTTAAACGTATCATAAACTTTTTGAAATAAGTCGGATTCACCCGTGGTTCCCATTGTAAGATAAACTAACTTTTTACCGTTTTTATTGACAGGCCACCATTCAGGCAGTTCTTTCGATTTTGGGGCTTTCCAGGTCACAGGTCCGATATAGTGATAATTAAAAGGTATATTCTTTGTAGGAAAAAATTCCGGGATATCCGCCAGAAGCGTTAAACCGACACCGCAAAGGCAGTTTGTGGCAGTAACGTTGTGTTTTAATCGATATTTTTTTGAAAGTGATTTGAATACCCCCATAATATTGTCGAAAACAAACATCTCGAATTTGATGTTAATTGGATTCAATAGTCTCGGTAAAAAACTGACAGGGGGATATTGATCAACTTTATCTCCTTTTAAAATCGGGAAGTATGGAATTGCCCGATATGAAGTAGAAGAAGCATTTACAATTGAGATATGCTTTACACCAGCAATCTGGGTTGACACCATGGCAGAGAATCTTCCGTCTGTGATGACAAGATCCGGTTTTATTTTATTGAAAAGCTGTAAATCACTTTCAATCATATGGTCTATAATATGATTATCAATAAACTTTATTTTTTTGTTTCTGATATTATTAAAAAGGAGATCAGGATCAGGTTCGTATATTGGATGGACTTCAAATCCTTCATCCCGAATAAAACTCGTTTTGCTGCTATTCCCTCCAAAAGAGATAGCACAGCCGTTTAAAGAAAGCTTTTTTGAAATTTCAAGAGGTCTGCTTAGGTGGGAAAGGGTGGGAGTGTAGGGTAAGACTAATATTTTACATGCCGAAAAATTCATCTTCGTCAATCCAAGTTTATTAAACCCCCAAAAAAAACGGAGTGGTAAATACCACTCCGTTTTTATCGTTATTTGGAATTTATATCAAGCTGTTTTGTTTTTTCTACCGATACCAGCAAGTCCAAGAAGACCAACACCGAGGAGTAAAAGAGTTGCGGGCTCTGGAACAGGCGCCATGATAGCGGGATCATTACTCTTAATTTGCCAAGGCGAACTTTTGGGAAACAAGTTGTTTTTTTCTATCTCAGATGTAAAAGCAAGTTGAACATTGGTATTGTAAAGATCTTCACCATCATCATTGACGAGGTCGAAGATAGAAAAACCGGTATTATTCACAAGCACACTCAGACCGGCATACGCCTCAGCTGAAAAACTTCCTAGAGCAACACCTAATGTTGCGTAGCTATAAGCATAATCCGTACCTGCTAACAATCCTGCTGTCAACCAAGCTGCGCCAGTATCGGAATCGGTAGCGTCCGCAATGTCTCCCTGTACCGTCCCGTCTGAATTATAAGAAGTGAAGGTACCATCTGCAGCAGTGTCAACATATAATGCCATCATCTCGCCTGCAGCCAGATACGGTGAAATATCAACTGTCGTATTATTCAACAAGGTAAAATTAAATATCGTTGTATTAGTAAGGTAGACTATACCATTTGTAGTATCAACAAATGAGACTTTTTGAGCAAAAATACCAGAAAGGTTAATGGCATCTGATCCAGAATTATCATAATTCCAGAACGGTGCACTATCCACATCAACATTCTGCGCATTTATAATCCCCATGAAAACGTCACCTGCTTGAAGCTGCCGTGTTGCTGTGACTGCAGGGTCGGCCATGTCAATTTGTTTACCGGCAGAATCAAAAAGCAATTCTACATTCTGAAAATAAATCTCATTCTGACCGCTACCTGAGAGAATGCTGTAAGCAGACGCGGAAGTAACTAATACACACGTAAATAATAGTGTTAATAACAAACCTAATAATTTTTTCATAATAACCTCTTTTTTAATTTTCAATTGTTAATGCCTTTATTCAATTCAGGCCGACATCTTACGTAATTTAATTTTTTCCTCAAGATTCTTTTAAAACCATTCTAACTTTATCAGGCAAACACCTCCTTTATTTTTTAGTTTTTTTATATACCTTATTCGATTTGTATATGTTTAAAGCAAGGTTAATGCCATGATCTGATTTTATTAAATTTTTTTTTATTTTTTTGGTAAAATGTTTGACAACCCTATCAATATAGGCGTTGGTTAAAATATTGTATAGCAAGTTTTAAGTGCTGAGAATAAATAATTGAGTGCTCTTTAGATGGTTGTGAAAAAAAGTTCACAATAATTGTGAAAAAAGTTCACAATTTATGATATTTTTTTACAACAATATTTGGCATTCCATGATCCACCGTAAAAAATCTCGTTGCTCTTTCCATGAAGTCAGAAACAAAGAAGATTTATCAGCAGGAAAATGGGATCATTCATGCCCTGTTTGCCAAAAAGCGCTTGATCCGTTACCCAGCATGGAAGTTCAGCCCTTATCGCCTGCTTCCTGTTACGCCATAACCAAACACAACCAAGAAGAATTGCTGTCATTTTTTTCTTATACCTTTAATGTACCGGCTGTTGCCCTGAGGTTTCAAAATGTCTATGGCCCAGGGCAGTCCTTAACCAATCCCTATACCGGCATTCTATCCATTTTTAACACCAGAATATCTGCTGATAACCCCGTCCTTATTTACGAAGACCGCAAAGAGACCCGAGATTTTGTATATATAGAGGATGTGGTTCAATCCATCTGTCTTGCGCTTGAAAATTAAAAAAGCGTTGGGGTTTGTTCCAAAAATGGATTTGCAGGAAGGGCTTAAAATTTTTCAGCCTGGGCAAGTCAACAACCTGTCAGAATCGATCTTTATGAAACCATGGAAAAAGAAAAGATTGAAAAAGGATTAATGGGAAAGGGTAAAAGCGCCTGAATTCAGAGGCTGATATAATTTTATGCGGAAATTTTCAATTCCTTCATTTATATTTTTCTTTCTTTCCATCATCTTTGTAGGCTTATGTTCTTTTTGGACTGTCTTTTATATTTCACATGTAATGGACTTCAAACAACTGAGGGCATTATTTCTCATCATTTTTTTTATAATTCTTTTTTACAGTATTTCAGTGGTTTTGTTCCGGATATATTTTGTCATTATGCCAGTCAAAGAAGGATACATCATTGAGGGATCCAGGCAGGAATTTTATTATAATATCTATCTTTTGTTTCGGCTTATTCTTTTTTTCCCTATCATCCGGACCAAATTTCTACCGGTTCCTCTGAAAAGACCCCTTTATATTACTCCGGCAATTAAATACATAAATCAGGCTGCGTAGGAAATTTTTGGATGTTTGAAGTAATTTTTTACACGGCCTGGCAGCTTTTGTAACTTTCTCAAATGTGACAAAGTCTTTTTTACCAATTGTTCTTTTGTCCTGGCGGGGACTTTACTGTGGACATCTATTTTCAAATCGCAATTCAGGTACTCATCCGGGTTTAATTCCGGCGCATAGGCTGGTAAAAAGAAAACCTCAATTTTAGTTTTATGGCCCTTCAACCAGTCTTCAACAATATGGCTATGATGAACCCGCAAATTGTCCAGGATAAGAAACAGTTTTCGTTCGGAGTCTTTGATAAGCCGTTTCATAAATTGTATCAGTGTCTGAGAGTTCATTTTATCTTTATAAACCATAAATCGAACCTTGCCTTGATTGGTCACAGTTGAAATCAGATTGACTCGTTGGCATCTTGGATGCAATTTAATTGCCGGAGTTTCCCCACGGGGAGCATAACTTCTTCCATGATAACTATATCGGGTAAGCCCCCGGCTATGCCGGGGAGACTCCCGAAGTTTGACATTTACGGGAATAAACGAAAGTCTCCATAATGTGAACCGCTCAAAGATCACAGAAAGGAGACTTTCGATGAACAACTATAGTAAATTAAACCATACAACATGGGATTGCAAGTATCATCTAACCCGGATATTTCATGAGACATAGAAATCGGATCGTTGAGTAGCAATTTTA
>CAZWMY010000014.1:0-51249 GCA_964635025.1 uncultured Desulfobacula sp. | reverse complement strand
GTGCATGATATTCCAGTAATTCCGAATGACCCATGAAGAGAAACCCGCCGGGTTTGAGCTGTGCACACATGCGTTGCATAAGGTTGCGGGTGGTCTCTGCATCAAAATAAATAATGACGTTCCTGCAAAAAATCACATCGAATTTTTTTAAAGAGGTAAAACTTTCCATGAGGTTCAGCCGTTTAAACTGAATTTTTCCCCTGAGCTCCGGTATGATCCGGACCATGTTTTTGGAATTGTCCTTTGAACGCAACAGATATTTTTTCCTGAAATTAAGGGGAACCGGTTCAACGGTTTCATGGTCATAGACACCTTTTGTCGCGATATTTAATACTTTTAAAGAAATGTCCGTGGCTGTAATCGTAAAATCATAGCCTCGTTTTTTTAAAAAATCATCCAGAACCATGGCAAGGGTATAGGGCTCATCCCCCCTGGAGCAGGCAGAACTCCAGACATCGATATGCTTCATGACCTTGGCGGTTGTCCGCATCAATTCAGGGAGTGCGGTTTCGGTCAGGTATGTGAAATGATTGGGCTCCCGGAAAAAATCGGTCTTATTGGTGGTAATGGCGTCGATCAAATGGGACAGTTCTTGTTCTTGCCCTTCAGGGCTGAAAAAATATTGTGTATAATCATAATAGGAATCCATGCCAAGCTTATTCAGCCGTTTTCTGAGCCTTGATTCCACCAGTCCTTTTTTTTGCGGCGGCAGCTTGATCCCCACGGTTGAATGGATATAGTCGGCAAGCCTTCTGAAATCCGTTTCAGTCAGGGGAGACACCGCATGAATGGTCACAGGGGCTGCATTCATTCCATATCCTCTTTTAATCCTTGGGCTTCTTCATGGGCCGGGGATTGAGGTTCAATCCCGGTGACAGCCTCTATTTCCTCTGATGAAAACATCTTGTCCAGGTTCAGGATGATGGTGAATTTTTTATCTTTTTTCCCGATACCTTTGATAAATCCGGGATGGATGCCGGTACCCATTCTGGGGGCAGGCTCAATCTGTTCCGGCTCCAGGGTCAGCACTTCCCGGACCGAATCCGCAAGTATCCCCATGAGCACCAATTCCTTATCAATGACAAAATCCAGGATAATAATGCAGGTATCAACGGTATTCTGGGTTTCCGGCAAATCAAATTTCAGTTTGAGATCAATGACCGGAACCACATTGTCCCTTAAATTAATGATGCCCTGCACAAAATCCGGCATGCCCGGCACCTTGGTGATTTCCGTATAATCCAGCACTTCACGGACCTGGGTGATCCCCAGGGCGTAAACTTCCTTGTTCAGTTTGAATGTCAGATACTGGCTTGTCTCGGTAATTCCTTTTACGGCCATGGCCTATCTCCTTTAAAATTATGCGGCGATAATCTTGTTGACATCCACAATCAGCGCCACTGTGCCGTCCCCCAGAATGGTGGCGCCGGAAATATCATTGACATCCTTGAAGGCGGACCCAAGATTTTTGATCACGGTCTGGTGGCCGCCGATGACATTGTCAACCACAAACCCGGTCCGCTTTCCATTGGCTTCCATGATGACCACCTGCTCAAGGGCCGGGGCATCGGTCCGGATATCGTATTCATCCCTGAGTTTGACATAGGGAACGATTTCTCCCCTGACATTGAGGATCTGCCTTTTTTTATCATGGGAGGCCTCTTCCCTGGGAAGTTCCACGCATTCCTCCACCGAGGCCAGGGGAAGGACAAAATACCCTTCGCCCACGGTAACCAGAAGCCCGTCAATAATAGCCAGGGTCAGGGGCAGCTTCAGGGTGATGGAAGTGCCTTTGAATTTTTTGGAATCAATTTCAATGCTGCCCCTTAATTCGTCAATGCTTTTTTTGACCACATCCATGCCCACGCCCCGGCCGGAAACATCCGTAACGGTTTCAGCCGTTGAGAACCCGGGGGCAAAGATAATATTGACGATTTCTTTTTCCGTTAATTCGGTTTCAGGAGAGATGATCCCTTTTTCTTCGGCTTTTTTTCTTAAGGCAACAGGATCAAGGCCTTTTCCGTCGTCGGAAATTTTGATCAAAACATGGGCGCCGGAATGCCGGGCCGAGAGATGGATGGTTCCGGTTTCAGGTTTGCCTGCCTCTTTCCGGATATCCGGCATTTCAATGCCATGGTCGATACTGTTGCGGATGATATGGACAAGGGGGTCTTTGAGACGTTCAATCACGGTTTTATCAAGCTCGGTCTCGCCGCCGGAGGTGGTCAGCTCCATTTTTTTGCCCAATTCATCGGAAAGATCCCTTACCAGGCGTTTGAAATTTGAAAATGTGGTTCCGATCTGAAGCATGCGGATGCTCATGGCATTGTCCCTTAAACCCGAGGTGAGCATTTCCACTTCCTCGGCAATGGAAACAAGATCAGCTTCGCCCTGTTTGGATGCCTTTTGGCTGAGTCTTGCCTGGACTGTGACAAGTTCGCCCACAAGGTCTATCAAATGGTCCAGTTTTTCAGCCGGCACACGGACGCTTTTTTCAGCCACCTGTTCTTTTTTCTGGCTCACCTTTTTCTGTATGCTTTCCTGCTCCGCCAGAGCGGATTTGATGGCAGACAGGCTGGTTTTTTTGTCTTTGACGAGAATTTGCCCAAGCTTTGAGGGGATCTGTTTTTCAAGGGCCTTGGCAAGGTCTTCTTTGGAAATATCACCGCGGCTCACAAGGATTTCCCCGAGTTTATCAACGGTCATATCATCCACATTGGCTTCATGGTCAAAGACTTCTTTGATGGAAACCTCACTGTCGTCTTCAACAAAGATGAACACATCTTTAACTGCATTCAGGGTTTTTTTCGTGGTCAGGACAATATCCCAGGAAATGTGGCATTCTTCAGGGTTCAGGGTTTCAAGGGGCGGGATGTCATTGGTGTGGGCGGTTACAGCGCAGTCCCCCATTCCCCTTAATTCGTTGAGAAGCAACAGGGGGTTGGTCCCGTTGGCAAAAATATCGCGGGAGGGTTTGAACCGTATCCGGAAGGTCACTTCAGGGGACTCTGGTTCAGGCTCAATGGTCGCTTCATCCGGAAGCATTTCGTCTTCAGGCTCCTTGTCCGGCATCAGCTTTTTAAGTTCTGAAATAAGGGCTTCCCCTCTTTCCCGATCGATTTCCCCTTCTCCTTCGGATGTGTCCAGAAGATCCCGGATATGGTCCCTGGCCGATAATGTCAGGTTGATCAGCTCTTTTGTCACAATAATGTTCCCTTCCCGGACCTGATCAAATACGGTTTCGACATTGTGGGTAAAATTTGCGATTTCGTCAAAACCGAACATAGCACCTGAGCCTTTGATGGTATGCATGGCCCTGAAAACCCTTCCGATAAGCTCCATATCGTCTGGTGATTCTTCCAGCTCAAGCAGGGAGGTTTCAAGTTCAGCCAGCAATTCATAGGCTTCTTCCTTAAACACGTTTTTTTGAGTATCCATGATACGCTCCTGAATAATGAAAACTGTATGGGTATCGGTTATTTCAAAACTTTTTTTATGACTGCCAGAAGCTGTTCCGGTTTAAATGGTTTTACGATCCAGCCTGTTGCGCCGGCAGCTTTTCCCTGCATTTTTTTTTCATCCTGGGATTCGGTGGTTAAAAGAATGATGGGGATGAATTTGTATTTGGGCAGGGCCCGAATTTCTTTTATCATCTGAATCCCGTCCATATTGGGCATGTTCAGATCGGTGATGACCATGTCGACATCGGTTTTTTTGGATTTTTCAAGGCCGTCTTTTCCGTCCACCGCTTCCAGCACGTCGTAACCGGCCCCTTTAAGGGTAAACGTGACCATTTGGCGCATGCTGGCGGAATCATCTGCCGTGAGTATCAGTTTTCCCATTATTGATCTTCTCCTTTCCATAAGCAGGATTTGCAGGGGTTTTCCGAACACCCGAAATTGTTTTCATACCCGAGCTCTGTTAATAAAGCGGCGACAGATTCCTGGTTTTTGTCGGTTATTGAAAGAAGCTTGCCGCTTTTTTCAAATGACATATTGGCAGAGCAAAAAAGTTGAACAATGGCCATGTCCATCTCCGGAACATCCTGAAGATGGAGGGTTACGGTGCCGTATGAGGACAGGGAATTCATCACGGCATTCTTTATTTCGTTTGCCTGTGCTATCCCCATGGCCCCTGAAAATTTTAGGCCGCATTTTTTACCTTTCGGGGTTGTTTTGCATTCCATTTATTTTCTCCTGTATTAAAACAAATCAATGTTGTCGCCAAGGTCTTCATTTCCTTCAGACAGATCAGGCAAGGGTTTTTCCTGAATCGTGCCGGAATGTTTTTTATGAATCTGGCGCTCTTTTTCCATTGTATACCGGTTAAAAAAATAAGGATCATCTTCAAGGGAGCCTGGAAAAGATCGAAGGTAAGGTTCCAGGCCGGAATTTAGTTTTTTTAAACGGCTGAGGGTTTCTCCGAGGCTTTCAACCATTGATGCAAAAAAGGACAATCCATCCTGAGCAATACAGGTCTGTGCTTTCAGATTTTCACCCTTATTCCGGATATCTTCCATGAGGGTATTCACGGTTTCAAAGGTTTTAGAAATATCAGACAAGGAGTTTGCAATGGTTCCGGATACATTGTCCTCTCCTCTTTTTTTTAATTGTGATGAATTTGAATGAAGTTTTTCAGAAGACGTATTGACCTCGTTTAAAATCCGGTCCACATGAACTGTGAATCCGTCTATTTCATCGGTCATGGCCCTCATTTCATGGGCGAGCACTTTAAATGTGGCCCCGTTTTCCATGAGTTTGTCTGCTGCAATAATGGCATTAAGGGATTTGACCTGGGATTCCTTGCTGATGGTATGCACCTGGCTGATATATCCGGAAAGCCTGCGGCTGCTTTCAAGGGTGTGGGAGGCAATGTCTTCAACATCCGATATCATGGATTCGCCCTGAGTTTTTAAGGAACTGATCCGGTTCAGTGAATCCGTGATTCCAAACATCAGGTTTTTTTCTGAGTGTTTGTCCTTTGCTTCAAAAAGATCATAGGTAAAATGATCGATTTCTTTGAGAATGGCCTCAAACGTTTTGGAATTTTTATGAAATACCGATTCAATGTCCTGTATGATGTGCTGGATCTGGGACTCCTGAACCATAACAATTTTACAGGCAAGTCCCAATCTTTCTTCACCCGTATAGGCCTTGGTGCCGACAGGATTTTCAGTGCTGCAAAGGATATGGACATCATCAAGGCCGTGAAGGATATGCTCAATCCGCTGGCGGATATTGTCATGCATCTGGACCGCCACAATGATATTGCCGATTTCCGAATGGATGGACAGGGAAGACCGGTTTGATTTTTCAATGGTGGACGCAGACAGAGCAAGGAGCTCCTGGGTATCTGTGAGGGATTTTTGAAATTGAGTCCCGGCTTCTGTGGTCAGTTTTTCCGTCCGGCCCAGGCGCATTGATATCATTCCCTTTGTGGATGAAAAGGTGGATCGGGCAGATTCCAAATCCTGTTTCATGCCGGCTGAAATTTCCTGTATCCGGCCGGCCAGCTCTTTTATTTCACGGGCCAGGATCGAAAAATTTTGATTCTCCATCCGGGTTCTTGAGGTTTCAACCACAAAATTAAAGGCCACTGCATTTAAGTATCTTGAAATATGGCTGATGTTGGACTGGAACCCTGAGAGTTGATTTAACCCGTTGATGATGTCTGTCGTGGATTCAATACTTTTATTGATGATGTCGTGGTCCTCCAGAAGGTTCCGGATAATGGACTCTGCCAGTTTTTGCGTATTGGCAAGGATATCATGGTCATCCCCCTGGAGTATTGCGGCTGACTCTTCTGTCCGGCTTACAAGATTTGAAACCTCTTTTGACAGTGTCTGAAGAAATGACCCAAGACCGATGAAATCGTTTTCCGTCTTTTCAGGGATCATTGCCAGTGAGCTGATTATGCCGTGTATGATATCTGTTTGTGCTGAATTCATAACTTCATTACCAATCCAAAAACCTGGAAAAACTCTGAACCCGGAATATTTTCGGGTCTGAGCATACCGGTCGATTATTTTAAATTGCTGTTAAACAAAGATCGAATCGATCGCATTCACGAATTTTTACGTTGATTTTTGTATTTCATCATATCGATCTGAAATGCATTCGTCAACAGGTTCTGATAATTATTTATGAATTTTTTAAGTATTTTTTTTCGCCGATAAAACAGAGTCTTCATCTTTTAACCAGTTGATCCGGTGGACCGGAAAGATAATTTTGAAAATAGAACCTTTTCCCTCCCGGCTTTTCACGCTGATGCTTCCCCTGTGGTGTCCGACCAGTTCTTTTACAATTGAAAGTCCAAGACCTGTGCTTTTTTCTCCTGCCGTGCCTTTTCGGGATGCCCGGGAATATCGGGTGAACAGCTCGTTTATTTTGTTTTCCGGGATGCCGATGCCGCTGTCCATGACGGATATGGAAAGGGTGTTGTCATCCCGGATTTTCATCATGATGCTGATCTGTCCTTTTTCAGGAGTGAATTTGACGGCATTGGTGATGAGATTATTAAAAATCCTGGACAGGGCGGATGGATTGCCCATGATTTGTGTCGATCCTGCCTTATCCATCATGGAGATGGAAATATGTTTTAAGGATGCGGCAGGTTCCAGCATATGAATACACTCGGATATGATTTTTGCCGGTTCAACCGGGATCATTTCCATGTCCTGGCGCTCTGCCTCGGCACGGCTCAGGTCCAGAATATCATTGATCAGCAAAAGAAGTGCTTCTCCTGAAGAAAGGATGTCTTTGAGCATTTCCAGGTGATCTTTGTTTTCGATTTCCAGCATTAAAAGTTCGGCATACCCCATAATGCCGCTTAAAGGAGATCTTAAATCATGGGAGCAGACCGATAGAAAATCGTTTTTCATCTTGTCCAAAGCCTGAAGCTCAATAATATTTTTTTTCAGGATTTTTTTCATCTTTTCCTGTTTGAGGTGGGCCTGGATGCGTGCCACAAGCTCTTCGCGGATAAAAGGCTTGTAAAGATAGTCTGTTGCACCGGCCTTGAAAAGATCGATGGTTGTTTTTTTGTCAACGTCGGCACTGAGAATAATAACCGGCAGGGTTTTTTGCATCAGTTCGGTCCTGATTTTCCGGCAAAGTTCGTCTCCGTTCATTTGGGCCATATGCAGGTCTGAGATGACCAGGTCAATTTTATCGGGATTCTGCCTGATTTTTTCAAGGGCGGTGACGCCGTCCTCGGCTTCACATATCCCGACACAAAGCTCCTTTAGGCTTGAGACAATATTTCCCCTTGCTGAAGCGCTGTCCTCCACGACAAGGATCTGAAGGTCCGAAAGGTTCTCGATTTCGTCATATTCATAGTTTTTTTTGATGTTTGTCATGGACTTCTCATTCCTTTTGATAATGTTTTTTTATTTCATGGCCGCTTCAATCTCATCCCGCAGATATTTAAGTTCAAACGGTTTTTGCAGAATTCCGGCAAGCGCCTTGTCTTTGAGTCTCCGATCGATTTCCTCTTTGCTGTGACCGCTTGAAATAATGATTTTTACATCCGGTCTGATGTTTCGCATGGCTTTCAGTACAGTAATGCCGTCCATCTCCGGCATGGTGAGATCCAAAAGCACACAGCCGATTTCATCGGCATGCTCCTGAAAGATATCGACTGCTTTCTGCCCGTCCTCTGCCGTAAGTGTCTGATAGCCTAAACGTTTTATTGTGATTTCGCAGAGGTTTCTGACAGGTTCTTCGTCATCCACAATCAGGATCATCTTCTGTGCCGAACCTGTCTTTGGCCGCTCCCTATGAACGATCTTTTGCTCCCTGGTCTTTGTCTCAGATGCGGCAAACAGCACACGGACGGTTGTTCCTCTGCCCGGTTCGCTATCCACAAGAATCGCTCCCTTGTGGCCGCGGACGATTCCCATAACGGCAGACATCCCGAGCCCCCTGCCCATGAATTTTGTGGTAAAAAAAGGATCGAAAAGCAAACTTTTTGCTTTTGTATCCATTCCGCACCCGGTATCCAAGATTTCAAAATATACAAATCGGCCTGCTTTCGGTTTTTCTTCAACGAGGCTGTGGTTCAGATACTCATCATTACATACCATTACCCCGGTTGACAGGATCACGGTTCCGGCATTTTTATCAATGGCTTCAGAGGCGTTAATCAGAATATTCATGATCACCTGCCGGATCTGTTCCGGGTCGACATTGATCATAGGAATATGTTCTGTCAGATTAAGATTAAACGATACTGTTCCGGAAATTGAAGCTTTGAAGATTTGAAGATTTTTTTCAATCAGCCCATTGATGTTGATTTCTTCGAATGCTAAAAAGCTGTTTCCCGAATACGCCAGTATCTGGCGGGTAAGCTCTGATGCGCGTTTAGCTGATTTGAAAGCGTTCTCAAGATTTTTTCCGGCAAACGAGTCTGAAGAAAGATCTTCCTTAACTATTTCCATATAGCCCATCACCGACATCAATATATTGTTGAAATTATGGGCAATACCGGCTGTGACCCTGCCGAGGCTTTCCAGTTTCTGGGCCTGAAGGAGCCGTCGCTCCAGTCCGCGCTGCTCTTCTTCCATCTGTTTGCGGTCGGTGATATCATTCATTACAGATAAAACATAGGCGATACCATCCATTTCAAACAGTGTCATTGAACATAGAGCGGGAAAACCGTCTCCGGACTTTCTGTGGAACCGGGTTTCAAGATTATGGATAATGCCTTTTTCTTTGAGAACCCTAAGCATCTTTTCCATCTCTTCATAATTTTTCCATACATTCAGGTCAAAAGTCGTTTTCCCGATGACTTCATCTCTTGAAAAACCTGTATTCCGCTTAAAGGATTCATTGATTTCGATAATGCGGCCTTCATGGAGTGTAGTGACAAAGGCGATTTCAGGGATAAGGTCAAAAAAGACGGAATATCGTTCTTGAACAGCGGTGAGCTGAGAGGTGCGGTCAACCAGGCGCTGTGTAAGCTTATCATTAAGCAGCCGGATTTCTTCTTCCGCCTGCCTGCGCTGTGTGATTTCCTTTTCCAATTCAATAGAGCGATCTTCAAGCGTTTTGATGATACTGCCTGTAATATGGGTAAACAGCTTTGCACTGATCAAAATGATGAGAACGGCAAATCCGAAAGTAATCAGGCCGGCTTTTATAAACGGTTCACGAACTTCGTCCAGATCGATTTTTGTTACAAGCCCTAGATCCAGAACCGCAACCGGCTCATAGGCAGCAAGAACGATTCTGCCGGCATAGTCGGGTCCGAGCATGGCGCCTGATTCTCCCGATAAGGCCCGGCGCATGGGTTCCGCCAGATTGGAATCAAAGGGAATGGGATTGAGTTTTGCAAGGCCTTCATGCCGGTGGCTCAAAAGAAAGATTATATGGCCCCCCTCTTTTTTAGCAAGGGTCAGTTCACCTGTTTTTCCGAAGCCCTGGAAATGCTGATAGGCATCGGTTATCTGGCTCAGGGTGGCCGCATAGGCTCCGCCCGGATAATCCGTATTATGAATTTCATTAAACCGTGCAGAGGCTTCCACCAGACGAGCTCTTGCCTTTGCACTGACGATAAGCCGGGCTTTCTGTGCTTCAAAAGCAGTATGATACAGTATGGCTATGGTTATCCCGGTGATGATGAGCGAGGATATGGTCATAATCACCATCAGAAGGTAAATTCTTTTGCGCTCGGTCATAATGTTTTCTCCTTTTTTTTAAGGTCTAGTATCTGACCGGAAACGAACAAATGAAAAAAGGAATCACATATGAACGGATTCTAACCTGATTGAACAATTAAATCAAATTGAAAGCTTAAGAAGAAGAGACCATGGCATACACCTGTCCGTTTTCTTTCCAGATGTCTGCATGGTGTTCTCTTATGTCTTGACTGAAGTTCATGCCGTCAGGCATTTCAAAATCAAGATGGTCATCATCAAGGATAAAAAGAGACGAGGTTTTGTCGGCTTTTTTATAAAAAAGATAGGCGATTCTGCATGTGTCAAGAAAGCAGGCCCTTCCTCCGATAAGGGTATATCCCTTTTTAGACAAATCAGGAATGATCACGTTAAAGCCAAGCTCTTTTCTCAGCATCACCAGAGCCTCCTGGGTTTTATCCGCTGTAAAGGACATGGCTGTATTGGCTTTCAGATGGTTTTGCACGGCATTTTCGCTCAATTGCTGAAGATTCTGATACCGGAAGGGTTTGGCGGGTGAAACCATAAAAAGTGAAAAGATCACCATCAGGACGACCCCGGCCGTAATGGCTGCAATACCGGGTTTATTCAGCCGGATCGGTGACTTTGCCTGATCAAGAGCCATATCAATCCGGTCCACAAGATTCTTTGGGACTTCCTCTTGAACAAAGCCGGTTTGTATATCTTTTTCAAGGCCGGTATCCATCATATATAAACTTTTGCAGGCATGACAGGTTTTAATGTGAAAAAGAGCGTCAGGGGTTTCATTGGAGAAAACATCCCGTGTCGTGAGCCAGTGTTGAAATTCGTTACAATTCATGTGTTTATGCGGGTATCAGTGGTTTTTTTAAGTTCAGGGCCATGGGGGTCTTTTTTTTTGTATTCATTTGTTTTAATAATGTGGTTTTGAGTCCTTCCCTGGCCCGTGTCAGCCGGGACATGACCGTTCCGATGGGGATATCCAGAGAATCGGCAATATCTTTGTACAGCATCTCGTCAAGATAGTACAAGGTCAGGACTTCTTTGTATTTTACCGGCAACTGGTCCATGGCATGCTGAACCGTCTGCTTGCCGGCAGCTGAAAAAAGCTGATTATCGGCATCTTCAGCAGACATGCCGGTTTCCAGAAAGTCGATATAATCTGTTTCATTAAGTTTTTGCATGCTTTTTTGCTTATGATAACTTTTCAAAAAATTGTTTCTCAATATTTTCAGGAGCCAAGGTTTGCATTTTGATTTTTCCCTTAATTGATGAAAACTCTTAAAGGCCATCAAATATGTTTCCTGGACGATATCTTCAGCATCAAATGCATTGCCGCAGTATCTTAATGCCACATTATACATTAACTTCATATGCGGATAAGTAAGCTGTTTAAACTCATCCTTTGAAGTGTTTTTTATGAATATCATGTAACCATTTCCTGACTCTGCCTCCACTGCATATATTAATCAGGTTATGGATCAATTCAATCGCCTTTCTTAATTTTTAAATTCAAACCTTTGAACCTATGACTAAAACTTATTGTTTTTTATTCCAAATCAATATGTTTGAGTCAAAATTTTTTTATCAGGGGAATAAATTTCAAATTGGCTTTGGGGAAGGCAAACCGACCAATATCCGACAGACTGATCCATTTATGGTCCATGGGGCCTTTTAAACGGACTCTGCCGGAAATATAGCGGCAATAAAAAATATCCATTTTGATTTTAAAATGAGTATAGGCATGATGGATGGTGGTCAGGTGAGAGTGTATCCCGACGATGATGCCGGTTTCCTCTTTTATCTCACGTATGCAGGCAGAGGATGCGTCTTCGCCTTTTTCAACTTTTCCGCCGGGAAATTCCCATAGCCCGCCCAAAAGGCCATCCAATTTTCTTCTTGTAATCAAAAGCTGATCTTTTTTTTGGACAATCCCGGCAGCAATATGAAATGTCGGGGTTTTGCGGGACTGAACACGGGCAGGATATTTATCAACCATCCCCGAGATATCTGCTTTGCAGAATTCAGAAACCGGGCAGGATTTGCATCCCGGGTTTTTAGGAGAGCAGATCAGGGCCCCCAGCTCCATCATGGCCTGGTTAAAGGTGCCGGGGTCTTTTTTATCTAGATGAAGGTCGGCAAGCACCTTAAATTTTTTATGGGAACCGGGTGTATTGACAGGCGTATCAATACAATGGAGTCTTGCAAGAACCCTTTTGACATTGCCGTCTACAACGGCAAACGCATGGCCAAAGGCAATGCTCTGAACAGCGGCGCAGATATACTCTCCTGCGCCGGGAAGTGCGATAAAAGTCTTAAAATCATCCGGAATAATTCCATTCATATCCTTTGTTACAATACCGGCTGCCTTGTGGAAATTTCTGGCTCTCGCATAATATCCAAGGCCTTCCCATATTTTCAGGACCATTTCAAGATCAGCCTGTGCAAAATCCTGAAGGGTCGGGAACCGAATGATGAAATTCAGAAAATAGGGTATTACGGTTTTTACCTGGGTCTGCTGGAGCATGACCTCGGATATCCAGATGTAATAAGGGTTGCAGGTTTCCCGCCAGGGCAGTTTTCGATGATTCAGGCGGTACCAGGTCAGGAGCTTTTCCTTAAATTGTATGATTTGTGTTTGATGGATGGCTAATGGTCCTAAAAAAGAATCGCCCCTTATCCTGAAAGAATGGATGGTCAGGGGCGATAAAATAACAGATCAGTTTATGGGTGAAAATGAGAATCTTTGTCCGCCGATGGATACTTCATACATAAGTCCGCCGATGGTGTGAACAAAGACTGCCATTCCTTTTGTGTAGCTGGTTGCTGCCTGGGTTCCGGTATCAGGGCCTAAGCTTGCACCTGCCGTGGTTCCCCGGGTGCCGGCCTGGGCCTCGGCCCCAAGCGTCAGAACAACGGCAGAAAGTGAGCCGTCAAATTCAAACCCTTCGCTTGTGAACTCGTCGTAGGCGCGTTTGTCCTGAAAGAAAATGATTTCTCGGTAAGCTTGTCCTCCCAGTTGAAACCCGATATTGACTTTAAACATGGTGGCAGTACCAGCAATATCTCCCTGTTTGTAAACCCGGCCCGCACCATAGGCGCCGCCCACAATAATTCCGCCTTTCCCCACTGTGGGGAATACGGCATATCCATAGGCCTCGTTAAAAAACGGTTTTACGGCATTGGATTTTAAAAATACGTCAATGGTTTCGGTATAGTCGTCCGCCATTGCCGAAGAAAGGGAAAATGCCGGAAGAATTAAAAAAATCAGGATTAAAACAGTTCTCATAAACTTCATAATCGTCCTCCTTTGAGGGTTGATATCATTTTGTGTTTTCCTATTTATCAGCCTTTGGTTTTTTATTCCAGAAGTTTTGACGGTTTTAATTTAAAAATTTGATTTGAAAAATCAAATCCGATATCATGGGCACATTTATGAAACCAAAAACAAAATTATTCGTGTTTGTTCTTCTCCTGGCATCAGTGGCGACCATTGGCCTTCTTCATACCCTGACACCCGGACATATGATTTTTTATCATGATACTTACAGAAGGCTCAGCTATTTTCCCATTGCCGTGGGTGCTGTTTTTTTCGGGTTATGGGGAGGGGTAAGCCTTGCAATCGTCTCCTGTCTTGCCTTTGTGCCCCATCTTTTTTTGTTCTGGGCAAGGGGGCCTGAAGCGTATTACAGTGAATTATCGGAGATTGTGTTTTATCTTGCTGCCGGGATTGTGATCGGGCTGATTTCAAACCGGGAAAACCGGTTAAGGGAAAAATACAAGGCCCTGTCCGAGAAACTGGCCGCTTCCTACCAACGGCTGCACAACCAGGCATCAAGGCTGGTGGAGGCGGAAAAACAGCTGGGTGAAAGTCAAAAGCTCTCCATGCTGGGTCATGTGTCCGCATCCCTGGCTCACGAACTGAAAAACCCCCTGGCTTCCATCAAGGGTGCGGCGGAAATCCTGGCCGATGAATTGCCGGCAGGCCATCCAAAACATGAATTTATTAATATCATGCGCTCGGAGATCTCAAGACTGGACCATTCTGTGGAAGATGTCTTAAGCTATTGCCGGGGCCGCAGGCAGGAGAGCCAAGGCAAACAGGAATCAATTGCAAAGATTATCCGCCATGTGGTTTCCCTTCTTGCAGCAAGGTTCGAAGAAAAATCCATAACCGTCACTGTTCAGGCCAAAGCAGAAGATGATTTTTCAACTGATGAGGCCGCCCTGATCCAGGTTCTCATGAATATTATTCTTAATGCTGTGGATGCGGTTGAAAAAAACGGCAGGATTTTGGTTGAGGTGGAGCAAAACGAAAAAGCCCGGCTCATAAAAATTTCAGATGACGGGCCGGGAATCGATGCCGCCAAAGCAGAAGGCATCTTTCAGTCCTTTGTCACGTTTAAAGAAGGCGGAACAGGTCTTGGCCTTTCCATTTCAAAACGGGTCATTGAAAGCCAGGGCGGAAAAATAGAAATCGGGACATCAGTGCTTGGCGGAGCCCTTTTTTCAATTTTTCTGCCTGAAAATGCAGGTTCTGATGATGAAGGAATTAAACATGTCTGATACGATTTTACTGATTGATGATGATCAGAGTTTAAGACGGGTTACGGAATACAATCTGGCAGCAAAAGGGTTTCAGGTTGTGACGGCCGCATCCGGCAGGGAAGGCTTGCAGCAGTTTAGAGCCCATGCCCCGGATTTGGTGGTGACGGATGTGAAACTCGGGGATATGAACGGACTTGAACTGCTTGACAGGATTAAAAAGGAGGCCCCGGACACACCGGTGATCGTCATGACGGCCTTTGGCTCCATTGAAATGGCGGTTCAGGCCATGCACAAAGGCGCTTTTAATTTTATCACCAAGCCCTTTGACCGGGATACCCTGATTTTATCCTGCAAAAAAGCATTGGAGCTGAAAGAACTGCACACCAAAACCAGGCTCCTGGTCAATGAAATCAACCATTTGACCGGAACAGAAGGAATTGTGTCTGCCAGCACGGCCATGAAGGAACTCCTGGATACGGCATCGAGGGCAGCCAACAGCGAGGCCACGGTGCTTATTTCCGGCGAATCCGGCACGGGCAAGGAAGTGCTGGCAAGGCTGATTCACCAGAACAGCCCCAGGAACAACGGGCCCATGGTGGCGGTCAATTGTGCGGCCATTCCCAAAGGGCTCATCGAAAGCGAGCTTTTCGGACATGTCAAAGGATCTTTTACCGGTGCTGTAAAGGACAGGAAAGGGCATTTTTCAACGGCTTCCGGCGGGACATTGTTTTTGGATGAAATCGGAGAGCTTTCCACCGATGTCCAGGTCAAGCTCTTGCGGGCGATCCAGGAAAAAGAAGTGCAGCCGGTGGGGTCTGACAGATCAAAAAGAGTTGATATCAGGATTATTGCGGCCACCAACCTGGATCTGAAAAAAAACATTGCCTCGGGGGAATTCAGAGAAGACCTGTTTTACAGGCTGAGCGTCATTCCTTTGTTTATCCCGCCTTTGAGAGAGAGAAAAGAAGATATTCCTGCCCTTGTCACCCATTTTTTAAAAAAATTTGATGCACCGGCTGATGTTTATTTTTCAAAAGAGGCCCTGGAAGTAATGAAAACCTATCCATGGCCGGGGAATATCCGGGAAATCCAGAATATTGTCGAGCGCTGTATTATTTTGCGAAAAAAGAGCCGGATTGAGCCGAAAGACCTTCATCTTTTGGTGGAAAAGTCATCTGTTTCGATCCTTTCCCCTGAAATTCCGGATGAAGGGATCGCGCTTGAAGATATTGAAAGAGCCTATATTTTAAAAGCTCTTGAAAAGGCTAACCAGAACCGGTCAGAGGCTGCCAGGTTATTGAAAATTCCAAGGCACGTTCTTTTATATCGTCTTGAAAAATACGGAATGTAAAAATGGAGACTATTCTGCAAAAGGATGTAGAATAGTCTCCAGAATCAATTGTTTTTCCTGGATCGGGTTTCTTGCCCGCATTTAATATTTTTTTCATGAATTCAGCCTATTGAAATTTCATTGTTCCTGTTTCAGCCCCCTGGCACGGGTCTTGATTGTACTGGAAGGTGGAAATTGTTTTTTTAAACGTGCAACAGGAGGAAATTGTGAAATTCATAAAATATCTAATAATGGGGGCAGCCGGGCTGTCCCTCATATTTTCGGCCGGGCAGGTGACGGCTGAGAAAACAGGTTCCGGAACGCTCCAGAGGGCTGTTATCAAAATAGACACCTTGTCCTGCGGCGGGTGTTATAACACCATCAGTGAGGGTCTTTTACCGCTGAAAGGGTATTCCGGAATGGGGATGAATCTGTTAAGAAAACTCATTGCTGTTGATTTTACAGAGCCCTTAACCGTTGAAGAGATATCTCAAAAGCTTACCCAGGTCGGATATCCGGGTACGGTTGAAACAGTTGAACCCGTTTTGGAAAAAGAATCCTTTGCATACCTGGATCAAAAAAGAGCAGGCGCCGGCCCAGGCAAGGGAGGGTGCTGCAACACAAGCACAAATGCGGATAATAAAGGCGAAAACAAAAAATCGTCCGGTTTAAAATTGCAGCCCGCTGGTTCCTGCTGCGTGATTCCAAAAATCTCGCAGCCCACGGAAGAATAATCATTAAAAGGGGATAAAATGAGATCGTCATATAAAATCATTATGGGAATAGGTGTGGTTTTGATTTGTTTTTTTTCAGGTTCCAATGCCTTTGCGATTTTTGGGAATAAATTTACAACCCTGACCCCGAAAGACGGGAATGTGATAATTCCCATAAAAAGCGTCAATGACGGCAAGGCCCATTATTTCAAGGTCAAGGCCGATGACGGGATCTTGGTGGATTTTTTCCTGGTTCAGAGTGCAGATGGGGTTATCCGGGCAGCGGTTGATGCCTGTGATGTGTGTTACAAAGCAGGAAAAGGGTATACTCAGGATGGAGATTCCATGGTGTGCGGCAATTGCGGCATGCACTTTGCCACGGGCCGGATCAATGAGGTCAAGGGTGGTTGCAACCCGGCTCCCCTGACCCGGACCATCAATGGGGAGAACCTTGTGATTTCCATGCAGGAAATCAATGCCAATGCCTGGTATTGTAAATATAAAAAATAAGGAAGCAGCGATGGCCTATGATCCGGAAAAATACCGGGAAAAAAGAGAAAAGGTCCTTGGCATCAAAAAAAGGGGGGTCAGGTTTGGAGCCCTGGTCATGGCTGTTTCTCTTTTCATCCTTGCAGGACTGGGTGCGGTAACGATCCCGCGGGCGGCATCCTATATGACCACCCGGAACCTGGACGATGCCATCTTTAAACTGGAATCCGGCTCGTTCTGGCCTGAAAACGCCGTCTCAGCGCTTGCTTCTGTAGAAGGTGTAAAAGAAGTGGTCCGGGATAAACACAGCACCCGTCTTGTGGTGACCTATGATCGCCGCAAAGTGAAACTTTCCGTTCTTACGGATATTTTTGCCCGGCAGGACCTTGAAGCAATTCTGCTCAACGAGGTCAACCACAATCAGCACAGGACTACCCTGAAAAAAGAGGAGGAAGCCGGTGAAACTCCATAATATCTCCTTTGGCAATATCAGCCGCCGGAAGGGCCGGATGCTGTTTCTTATCCTGGGGCTTGTCATCGGTATTTCAACCGTGGTTACCCTTTTATCCATGACGGACAGCATGACAAAGGATATCGAACAAAAACTCAATCAGTTCGGCGCCAATATCGTTATGGTGCCCAAGAGTGAAAACCTGGCCCTCAGCTATGGCGGCATTGATGTGGGAGGTGTGAACTACAGTGTCCGGGAACTGGATGAGGCAAAGCTGGCAGATATTAAGACCATCAAAAACAGCAAGAATATTTCCATTGTGGCTCCTAAAATTCTAGGGCCTGTCACTGTAAACGAAAAAAAAGTGCTGCTCATGGGAGTTTTGTTTGAAGAAGAAATCGCCTTAAAGACCTGGTGGCATAAAAGTGACGGGGTTTTTCCCAAAAAAGAAAACGAAGTGATGCTGGGTTCTGAGGCGGCAGCGCAATTCGGATTCAAAGCCGGGGATAGCATCCTTGTTTCCGGAAAACCCTTTATTGTGACGGCTGTCCTCAATCCCACCGGTGCTTCAGAGGACAATGCCCTTATTGCCGATCTTGGTGCTGCCCAGAACCTATTGGGTAAAGAAGGCAAAATTTCCATGGTGGAGATATCGGCTTTTTGTCAGGGGTGTCCCATTTCAGAGCTCACGCTCCAGATAGCGGAAAAATTCCCTGAGGCTAAAGTAACAGCCATGAAACAGGCGGTCCTGTCAAAAATGCAGTCCATTGAAATGTTTCAATCCTTCAGTCTTGGAATTTCCATTATCGTGATTCTCATCGGGTCATTGCTGGTGTTTGTCACTATGATGGGATCGGTCAATGAGCGGACGCGGGAAATCGGTATTTTCAGGGCCATTGGGTTCAGGCAGAGCCATGTGATGCAGATTATACTCTTTGAAGCCCTGCTTTTGGGGATCATCGGTGGGCTTTTGGGATTTGTTTTTGGAAACCTTGTCGCCTGGGGGCTTATCCCTTTGGTGATAAAAGACGGCGCCTTTACCGGGGTTGATTTTTCCCTCGGGGGTGTCTCCATCCTGATGGCTGTGGTCTTAAGCCTTATGGCAAGCCTTTACCCGGCTTTTAAGGCCGGCAATATGGACCCGAGCGATGCATTGAGAGCATTATAAAAAAAGAGAGATGAAAATGACAGAAGGCATTGACCATTTAATTGAAGTTCGCGGATTAAAAAAGACATATCAAAGCGGAGATTCCTGTATTGATGCCATCCGGGATATGGATTTTTTTATTGATGATGCCGAGTTTATAACCATCATGGGCCCGTCCGGTTCAGGGAAAAGCACACTTTTATCCGTCATGGGAGCCCTTAACCATCCGACGGAAGGCAAGTTATTTGTGGATTCCCTGGATATTTATGCGCTGAATGCAGAACAGAGGGCGGATTTTCGTAGCGAATATATCGGGTTTATCTTCCAGTCTTTTCAGCTTATTCCCTATCTCACTGTTCTTGAAAACGTCAAACTGCCCATGGCCGTGACAGGCCTGAAAAATAAGATCCAGGATCAAATGGCCAAAGAAGTCCTTGACCGGGTGGGCCTTTTTGCAAAAGCCCATCGCCTGCCGGATCAGTTGTCCGGCGGAGAGCAGGAGCGGGTGGCCATTGCCAGGGCCATCGTAAATAAACCGCCCATTATCCTGGCAGATGAGCCCACGGGAAATCTGGATTCAAAAACAGCCGGGGATATCATGAATCTTTTGCAGTCACTGAACAAAGACGGCCGCACCGTGATTGTGGTCACCCATAACCCTGATATGGAAACCTATTCGGAAAGGACCATCCAGGTTCAGGACGGGCAGTGCTTTGTATGAAAAATAATGTTTAAAGACTTTCCAGTTGATCCTTTAACTGGTTTATGGAAAAAGGTTTTTCAAGCAGCCCGGAAAAACCTTGCTGACGAAATTTCTTTGCTTCACTGTGATCCGAATGCCCGGTCATAAGCACTCCGATGATCCTGGGATGGATTTTTTTAATCTCTTCCAGGGTTTGAAATCCGTTCATGCCCCCTGTCATATCGTAGTCCAGAAGTGTGATATCTATTTTTTTACCATCATACCCCGACATTTTGCATATCTCGATAGCCTTTGACCCGCTTGAAGCCGTCATCACTTCATATCCCAACCGGGTTAAAAGCCGGGAAACAATATCCAGGGTCAGTTCATCGTCATCCGCCACCAGAACCTGTTTCAGGGCTCCGGAAGAAGGATTCTCCTTGGCCTTTTTGCTTTCCGTTTTTTCAAGCCTTGGTTCGACAGGTTCAGGATTAAAGACCGGCAGAAATATAAGAACGGTTGTTCCCTGATTTTTTTTGGATTCAACATGAATATTCCCGCCGTGCCGGGCAATAATAGACCAGGCAATACTCAGGCCAAGCCCCGTACTTTTTTTGTTTCCCATGGGTTTGGTGGTAAAATACGGATTAAAAATCATATCCATGTGTTCTTTTGGAATACCAATACCGTTATCGGAAATGGAGATGCAAATCCGCGGGGTCTTCAGTTCCTCCTCCAAATACCGGATGGTGATACCCATGCTGCCGCTTTTTTCCATTGAGTCTATGGAGTTTTGAAGAATATTGCTGATGGCGATTCTAACTTGATTCTGATCGGCAAAATAATGGCCTGGAATTTTGTCAAAATCAAAGCTGTATATAATTTTTTTGGGGTCTATCATCGTCTTAAGGGTCTGTCTGACCAGCTCCACAATATCGGTTCGGGTTTTGTAAGGGCCTCCGCCTTTTGCAAAGGTGATCAGTTTTGAAGAAATTTTTTTGGCCTGCATGACGGCGGCTTCTGCATTTTGCAGAAATTTTTGTGTTTCGCCGTCAAGGCTACCAAGCTGAGCCAGATTAATATTTCCGACAATGGTTGACAGGGTGTTGTTGAAATCGTGGGCCACCCCGCCGGCAAGGGTTCCAATGCTTTCAAGCTTTCGGGATGTTTCTATGGCTTTTTCAAATTGGCGGTAGAGTTTTTCATGCTCTTTTTTTGCAGTGATATCAAAGGCTGTTTCAAGCCTGACAATCCTTTTGTCATGCCATTCGACGGCTTTGTCTACAATGCTGTACCATCGGTTGTTACGGGTGTTGCAAAATTCCCATTCATAGGGGTCGGCCGGGCTTCCATCAGCCTGGATAAGCCGTTGATTCGTGCAGAAAGGGCAGGGGCCGGTCTGGTCTTTTTGAATCACCTGCCAGCATTTTTTTTCTTCCAGGGAGTGTCCGTCGCCATACCCGAAAGCATCCCTGAATTTTTTATTGGTATATAAAAGTTCATACGTTTTAATATCAGCAACATAGACAATGGCTTCCATGGTATCAAAAATATTTTTGAAAACAGCAAACGCTTTTTCATTTTCTTTTTCCCGGTCGACCTGGTTTTTTAATTGATCATACCGGGTCTGGGCTTTCTCAAGGATCTCATAGAGGGCATTAAAATTTTTTACCGGTTTTTGTAGATAATCAAAGGCATTCCCTTGTTTCAAAGCATCAGCCGCAGTTTCAACCGAAGCGCACCCTGTAAGAAAGACAATCTGGGCAAAGGGATCAATTGCTTTTAAGGCATGCATGAGGGCAATCCCGTTCATTTCATCCATCTGGATATCACAGAGAACAATTTTAACCGGATTTTCTTTAAACCGCTGAATAGCATCAGGACCGCTTAAGGCAGTTTCAACAAACACACCTTTTGCTTCAAAAAGAATCTTGAAGGATTTTATCAGATGAGGCTCATCATCAACAATCAGAAGCTTATTTATCATGTGTTTTAAATTGTCTGAACCTGTTTAAATTTTTGTGTAGCGCTTTTGCGATTTTTAAGCAAGACACTGTTTAACTGATTTCACAATAAAAAACAACTGTAAAAAACTCGGTATTTATCTACCTATTTTTTAAAAGGAGAAGGTCTCTTCCACCCCCTCCTTTTTTTCTAAACTTTGCTGATCTATAGCTTTAACGGGTCGCACAGTTTTGTTTCGTCCGCGCCGGATGAACCGCATTTTCCGCAATAATAGGACGGGGTGACCTCTGTAGGTTTGCAGAGGGATTCCGGAACGCTGCTTTGGGTACTGCAACTCTCGCAGACATAAAAGGATGAGATTTTTTTTGTGCTGTCACACACGTCTTTTTTATGTGAGGAAATCTTTCCGCATGTTTTGCATTGATAGGTTTTCATTGCGCACCTCTTTTTTTATAAAACACTTTATAAGTCATGGCTTACTTCCATTGCCTGTGCTTATAAAATTATTATCATCTCAAAATAGTCAAGAAGGCTTATTGATATTTAAAATGATAACAATGGCAACAGCTCTTGCAGTATTGAACCTGCAATGGCCCACATGGTGATTCCCACAAGGGTATTCAGGATTCTCCAGGAGGATTTCCTTGCAAACAGGGGCGAAAGCAATTTGCCCCCAAGGCTCAGGGAAAAAAACCAAATAAACGATGCCAGGACCGCCCCGGCTCCGAAAATCAGGTTTCCCGGCTCTTTAAAGCGGCTTGCTATACTGCCGAGCAGGACAACCGTGTCAAGATACACATGGGGATTGAGCAAAGAAACGGCAAGGGTTGTCAGGATTGCTGTTTTCGGGGAGGTCAAAGCTCCCTGGTTGCAGGTCAGGGCCTCCCCTTTGAAAACGGATTTAAAGGATGCAATCCCGTAAATCAAAAGAAAACCTGCACCGCCGAACCCGGCGATGAGGGAAAGGCTCCTGCTGGAGGAAAGAATAGTGCCCATGCCGTTGACACCCAGAAAGATCAAAAGGGCATCGCAAATAGAACAGATCAAGGGGATCAGGATATAATGGCTTTTTTTAACACCCTGACTTAAGACAAAGGCATTCTGGGCGCCAATGGCAATAATAAGCCCGCTTCCGGTTCCAAACCCCTTTAAAAAAGTGAGCAGCATGAAAATCCTTTAACTTGACGGTTAATTCATAAAAAAGCAAAATAGAAAAAGACAGGCATAAAGTAAAATTAATTATTTTAATCCGGTATCATCGATGCTAATGATGGTGACAGGCATTGTTAGCGCACAAAAACAGTGACGAACTCTTTAAAGCACGATCACTCTTTAACAAGGAGAAAAAGATGGTTTTATCACAGCAGCTTGAAATTTTTTCAGATTATGTCTGACCGTTTTGCTATTTCATTACCGGGAGTATTGAAAAACTTGAAAAAGAATTTGCTGTAACTATAAAATGGCGGGCCTTTCCCCTGCATCCGGACACGCCGGAAGAGGGAAGAAGCCTTGAAGAGCTGTTTAAATTAAAAGGGATACCGGTCAAGGTGGATCAAATGATGGCACAGCTCAAATCCACGGCAGCCGGGTTAGGCCTGGAGTTGGGTGTAAGGGAAATGACCTATAACAGCCGTCTTGCCCAGGAAGTGGGCTTGTGGGCTGAGACAAAAGGCCGGGGCCGGCAATTCCACATGGAAGCATTCAAAACCTATTTTGCCCATGGCGAAAATATTGCAAAAAAAGACGTCCTGCTGGCTATGATCAGGCGATCCGGGCTTGATCCGAAAGAAGGCGAGTCAGTGATGGATAAGCGATCGTTTTCAGAAGCAGTTGATCTGGATTGGGAGCTTTCACGAAGTTCCGGTATTACGGCTGTGCCGACCCTTATAATGGGCCTTGACAGGATCGTGGGGGCTCAGCCGTATGAAACCTTAAAAAAATTGGTTGAAAAATATACCAAATAGGAGCTTTTCATGCCGGACAACAGATCCAAGAGCGGTCGATTCGCCGGGCTTTTTCTCCTGGGATGTTTTTTTCTGTCTTTTTTGGTCTTATTCAGTTTCTATTTTTGAAGAATTTAAAAAAACACCGGAAGGATTTCTTTGTAAACAGGCGGCGAATCCTTTACTGAAGCCTGTTTTTGAATGTTTCTGTTTTCGCCCGGAAATTTTTTCAAAGGAATCTGGGGTGCCCTTTGATGCTCTTTATTCCCCCCATTTTCATGGTTGAAAGAATCAATCAATGCAAAGGGATCATTTAATTTGCGAAAAGAGGTATGGCTGGCACCTGGATTCGCGGATCTTTCAATTCCTCCCGGATCAGCTCCTGGGTTTCAATGGCGCCTTTGCCTTTAAGATGGGTGGCGTCCCGTAATTCCACCTTGTCATTGTTGATAAAGATATAAATGAGCTTGTCAGATTTGCCGCGCATGATGACCTTGTCATACCCGGCATATTTCAGTTCAGCGGCAAAAAAACCGCCCATCATGGGGTAGGCCAAAAGCCCTGTCTGCGGCGAAATAAAGCTGACAAGGGTCCGGTTGGCGCTGAACATGGGCGTGCCGCAGAGAAGCCCGTTGCTGAAAATCAAAAGATTTTCAGGATCAAATGCCTCGGTTTCAGGCGGAACCCTGTCAAAGTGGATCTTGACGCTGGACCCAAGACCGCCCAGAAACTGCTCCATCACTTTGGGGTCGGTCTGCACCCTCTCGATATTCCCTCTTGTCAAATCGATTTCCAGATTATATCCGGCTTCACCATACCTCATTGTCTTTCACCTACGTTATGTTTTTCAAAGCACAACTACAATATAGCAGTTTAATAGCTATATTGTATCGATATGTCAATATAAACATATCGGTTTTTTTCTTCGACCGGCGAAGAAATTTTTTTACCGCTTCATGATGAGAAATTAAGACAGATCGGATTCAGCCGGCAAAAGATGCGCTATTGCCGTTCCATGGCCTGCGCAATAAGGGACAAGGATATCGATTTGCCGGGTCTGGGAAGGCTGGAAGACCGGGACGCAAAGGCGCAATTGATGAATGTCAGAGGGATTGGACCGTGGACGGCCGATATCTATCTTCTGATGGCCCTGAGGCGGCCTGATATCTGGCCCAAAGGAGATCTTGCCCTTGAGATTGCTTTTCAGCGCCTGAAAGGGCTTACTCCCGGTCTGAAAAAATATCGTCGAAAATTATGTCGTCGGCCTCAATGCACCGGTCTTTCAATTTCCGGTATTTTTCAAGCAGGGCCCTGCCGTCGTCGGTAAGTTTTGTTCCTGTTATTTTATCGGCCAGAACCACGGGCTTTCCAAAATTCAGTTCTGTTGATTTGATTTTGCTCCACACGCTTTTATAGGACATTTTCAGTTCTTTGGCCGTCCGGTTGATGGAATGGGTCTGGTCAATGGATTCAAGAATGATCATTCGGCCCTTTCCCATGATGATGCCGCCGTCATCGGCAACAAGAATCTGACTGGATTTCAGCTTCATCTTTATCCTTTATTTATGTTGAGCATCCATTTGATCATTGTTTATACCCTCATTGTTAATAAAATTCTTTCTTGACCTTATATCAATCTTAACATAAGGTCAATTTCAGCAATTAAGAAAATAACGGCGCATTGGAAAGACTTCATGGAAGATTTTGAAACCCTGTTAAAAGGATCGGCAAAAGCCCACGGCCATCTGTGCCCCGGACAGGTTATAGGTGTTCGCATGGCCATGGAAGGGTGCCGTCTTATCGAACTTGACACTCCGGACACGCTGCCCCAGATCAAAAAATTGATCGTGTATGTGGAAATGGACCGGTGCGCAACGGATGCGATTTCTTTTGTGACCGGCGCACGATTGGGCAGGCGGTCCCTGAAATTCATTGACAACGGCATCATGGCCGCCACTTTTGTCAATCTTGAGACGGGCAAAGCCTTCAGGATTGTGTCCAATGAAGCCTCAAGGAATCTGGCCCAAACATATGCCCCGGAAGTTATGGATAAAACCGAGCAGCAGCTTCTTGCCTATAAAAGAATGAGCCTTGAGGATTTATTTACCATCCAGGAAGTCCGGGTGACGGTTAATGCATCGGATATGCCCGGACCCACACGGTTCAAAGCGGTCTGTGAGAATTGCGGGCAGGTGGTAAGGGATAAGCGGGAAGTTATGAAAAAGGACCAGATTCTCTGCCGGCCCTGTGCATTGGGAACCTATTATCAACTAATTGAAAATAAAGAAAAAAAAGAAAACAGACAAGGAAGAAAAAATGCAGGCACGCGCCAAAACTATGCCCTTCAAAACCATTCCTGTTGAAGAAGGTGTGGGCACCATCCTTGCCCATGACATGACCCAAATTGTTCCGGGGAAATCAAAAGGTCCGGTGTTCAAAAAAGGCCATACAATAACATCCGGGGATTTATGCAGGCTTATGCGCATGGGTAAAAACCATCTTTATGTTCTTGACCTGAAAGAGGATCAGGTGCATGAAGATGATGCTGTTTTCGAGCTTGCAGCAGCCCTTTCAGGACCCGGGGTCACCTTTTCCGGATCACCCGGCGAAGGCAAACTGGAACTCAAGGCTGCCTATCCCGGTCTGTTCAAGGTCAATATCCAGGCACTGGAAGATTTTAATATGTTCCGCGATGTGATGTGCGGCTCCATTCATACCAATACAGCGGTCAGGACAGACCAGGGTCTGGCCGCAACACGGGCCATCCCCCTGGTAATTCAGCGAGCCGATCTTGATGCTGCCGTCAATTTTGCAAAAGAACATTATCCCATATTCAGCGTTAAACTGTTTCATCCCCTGAAAATCAGACTGATCATCACCGGAGACGAGGTCTATAAAGGACTGATCAAGGATAAGTTCCGGGTCATTGTTGAGCAAAAGACAACAGCTCTTGGGGCAACCCTGGAAGAAGCCATCATCCTTCCGGATAACAGGGAAATGATCAGTGGCCAAATTAAACAATACCTTAAAAAAGACACTGACCTCATCATTACCACCGGCGGCATGTCTGTGGACCCGGATGATGTGACAAAGGCAGGGATCGAGGACTCGGGGTTTGAAGAGATCCATTATTCCGCGGCCGTGCTGCCAGGAGCCATGTTCCTCCTGGGTTACCATAAAAACACAGCCATCATGGGGCTTCCGGCCTGTGGCCTGTATCACAAGACCACTATTTTCGATCTGATCCTGCCAAGGATCATGGCCGGGGAAAAACCAGGGGTAAGGGATCTTGCAAGGCTCAGTCACGGCGGTCTTTGCCTGAACTGCAAACCCTGCCGGTTTCCGGCTTGTTCTTTTGGGAAAAGCGGGTAATTTTATAATTGTGGAGGGAAAATTGACAAAAGAATCCAAAGATATTGTTCTTAAGGTGACCGGAAGGGTGAAAAAAAACCTGATGCTGACCATGGCGGATATCCGGTCCATGGAAACCGAAGAATTCCGGGATGTGTTCATTGTGTGCGGTACAGGCACGCCCAGAGACACCATTAAAAGCTGCAAGGGGGTTCTGATTGAAAAAATTATTCAGAAGGCCGATGTCCTAAAAGAAGAACACAACGACACAAAAAAAATGTTTCTGGTGGCCAAAGCCGGTGACGGGTTCAAGGTCGTTTTCTCGTGGCAGGAAATATTCAACACCCCCATCGGCGGGGGCGTAGCTGTTTTGACGGAAAGGGACGGCAGCCCCCTGGATGACACCCGGGACCGTATCGATCTGATTTCTACCCAGGATTATTTTGCCGGTTCCCGGCATGTAAGAGATCTTCGCCAAATTGAAGTGGTTCTGTTCCAATAAATCCATCAGGAAAACATCATGAAAAAAATTGGAATTGTTTGTTTTTTAATTGCTTTAGTTTACACAGGACTCAACTCCTTTGCCTTTGCAGGCTCAAAGGAAATCACCGTATCTGCGGCCATGAGTCTTAAAAACGCCTTTGAGGAAATCGGAAAACGATTTGAATCCACCACCAAAACCGCCTGTGTGTTTAATTTCGGGGCCTCGGGCGATCTTTTGAAACAGATTGCCGGAGGTGCGCCCGTGGATATCTTCGCCTCTGCTGCGAAAAAGGATATGGATGCGGCAGACAGCCAGGGGCTTACGATTGCCGGTACCTGTGCAGACTTTGCGTTGAACAGCGTGGTTCTGGTTGTTCCGGCCGAAGCAAAGACGGGTCTTAAATCCTTTGAGGGCTTGAATTCAGCAGAGATCAAAAAGATTGCCATGGGAAATCCAAAGAGTGTTCCGGCCGGGCGTTATGCTGAAGACGTATTTATTTTCTATAATATTCTTGCAGCTATAAAGGATAAATTCATCTACACGGAAAATGTCCGGCAGGTGCTGGATTATGTTGCAAGAAACGAAGTGGATGCAGGTGTTGTCTATGCCACCGACGCCGCTACCCGGTCAAAGGAGGTGAAGATCGTGGTCGCTGCTCCTGAATCAAGCCATGCCCCGGTTGTTTACCCGATTGCCCTGGTCAAAGGCACAAAAAACGAGGTGGATGCAAAGGCTTTTATTGCTCTGGTCCTGTCCGATGAAGGCCGGGCCGTCCTGAAAAAATATGGTTTTAAATTCAATCAATAAGGTATTGCCATGGAAGCCTCCGCCCTTTTTCCCGCGCGTCTGTCTTTGCAGGTGGCCTGTTTGTCAACGATTCTGATCGTGGCGACCGGAATCCCCATTGCCTATCTTTTGGCCCGCAAAGAATTTAAAGGGCGGGAGATGCTGGATATGGTCTTCACTCTGCCCCTGGTGCTACCGCCCACGGTTACGGGGTATTACCTGATCCTCATCTTCGGCAGAAACGGGCTTTTCTGGGCAGCTTTATCTATCAATGGACCGGGTGGAGCATCATTTTCGCCTGGTATGCGGCTGTGCTGTCCTTCTATGTGGTGTCCCTGCCCCTCATGATAAAAACGGCAAGGGCGGCAATAGAGTCGGTTGATAAAAATTTGATCAACGCCTCCTATACCCTGGGCCATTCTGAAATCAACACCGCACTAAAGGTGATTCTTCCGCTGGCAAAACGGGGCATCATTGCAGGCGCTGTGCTTTCCTTTGCCCGTTCCATGGGTGAATTCGGGGCCACCCTCATGCTGGCCGGAAACCTGCCGGGCAAAACCGAGACCATGCCCATTGCCATCTACAGCCTGTCCGGCAGCGGGGAATGGGGCAAGGCCCATGGGCTGGTGATTCTCATGACCCTGATCTCCGGACTTTTTCTCTATATTGCCAACCGGTACGCAAAGAAGATGATCTGATGGGCCTTTACGTGAATCTCCAGAAAAAAGTCAATGGGTTTTCCCTGGATATCGAATGGGGCATCGATAATGAATCCGCCGCCCTTTTCGGGTTTTCCGGTGCAGGAAAAACCATGACCCTCCAATTGATTGCAGGTCTGATAAAACCGGATACCGGGATTATCCGCCTCAACGATACCCTGTATTTTGACAGCAACTCCAAAACAGATTATTCGGCTTTGTTTTTCAGGATCTGGCCCTTTTCCCCCATATGACGGTGATGGAAAACATTCTCTATGGGGCTCCTGGCTTGCCGGGAAAAGAAAAGCTTGCGCGGGCTGAAGACATGATCCAATCATTCAAGCTTGCCGGGCTTGAGAAGCGGTTCCCCTTTGAAATATCCGGGGGTCAGAAACAGCGGGTGGCCTTTGCCAGAGCCCTTATCCGAAGGCCCGGAATGCTGCTGCTGGATGAACCTTTTTCAGCGCTGGACCGCCCCCTTCGCCTTGAAATGAGGGAATTTTTAAAAGAGGTGAAAGAAAATTTCCATATCCCCGCCATCCTCGTAACCCATGATTTTGAGGAGGCCACCGCCGTCTCAGAGACCATCATCATCTACGAACATGGCAGAATCACCCAGACCGGTTCCCCCGAATCGGTAAAAACATCTCCGGTCAACGGATATGTGTCTCACCTGGTTTCCGGTTAGCCTGGTTTTATTCATTGCATTAAAACACAGATCCCTGTCTTTCCAGCGGAATCCCCGATGTTCCGGATAGGTATTGGACACACATGGAACCCTTCTGAAAAATTTCCCAGGCATTTTTTTCCCATGGGCAGTGTTGAAAAATTTCTATTTTTCAGCTTTGCAAGTCATATCAGCAACATATGTATAAGGTATAAAAATTGCTTGATCCTTTGATCAAACCACAATTAGCCGTTTCACTGCCGGTCGCTTAGGAAGAGCACCGGATTATTTTATATCGGCCCTGACTCAGGATGATGAGGAAGCCGAAAATACAATAAGGGGCCGATTATGAAGATTGGTGCATCGAAGGTAGACCTGTTTTCAAAACGGGTCTATTTTCAAAAAGATGAAATATCTGTTGAGAAACAGATAAAATTCACAGACCTGTTAGGTGAAAAAATTGAAAGGGTTGATCAAGGCGGTCTCATAGAACCGCCGGATGATAGTTCAAATGGCAACTCTTCTGCTTTGTTATTTTCCGGAATCCAGGCTGGAAAAAATCTTTGTGAACAATTCCAGGAAGAACTTGAAAAGCTGAGACAGATCCTCAATGAGATTCTGAAAAGATTCAATGCCGGAGGGATGAGCAGGGGAAGTCTATCGCTTAACGGTTTTGACAAGATAAATTTCAATCTGTTTTCGCCGCGTCTTGGAACCCTTGTGGAATGTGAATACCGGGAAGAGTATACCTATACCCACCATGAAGCCGAGAATACTGATTTTTTTGCCAATGGGAAAGTGGTTACAACTGATGGGAAAACCATGGATTTTTCTTTTAAAATGGATATGGCACGGGAATTTTTCAGGGAAGATCAATTTGCTTATGTGGAAAAAGGATATGTGCTGGTGGATCCTTTGGTCATTCATCTGGGCACCACAGCGCCAAAGCTTTCTGAAGCAAAAGTCTCTCTTGACCTGAACCTGGATGGAAAAAAAGAAGACATTTTGGCACCGGGTCAGGGCAGCGGGTTTCTGGCCCTGGACATCAATAAGGACGGCATGATCAATGACGGTGGCGAATTGTTCGGCCCGTCCACGGGTGACGGGTTCCTGGAATTAAGCAAATATGATCAGGATCACAATTTGTGGATCGATGAAAATGATAAAATCTTTGATGACCTTTCTTTTTGGGGAAGCGATGAAAAAGGAGACATACAGCTTAAAAAAATCAGCGATGCCGGTATCGGCGCTATCTATCTTGCTTCTGCGGAAACCCCGTTTGATCTTCGGAAAGAGAACAATGATCTTCAGGCAAGAGTAAAAAAATCCGGGATCGCATTAAATGAAGATGGATTGGTCTCTTCCATCCAGGAAATGGACTGGACATCATAAATCCTTTCTTGACGGTTGGGCCAAGTTCGCATACAAATTTAAGGAGGTGTTTTCGAACATAATTTTTGGAGAAAAAATGACGGATAAAAAAAAGAAAATATTTCCCTCCTGTGCATCCTGCGACCTGGAAAGGCAGGATAAGATTTGTTTTTCAGAACAGGGATGCGGTCCCAAGGGCTGCCCCACCCTGACGCGAAAAAAAGTACTGGCAGAGGCCAATAAGGCCTATGAGGCTGAAGGGCTCAAAGAATTTGCCTACAAAGCTTCGCTTCAGGAAGCAGAATGCTATGCCAACCGGGATCAGCAGCCCTATGTCATGCAGCCTTCCAAAACACGGATAGTGGAAACCTGTGAATTTGCCCTCAAGATGGGGTATAAACGGCTGGGTCTCGCTTTTTGCCTGGGGCTTTCCAAGGAAGCGCAAACTGTTGCGGAAATTTTTAAAGGATACGGGTTTGAAGTGGTTTCCATCTGCTGCAAGGCAGGAAATACCCCGAAAGAAATCATCGGCATAAAAGATCATGAGAAAGTATACAGGGGAACGAGCGAGGCCATGTGCAACCCCATCTTCCAGGCAAAGGCCCTGAATCATGAACAAGTGGATTTTAATATTCTGCTTGGCCTTTGCGTGGGTCATGACACCATGTTTTTAAAGGCCACGGATATCCCCACAACAGTCCTAGCGGTGAAGGACCGGGTAACGGGCCATAACCCTCTTGCACCCATTTATCAGGCTGACGGTTATTACAGAAAGATCCGGAATCCGGACATCAAGTCATGAGACGGTTCAGGTCGCATGTTTTTTTCATAACCGGTGTTTTGACCCTATCCTATGTTTGATTATAAGCTTTTAGAGGCCCTGGCCTCGGTCATTCATGAAAAAGGATTTGACAAGGCAGCGCAAAAGCTGAATATCACCCAGTCTGCCGTTTCCCAGCGGATCAGGCAGCTGGAAGACCAGATCGGGCAGGTCCTGTTGACCCGGACAGCGCCGCCAAAGGCCACACGGGATGCAAACCGGCTGATAAAGCATTATATGCAGGTTAAAAGTCTTGAAACTGATATTGAGAAAGTCATGGGAAAAGAAAAGGAAAAAAAGTTTCAGATTTTTCCCCTGGGTATCAACGCAGACAGCCTTGCCACCTGGTTTTTCCCGGCGGTTGGAGAATTTTTAAAAGAGCACCGTATCCTTCTGGATCTAAAAGTGGATGATCAGGATGAAACCCATAAATTCCTTAAAAACGGGGAAGTTTCAGGCTGCATCAGTTCTTCGGAAATACCGGTTCAAGGATGCAGTGTGATATTTATCGGTGCTATGACATACAGGCTTTTGGCAACAAAGGCGTTTATCAGCATCTATTTTAAAGAAGGCCTGGATGAGAAAAGCATCTATCCCGCCCCTGCCGTGATTTTCAACCGGAAGGATGATCTTCACGATTTGTTTTTTAAGATGTATTTTAAAAAATCCATCAAAAACATTCCCATCCATTATGTCCCCTCTTCTGAGAAATTTTTCCAGATGGTCGCGGACGGGCTTGCCTACGGCATGGTTCCTGACCTCCAGGGACTTGAGATGATCAGGTCCGGGAGGCTTATGGAGATAGCCCCGGCCTGTCCTGTCAAAGTCAATCTTTACTGGCATCGCTGGAATCTGAAATCAAAACTTCTGGACGAGTTTTCAAGAGCAATTGTTAAAAACGCCGTGATCTGTTAAAAACAAGCCATGAACATTAAACTGGAAGACATAATAGATCTGGATTATCTGGTCGGTCTGGACGAAGCCTTGTCAACGGATGCCGATATCAGGCAGCGGGAGGAAAAGGACAAAAAAATATTTGAACAAAGCAAAAACGCCAGCACGACCGATGAAGCATTTTTATTGTCATGGCTTGAGGCAAGACGGCAGGAATTGAGTCTTTTGCCGGGAAGGGTGTTTTCCTCACTTTATTCATTCATGGTCTATGCCCTGGTTTTTTTTGGCAGCATCACCGGCCTGTCGCTTTCCTGGTCATTTCTTGCCTACCATGGCACAAGGCCCGTCAATGTGGCGCTTTTTATTTCTCTTTTCATTGTCCTTCAGGTGGTTCTCATCACGATCACGGTTTTTCTTCTGATCAAAAGACATTTAATGATAGGATCGGAAAAAGGTGTTTTTAAAGATTCCGTTATAAATACGCTTTTGTCTTCCCTGTTTTTTAACCTGCTGCCGGAACTCTTGAAAAAAACAGATTGGCATGCATTAAAAAAAGGGGTTGATACCCTGGAATACACATCCGTCCTGATCCGGATGAAAAACCGGGAATACGGCGAACTTTTTTTCTGGCCGTTTTTCATACTGACTTCGGTATTCTCTTTTTCTTTTACAGCCAGTACCCTTGCGGGCACCTTTTTCAGGGTCATCGTCAGTGATATGGCCTTTGGGTGGCAGTCCACCCTCATGACCACCAGCGTAAAAATCCATCAGCTTGTATCCCTGATGGCGCTTCCCTGGTCCTGGTTTATGCCGAAGGCACTTGCCCATCCGAGCCTTGAGCAGATCGAAGGGTCCAGGATCATCTTAAAAGATGGGATTTCGGTTTTGGCCACACAGGATCTGATTTCCTGGTGGCCGTTTTTGTGTATGGGCATTCTTTTTTATGCGGTTCTCCCCAGAGCGGTTTTGATGATTGCCGGGATCATGGTCCGGAACCGGGTTCTCCTTGATTTTGGCTTTAACCGGCCGGTTTTCCGGCAATTGCTGATCCGGATGAAATCCCCGGTTCTGGACATAGATACGGCACCATCCGGTGATGAAAAGGCTGTGCCGGATCAGTTCATTGGGCGGAAGTCAACCCCTGAGGACAATGGACAGCCCCGGCAGCCCTCTGATTTAGAGCCGGCTTCCCATGAAGCCTTTATTCTGGTTCCGGGGGCAGTCTATTCAGATGAGGCCATGGGCAAAATCGTTCAGGCGATTAAAAACATCCTTTTTTTGGATGTCAAAGAAACAATCCAGACCCGTCTTGACCCGGATCAGGATAAAAAGATTTTCGACAGGATTGAAAAAAACGGCACGGATAAGGTTGTTCTGGTCCATGAAGCCTGGCAGCCGCCCATCAGGGGTCTGCTTTATTATATCGGGAAGCTGAAATCCGCCATGCCGGAAAAAGGGCTTTTATGGGTGCTTTTGACCGGAGATGCAGAGCAAGAAAACCTTTGCGTGGATGAAACTGATGCGGATTTTGACATCTGGAAAAAAGCAGTATTCAAGCTTCAAGACCCAGGCATAAAACTTGTGAGGCTGAAATAAATGGACCAATTTCCTCAACCCCTGACCATACCCGAGTTTGCTGTACTGGGCCACCCCAATGAAGGCAAATCCTCTGTGGTCTCCACCCTGACCGAAGACGACAGCATCAGGGTCAGCCGGATACCCGGGGAAACCGTCAAATCAACCGTGTATACCGTGAAGATCGATGAAAAAGAGATCATCCGGTTTGTGGATACCCCCGGGTTCCAGGTCCCGAAACAGGCCCTGGCCTGGTTCAGGAAATATGAGGGAAACCCGGAGCAGATTCTGGCCAGCTTTATTGAGGCATTTAAAAATGACCCCTTTTATGTGGATGAATGTGAACTCTTAAAGCCCGTGGCGGGTGGTGCAGGCATTATTTATGTGGTGGACGGGTCCCGCCCGGTCCGGGATGACGATGTGGCGGAGATGGAGATCTTAAGACTGACCGGCCGCCCCAGGATGGCCGTCATCAATTCCAAGACCGATGAAAAAGATTATACCGCAGACTGGAGAAACGAGTTTCGAAAGCATTTTAATTCCATTCGCATTTTTAATTCCAATACAGCCGGTTTCATGGAACGCATAAAAATGCTGGAAAGTCTTAAAGCCATTGACCAGGAATGGGAGGCAAACCTCACGGAGGTCATTGATGCCTTTCAAAAAGATTGGGAGAAAAGAAATCTTCTTGCCTGCAGTGCCATTTGCAGGGCCATTGAACAAAGCCTTACATTTTCTCTTTCAGAGCCGGTAACACCGGAGTGTGACCTTGGTGCTCTGAAAGAAAAGCTTAATGAAAAATACCAGACCCAAATCAAGGAATTTGAAGACCGGATGTTTAAAAAAATCCGGTCCCTGTTCAAACACCGGTTATTTGAGTATCGTCTGTCAGACTATTCCATCCTGAGCCATGATCTGTTTTCAAAACAGACCTGGGAGCTTTTAGGTCTGACAACCGAGCAGCTTGCTGCAGCCGGGGCTGTTGTGGGTGGAACCGTCGGGGCCATGATTGATACCGCCGCACTTGGCCATACACTTGGTCTTTTTACGGTCATCGGAGGGGTTCTGGGGGCAGGCTCGGCCTTGTTCAGCGGGAAAAAGATGGCGAAAAACATGCCCGGAGGAATCCGGCTTGGCGGTGACAAGCTCAGGCTCGGGCCTGCGAAGAACCCCCAGTTTCTGTATATCCTGATGGACCGGGCCCTGATATACTATTCCCATATGATTCACCGGCCCCATGGCCGAAGAGACATTACAGAAGAGCAGGAAAAAAAGACAGGCCAAAAGAAAGGGTTTTCCACAGCGTTCACAACAGGCCAAAGACAGATCTGTGCAAAATATTTTAAGGCGTTTTCGGGCCGCTCTTTTAGAAGGAATATAAAAGCCATATCGGATTTTGAAGAATTGATAAAAACTGTTCTGGATGACCTGTCCGGGAAATAATGGCCAGAGGCCTTAGAATTTTTTATAAAATATCTTGTGCCCGGAAGAAGAATCCGTTTATACTGTCGCCTTGAATTTATTCGTGAATCCATAAAATCTTCAAAAGGAATGCAATCGCATGCTTTCAAACCTTTTCAGCCCGATACGGATCGGCCGTTTGACATCGAAGAACCGGCTTTTGATGTCTGCCATGAGCATCAATTTTGGTGTGGATGAAAACTGCTGTGTTACAGACCCGCTTGTGGAATATTTTGTGGAACGGGCAAAAGGAGGCACCGGCATGATGCTGGTGGGCGGCGGAAGCGTCCATCCCGGCGGCCAGGAGCTGCCGGATCTGCCCCAGATGTACAATGATTCCTGCATCCCGGCCTTAAAAGACATGGTTCAAAGGGTCAAAGCCCATGACGTTCTTTTCGGGGTCCAGCTCATGCACGGCGGCCGCCAGTCTTATCTGCCTCAAAAAGTAGCCCCTTCCGCCATTCCGGCACCGGCGGTGGTAAAAGGGGAGGTGAGAGCTCTTGAAATCGCCGAGATTAAGGAGCTGGCATCCTGTTTTGGCGATTCCGCCAAGCGATGCCAGGAATCCGGGTTTGATTTTGTTGAATTGCACGGAGCCCACGGTTATCTTATCAACCAGTTTCTGGCGCCCAATTCCAATATCCGGACGGATGTTTATGGTGGGTCCTTTGAAAACCGGTCCCGGTTTTTGTTTGAAATCATCGAGAATATTCAAGAAAAAACCGGAAAGGATTTTCCCATCGGTATCCGCATCAATGGAAACGATTATATTGAAAACGGCTGGGAGCTCAAAGACACGGTAAGGCTTGCCCCCTTGCTGGAAAAAGCAGGCATTGCCTATCTTCATGTGTCCGGCGGGGTTTACGGGTCCACAGAATTGACCATCCCTTCCATGTACACCCCCCACGGGTGTTTTGTTCACCTGGCCGAAGAAGTCAAAAAGCATGTAGGGATTCCCGTCATTACCGTGGGCCGGATCAAATATCCGGAACATGCCGAATCCATCATCGCTGAAGGCAAGGCCGATATGGTAGCCTTTGGACGATCTTTTCTGGCCGACCCCTATTATCCTGAAAAAGCAAGAAAGGGAGAATTCGATAAGATCCGCCCCTGCATCGGGTGTTGTCTTGGGTGTATCCATGCCGTACTGGCCAAGGAGCCGGGGTCTTGTGTGGTGAATCCGGGTGTGGGAAGAGAATATAAATTAAAAGATGAAAAACTTCCCACTCAGATTCAGACCATTCTGGTTGCCGGTGCCGGTCCTGCCGGTCTGGCCGCGGCAAGGCAGTTTGCCTTGAAAGGTCATAAAGTAGTGGTCTGTGATAAAAAAGAAGGCTCCGGCGGGCTCTTATCCCTGGCTGCCAAAGCGCCCGGCCGCGGGGAGCTGGACGATATTCTGAATTTCTTCAGAAAAGAACTGGATGATCTGGGTGTTGAAATTCGCTATAATACCGAACTTTCCTTGGACCTGATCCATGAGATTCAACCCGGTCAGGTCATTCTTGCCACCGGCTCCATGCCGGATATGCCGGTGATCAAAGGGCTTTTCCAGACAAAAATGAATCTGCTCACCAATGTGGATGTCATGGGCGGCAAAGAAGAAATTGGTAAAAATGTTATTGTCCTTGGTGGCGGGATGACAGGGCTGATCACGGCGGATTTTCTGGCCGACCAGGGGAAAAAGGTGGTGGTGCTGAACCGGAAAAAGAGCTTTGCCGAAGAAATGTCCAGCAATGACCGGTATTATTTAAGAGAACGCCTGAAAAAAGAAAAGGTCCTGCTGTACAAAAATGTATCCATCCGGCAGTTCACCGATGATGGGGCCATATTCAAGGCCAATGGAGAAGAGACCACCCTGACCGGGTTTGATGCGGTGGTGATCTCTGAAAAGCAAAGCCCTATCCGGGATGCAAAAGAACTTGAAAAAAAATCAAAAGCAAAATTCCATCTCATTGGTGATGCAAAGTCGCCGCGGCATCTGATGTACTGCATCAGCGAAGCCGAGGAAATCGCCGATTCCATTTGATTTATAAATTTGATGAAATAAAAGAAAGACAAAAAAAGATGAAAGAGATTTACGAGAATGCAAAAAAAATGATGAAAGGCTATTGCCGGGTCTGTAAGGTTTGTGACGGTTATGCCTGTGCTGGTGAAGTGCCTGGAATGGGCGGGCTTGGGACAGCATCCTCATTCAAAGCCAATGTTAGTGCTTTAAAAGAGATCCGGTTTAATATGCGGCTGATCCATGATGTGGCCGAACCGGTTACGTCGGTTTCCATCCTTGGGAAAATGCTATCCATGCCGGTGATGGCCGCACCCATCGGCGGGGTATCCTTTAACATGGGCGGGCTTGTTTCCGAGGAAGACTATATCCGGGCCATTATTTTTGGATGCAAGGCAAAAGGACTCATCGGATGCACAGGAGACGGAGTGCCGGATTTTATCCATGAGACAGGACTCGGCATCATCAAAGAGGCAGAAGGGCACGGCATCCCGTTTATCAAACCCTGGGCGGATAAGGAACTCTATGAAAAGCTTGAAAAGGTCGGGCAGAGCGATGCCGGCATCATGGGCATGGATATTGATGCGGCAGGGCTCATCACCTTAAAGAAAATGGGGCGGCCGGTTACGCCCAAAACCGTTGAAAAATTGGCGCAGATCATCAAACAGGTTCCGGCAAAATTCATATTAAAAGGCGTGATGACGGTTGATGATGCAAAGCTGGCCGTTGATGCCGGAGCCGATGCCGTTGTGGTATCCAATCATGGCGGCCGGGTTCTGGAAGATACGCCCGGGGCAGCCACCGTGCTGCCGAAAATCAGTGCGGCAGTCAAGGGAAAGATCACCGTTCTTGCCGACGGCGGGGTCAGAACCGGCGGGGATGTATTAAAACTCTTGGCACTGGGCGCAGATGCTGTTATGATAGGACGTCCTTTCAGTGTTGCTGCCGTGGGAGGCCTTCAAAAAGGCGTGGAACTCTATATCGATAAGATCAGGACGGAACTTGAACAGGCCATGGTATTGACGGGGGTCCCGTCTGCTGATGCAGTTTCAGAGGCAATACTGCATAATGATAAATAAAGCATCAGACCTGTTTTTTGGAAAATGATTATGGATCCGAAACCCACATATGAAGATCTTGAATTTCATATTCAGGAATTGAAAAATGAGCTTTCACGAATGAAAGCCTCGGAAGAAAGACTGCGGCTCGCCATTGACGCAGTGAACGACGGTATTTTTGATTTTGACCTGAAAAAAAAGGAGGTCTATTTCAGCCCCCGGTATTATACCATGCTGGGCTATGACCCCTATGAAATGCCGCCCAGCCGGGAAACCTGGAAAAATCTTTTGCACCCGGATGACAGGGAAAAAGCCGTAGCCTTTGTGGATGATCACATCCGCAAGAAAAAAAGCTGGTCCATTGAATTCCGGCTAAGGACAAAGGATGGAAAATATCGTTGGATTCACAGCAGGGGAAAGGTTTCCGAATGGGATGAAAACGGAAATCCGATCCGTCGCACCGGAACACACAAAGATATCACCGAACGAAAGGAAGCTGAATTCGAAAGAGAAGGGCTGATAAAAGAACTCAACAAGGCGATTAAGGATGTAAAAACCCTTGGCGGGCTGATTCCCATCTGTTCAAGCTGCAAAAAAATCAGGGATGACAAAGGGTATTGGAACCAGCTGGAAAGCTATTTTGAGCGGCATTCCACCGCCTTGTTCAGCCACAGCCTCTGTCCCCACTGCATGGATGAGATCTATGGAAAAGATGACTGGTATATTGAATTAAAACAGAAAAAGACCAAGGAATGAGTCAGCCATTGGTATGAAAATCGATCTTCACTGCCACACAAAATATTCCCTTGATAATGATTTCGAACCTGAGCAACTGATCCTTGAAGCTGTTCAAAAAGGACTTGACGGTATCTGTATCACAGACCATTTCAGTGTTGAAGCGTCAAAATCCATTGATGAGATAAAAATACCAGAGGGATTTAAAGTCTTTCGCGGGGTCGAAATATCCACAACCCTCGGTCACATGCTGGCCTATGGGCTTACTGACGACGCCTGGAACATCTGGGGGCGGATTTTTCAGCTTGATACACGGCAGGTTGTGGTTTCGGTCAGGAGGAGCGGGGGCATCTGTGTCCCGGCCCATCCCTTCCGACCTGTGGAGTCCATGGCGGATTTTGCCTTTGACCCATCCCTGTTTGATGCAGTCGAGGCCATGAACGGCGGCAACCTGCCGGAATGGAATGAAAAAGCTGATAAAAAGGCCGGGGTTATCCATATACCCCGGATTGGCGGCAGCGATTGCCATGGCCCCGGTAAAGTCGGCCGGGCTTATACTGTCTTTGATAATCCGGTTGAAACTCTTGCCGATCTGATTGAAGAGATCCGCCATGGCCGTTGCAGACCCGAGAGACCCTGATAAATTACAAACCAATCCATTATTATCTGAATGAATCAGCGGTTTCTTTAAGTTTTAAAATTCCCCATTCAATACTTTCCGGATCAATGGCCGGAAAAGTCAGACGGATAAAGAGCCCCTTTTTTTGCAGGCTGTCCTTAACGTCCGGTGCCACCGCATCCCAGGCCGAAGCAATGCTGACCCCGTTGTTTTTGGCAGATTCGATAAAAGCGGTTTCGTTTTCCTTTAAAATATTGGGGAAGGTCAGCACGGCAAAAAAACCACCGGTGATATCATAAGAAAATGTGCCGGGAAAATGGGTTTTGAGCGCATGATTCAATGCATCCATTCTTGGCTGGTAAAGCCGGGTCAGATACTGGAGATATTCATCATACTGCCCGGACCGGATAAAATCTGCAATAAAGGCTTGGGTGGGCAGATTGGGGTTGATCCTTGTATTGGCGATGACCTGTGTGAAATGACTCACATAATCTTCCGGAACAATGATATACCCGCATTTGGTTCCCGGAGTGATGGTCTTGGTAAATGAGCTTGCAATCACAGGCCCCCACTCTGAAATCTCCGCCGTGTCATTTATATTTCCGTCATATCGGAGAATCTGATAGCATACATCCCAGAGACAAAATACATCATTTTCCCGGCAGATTTTCTCCACCGCCGTTCGATTATCCCTTGTATAGGTGATGCCTGTAGGGTTCTGGTGAAACGGAATCCCGTAAAAAGCCTTTGGCCTCATTTTTTTGACCGTGTCTTTAAACCGGTCAAGGTCAATACCGTCAGGGGTCAACGGAACACCGGCAAGCTTGTGCCCATAGCGCATGGCATCAAGAAGGACCCGGTCATAGGAGGCCTCTTCCACCAGGATCAGGCTTTCTTTGGGAAGGGATTTAAAAAACAGGGAAATGACTTCAAGTCCGCCGTTGCCGGCCACCACCCGGTTCGGGTCCACGTGATGGAGATTTCCGATGGTCTCCCTTAAAGGCTTAAACCCGGTAAAATGCCCATATTGAAGCACGTCCGCCCCGTATTTGAGCACAGCGGTTTCATACCCTTTTGCGATAGCAGGCATAATTTTTTCCAAAGCATCCTGCGCCGGGACTCCCCTTAGAAAATTAACCGATTTTTTTTCCATTCCGATATCCTTATCGATAAATTAAGAATTATGTGTATTGCATGCGGCCTTTTTAAAGAATCATGCATTTTCATTACTGCTCGAATTATGGGAGTACATATTGACGTCATCCCGGAATTGCCACCCCTTGCCTGCCCAGAAAGAATTGCCGATGGTGTTGGTCTTAAAAACAAAGATATGGGCTTTTGAGATTCCGATTTCTTTCAATGCGTCTGTGCATTTTGTAGCCAATGCCTCTCCGATACCTTTGTTCCTGTGTTCAGGTCTGACAACCAGATGTTGAAGATATCCTCTACGGCCATCATGCCCCCCTAAAATACAACCGATAATTTCAGATCCTTCCTCAGCTACAAAACTTAAGGATGGATTGCGCTCCAGGTATCTTTGTGTTGCTTCCCTGGAATCCGCCTCCCGGAATGTAAGCCCTGGCGTGGCTTTAAACAGCTCAATAATGCCGTCATAGTCATCTATGGTAAGTTCGCGTATCATACCGGAGTTTTTCCTGATCAGCTTAAATATACAATGATTTATTCATGTTTTTTATTATCTTACCTTTAGGAGTGCAGATTGATAGGCTTCAGATATCTCATCCGGCCGGGTGATGCAAATATTTAAATCCCGCAGCAATCCATCCTGTACTTTATATATCCAGCCATGGATGGCCAATTCCTGGCCTCGCCCCCAGGAATCCCGGACAATAGTGGTCCGGCAGACATTCATGACCTGTTCGATGACGTTCAATTCACACAGAAGATCCCATTTTTGATCTTCTTCAATTATTTTGATGAGGTGTTTTTCATGTTTTTGCCGGACATCCTGAATATGATCCAGCCAGTTATCGATCAATCCCAGCCGGTCGCCTCGAAGGGCGGCGCGCACGCCGCCGCAACCATAATGCCCGCAGACAATGATATGCTTCACTTTTAACACATCTACGGCAAACTGGATGGTGGATAAGCAGTTCAAATCCGTATGAACGACCACATTGGCCACGTTGCGGTGAACAAAAAGTTCTCCGGGCAGAAGTCCTACAATCTGATTTGCAGGCACCCGGCTGTCGGAGCACCCGATCCATAAATAATCGGGCGATTGCTGAGACGACAATTTCAAAAAGAAATCAGGATCAAGCGCTTCAATGCTTTTAGCCCATTTTCGGTTTTTTTCAAAAAGATGATGTAATACCCGCACGTTTGTTTAGATCCCCTTCTACAGGCTTGGCCATTGCCACATATGAAAAACCTGGTGGCCGCTTACCGGCCTGATTGATTTCTCCTGATCTGTATAGGCAATATTTCAGGGAAAATCAATCAGGGGAAAGCTAAATTTTTTTAGGTTTGTTATTCTATCTCAAAGGCGCGTTCACCATGGAGGGCATTATCCAGCCCTGCCAGCTCATCGTCTTTTTCCACACGGATGCCGTGGGTGATGAATTTGGTCACAAAGACAAGAACGAAGGTTCCGGCTGCGCTGAAGGCAATGGTGCCGATGATGGATAAAAATTGAATCCAGACCTGTCCGGGGTTCCCGTAAAACAGCCCTGCTGAGCCTTCGGTGACCGAAGGTGCAGCAAAAAGCCCGGTGGCAATTGCTCCCCACATACCGCAGAGGCCATGGATCCCAAAGGCATCGAGAGAATCATCATATCCGATCTTGCGTTTGATCACTGCGACTCCGAAAAAGCCGATGATGCCGGACACAGCCCCAATTGCCAGGGCCCCTGTTAATGTGACAAATCCTGCAGCCGGGGTAATGCCCACAAGCCCGGCAATGGCGCCGGATGCAAGCCCGAGAAGGGTGGGTTTTCTGCTGTATTTCCATTCGATGAAAAGCCAGGCAAGACCGCTGATGGCTGCTGCCGTATTGGTGACCATGAAGGCGGATGCTGCGATCCCGTTTGCCGCCAGTGCGCTTCCGGCATTGAACCCGAACCATCCGAACCATAAAAGGCCTGCACCCAGCGCTGTAAAGGCAACACTTGAAGGGATCATGGGTTCTTTTCCATATCCCTGGCGTTTTCCAAGAATCAGGGTCAGGACAAGACCGCTGATACCGGCATTGATATGGACCACATTCCCACCGGCAAAATCAAGGGCTCCAATTTTTGACATCCAGCCCCCGCCCCAGGCCCAGTTGCAGACCGGCGAATAGACAAAGGTGACCCAGAGAATGGTGAACACGATCCAGGAGGAAAATTTCATCCGGTCCACCACCGCACCAAGGATCAGGGCTACGCTGATACAGGCAAAGGTCATCTGGAACAATACAAAAAGGAGTGTGGGAATGGTTCCCGTCATGGATTTTACATCAATACCGTTTAAAAAGAGGTGGCTTAAACTGCCAATAAGTAGACTTTCGCTTTCTCCAAAAGCCAGGGAATATCCCCAGCCCATCCAGACAATGCTGGCCAGGCAGTAGGCCACGAGAGTCATGGCAAAGGTGTTCAGGATGTTTTTGTACCGGGACATGCCTCCATAGAACAGGGCCAGACCCGCCGGGGTCATCATCATGACAAGGGCCGTTGACATGGTCACCCAGGCTGTATCGCCGGTATCAATGGCTCCGTCTGCAGCAAGCGCCGGAACCGCGGTTGAAAATATTGAGGCAATGAGGAAAAATAAGTTTTTGATTAGCATGGTAAAAGTCCTTTGCTATTTAAAAGGTTTATGTCTGAACCTGTGATAGCAAGACACATGCCGAAAAGATATTTTAAAGGGATTATCTTATAACATCTTGAAAATTTATAATAAATTTTAATTATAGCAATAATAAAATCAGAAAAAAATTTATTATAAAATTTTTAAAATCCAAATTTGTAATTTTATTAAAATCTTTATCAGACAAAAAAGTGATAAATATATCATTAGAATGCCTCTATTAAAGGATATTTTAGAGTAATAACAATTTTGTATAAAATAAAAATGGATTAAATGCCGATGGCGTTTTTGCCCTTGGTTTTAACTTCAAACATGAGGGCGTCAGCCTTGGCCAGGAGTTTTGGCAGGTCATCGGCATCTTCCGGAAAAGTGGATATGCCGTAGCTGGCCTTAAGCTCCACGGCAAGGCCCTTATCGGCAAGATATGCAGTTTGGGCCATGAGAGCCTGGATTTTTTTTGAGGTCTCCATGGCCATCTGTTTATCAAAGTCCGGCAGGATGATCACAAATTCATCTCCGCCATAGGCAACACCGTAGGCCGGTTCACGGATGGCGGCCCTTATGGTGGCGGCCACCTCTTTCAAGGCCTGGCTGCCGTTCAAATGGCCATGGGCATCCACGACTTTTTTAAAATTGTCCATGTCCATGAAAATGACTGAAAAATTATGGGCCGGGTCTTTTATCCGGTTGTTTAAATCCTGATACAGAAACCGGATATTGTAAAGCCCGGTCAAATCGTCATGCATGGCCAGATATTTCAGCTCTTCGTTTTTCTGGGAAAGCTGGAGGATGAGCTGGGATTTGTCCCGGTTCAAAAAAAACTGGGCCACGGCGTCATGCAGGGTTTTGATCAGGGATTCCTTTTGGATGGGCTTTTCAATATATCTGAAAATATCGGTATTATTGATGCAGTGAATGATTTTAATGAGATTTTTTTCTTCGCAAAAGGCCAGCCGGATAATATGGGGAAACTGTTTTCTGATCAGCTGCAACAACGTGAGGCCGTCCATGTTGTCGATCATGAGGTCGCAGACAATGACATGGACATCCTGGGTGGACAGGACATGCAGGGCATCCTTGGCGTTTTTGACAAAGGTTTTCTGAAAGGTTTCTTCCTGGAGCAGGAGTTCAAGCCGGGCCAGTATGTCTTCATGATGATCTACAAACAGGATTCTGGTATCGTTCATGTCATTTCCTCAAATTGGGCGGGTTTTAAGCGTATTGTCTACCGTCCCTGGCCTGTTCTGTCAAGAACTGAATGGCACAGATCAATGAGCCGGTTATGACCCGGGCCCAACCCGGTCACCTCCTGTTTGGGGGCCTGAAGAAAACAATAATCAATGCCGGCAGCAACACCAAAGAAAGCGGGATGGAAGTGATCAGGCCAAAAATATTCACCCATCCGAAACTGTTCCACATGACACTGCCGGTCAGGGTCAAGGGGAGCAGGCCCAGGACTGCGGTGAGGGCGGTCAGCACAACCGGCCTCAGCCGGTCCTGGCCGGCATGAAGGATGGCATCGGTAAGGCTTTCGCCCCTTCGCAAAAGCTCCAGCATCCGGTCCACAAAATAGATTTTATGGTTGACATATACCCCGATGAGGGCGATGAGCCCCAAAAAGGCCATGAACCCAAAGGCATTGCCGGTCAGGGCCAGCCCGGGCAGGGCGCCGATCAGGGCAAAGGGCACGGCCAGGATGACGAGAGAACTGAGCATGAGGTTGTCAAACATGAGCAAAAGAAGAAGGAATACCAAAATCAGTGCGCCGATGGCTGCAATCCCGAGCTTTTGGAAGCTCTTAGCGGTTTCCTCTGCCTCACCGCCGTAGCTGAACCCGTATCCTTGCTCCCATTGGCGGGACCGCAGCCAGGGATCAAATTTGGCCAGAACATCTGAGCTGAGGGTATGGCCACTTACATCGGCCCAGACCTCCACCACCCGCTGGGTATTTCTGCGGCTGAGTTTTGCAAAGCCGAAGCTAAGTTCTGCCCGGCCGACTTCCTTTAGGGGGACAGAAGCATCTCCCACCGAAGGGATGGGGGTTTCGTTCAGGGCCTCAAAGGGCCGCAGGGGCTCTGGAGTGCGGTCCAGAACCACTTCCACCAGATCCTGGTCCACACGAAATTCCGTAATTTTATCCTCGCCGTAAAGCCATCTCAGGGTCTGGCCGACCTGGGCCGGCGTTACCCCGTAGCGCAGGGCCTGATCTGCATCCAGATGCACACCGGCCATGGGCAGGCTCTCGCTCAGGCTGTCCGAAATATTGATCACTCCCGGAATTTTCTGGAGCTGAGCCTTGGCCTCTTCTGCAATCTCCCTTAATTTTACATGATCATCGCCCATGATCCGGACAAAAATCGGGTGGGATACCGGAGGGCCGTAAGAAAGTTCCTCCACCGTCACCTTGACTCCCACGAGGTCTGAAAAGGCCTGTCGCAGCCGCGTGGCCGTATGCACCGAATCAGCATGGGGTTTGAGACGGACCATAATATCGGCCGTGTTGTTTCCTTTGCTGTGGCCGTCGCGTGAACTGAAGATGGCCGGATAGACACCGCCCAGTACGGCGGAGACATCGGAAACGGACAAGTCTTTCCGGATCAGGGCGGTTGCGGCCAGATATTTTTCCGATACCAGATCCAGCCTTGCTCCCTTGGGCAGCTCCAGCGAGACAAAAAGAATTCCTTTGTCAGCCTTTGGAAAAAACTGTACCCCAATGACGCTGAAAAGAGACAGGGAAGCTGCCAGAAGCAGAATAAAGATAAGGACCACGGTTTTCGGCCAGCGGACCACCATGGGAATCAGGCCCGTATAGGCCTTTCGCAGCATCAGCAGGGCCGGGTTCCGCTCCTGGGCATGGCCGGTGCTTCGGTCTTCGCGCCGGTCATATGGCGTTTCATCCGGAATGTCCGGAGCGCTTGACGGTTTTTTGATCAGAAATGTCGCGATCCAGGGGGTGAAAAGCTGGGCCACCAGGAGGGAGGTGCCCAGGGCAAAGATCACTGCCGTGGGCATTCCTTTGATATAGATCCCGATATCACCGCCCATGGCAAAAAGCGGCAAAAAAGAGGCCACTGCAACGGCTGTGGTGCCGTTGTTGGCCCAAAAGACCCGGGCTGTCCCAAAAACAGCAGCCCGAAGAAAGGAGAGTCCCTTGTCCCGCATAATCTGGATGCTTTCGGTGACCACGACGGCATCATCCACCAAAAGTCCCAGGGCCACAATTAGACCGCCGATAGTGATGGTATCAAGGCTGAAACCCAAAATAAACAATCCCAGCACTGTGGTGCCGACGGCAATTGGAATGACGCCGGAAACCACCAGGGCTGCACGCCATCCCATGCCCAGGGTGATAATCAGCATCACGAGAATCATGCCTTCCAGCAAGCTGTGGATAAACCCTTTGACCGATGTGCGGATCCATTCCGGCTGATCCTGGCAGATGGCAATCCGGATGTTCTGAGGCAGGGTCTTGCCGAACTGGGAGAGGCTTTTTCGGACAGCATCGCCCACGGTCACGGCATCCTCCCCGCCCCGGAACCGGACCGACAGCCCCACTGCCGGTGAATCACCATATGCAAACCGTTCCGCTGCCGTCAATGTGGCGTCCCGGACCTCGGCCACATCGCCAAGGCTTAAGGTCCGCCTGGCACCGTTCCGGTCAACCGTGGCAGAAAGCGGGATTTTTTCCACATCAGCCGCATTGGCAGCCTCATGCTTGATCTGGAGAAGCACATTCAAGGGTCCGACATCAAACGTACCGCCCGGGATCCGGATATTGGACAGCCGGAGCTGTCTGACCACCTCATCGGCTGTTACCTGGTGGGAAGCCAGACGGACAGGGTCCAGCCGGACCCGGATGGCGGTTTTGTGCTCTCCGCGCAGATCCACCCCGGCAACCCCGGGCAAAGAGACAAGGACGGATTTCAGACGCCGGGCCTCATCGCTGAGCGCCCTGTCCGAAGCCATACCCGTCAGAGCGACCACCATCTGGGGAACCCGGGACGTGCTCCAGTTTACAACCACCGGATCTTTTACTTCAGGAGGCAGATCGCTTTTTTTGCTCATGATTTTGCCCCTTGCCTTTTCCACCATGACATCGATATCGACATGGGAGGCAAACCGCATGTCAAATGCTGCCCGGTTCTGAACAGCCCTTGCTTCGAGCCATTCCAGATCCGGCAGCTCATAGAGAATTTCTTCGATGGGTTTCACCACCTGAAGTTCGATATCTTCGGGACCTGCGCCCGGATAAACTATGGAAATGGTCATGCCGGGAACTTCAATTCTTGGCTCTTCCTGGCGGGGGATAAAAATCCAGGCGAGCATGCTCAGAAAGATCAGACCGATGCTGCCGATAAAAACAAGGCGCCAGCGCCGGATGGCAAAAAAGGAAAGATCCTTGAAAGACAGTTCTTCTCCGGGCAATTGGATGTTTTTTTTCATGAATTACTCCAGAATCCGGACAATCTGTTTGTCCTGAAGAAAATAGGCGCCCTCGGCAACAATATGCTCTTTGCCGGTCAGCCCTTCCCTGATGATGACCTCTTTACCTGAGATGCTTGATACCGTAACCGGCTGGAGGCTTACGCTCGTCTCGGCAGAGCTGTTTTGAATCACGAACACAAAATCCTGGTCACGGCGGTGGACCAGGGCATCCAGGGGGATGCGGATGGCCGTGGGGTCATCGGTGCCGGTTTTGAATTTCATGGTGATCAGGGCACCGGGTACCAGGATAAAATTTTTAGACTTGTCCGGTGTCACTTCCACTGAAAAGAGCCCATCATTGGCATTGGGGGTTTTGGCTATACTGGTGATCCTCCCGGTAAACAAGACCTTGTCCGCAGACTGAAGATAGGCCTTCTGGCCTTGTTTGAGCTTTGAGAGTTCCTTTTCGGTAACCCCTGCCCGGATGATCAGGTTCTCGGTTCCATCAATGATCAAGACCGGTATCCCGGGGCCCACGGTTTCACCTGGTTCGGCAAGACGCGCAAATACGGTTCCATCCACTGGCGAATGCAGTTCGGTTCTTGCCAGGGCTTCACGCGCTTGGGTCAGGGCAGCCTCGGCTGCATCAAATTGAGACCTGGCATCATCCCTGGACTTGACCGTGGCAGCCCCTGTATCCAGCAGCCGCTCAGCCCGCTCCAGATCCCGCTGGGCCTTGTCAAAGCCGGCCTGGGCCGATCGGACTGCAGCCCTAGTATCCACCTGGTCCAGGCGCCCCACCACTTGCCCTTTGGAAATTCGCCGGCCCACGTCTGCCTGGAGTTCGGAAATCACCCCGCCCTGCTTGAAGCCCAATCGCACCCGGTGGGCGGCCTCCACGCTGCCCCGAAATTCCATCATTTCTTCGACAGCCTGCGCCGTGGCATAAACCCTGACCAAGGGAGGTGCCACCGTTTCGACGGGTGCAGATTTTTCACATCCGCTGAAGACAAGAGATAGTGCCAAGACAAAAAACAATCCGTTCATTCTATTTTTCTCCATAAAGGGCCCCCCGCATAATGAGATTCAGCTGTTCCTGGATATTTTCAGGGATACGGGGTCCGGTGCGGTCAACGCAGTGGACATCGCCGTATAGATCCATAAGGTCCCCGGCGCCGAAAAAGAAAAACGCAGCTGCTATCGCCGGATCAATTTCCTTTCTCACTCGGCCCGCATCCCTGGCCAGCCGGATGGCTTCTTCCAGCAGGGCCACATAGTCCCGGCAGCCGGGAGGCAGGGATGCGCATCCGGAATGTTTGGAAGCAAAATACAGATGCTCCTGTCTGGAAAGATCACCGTATTTGGGCATCAGGGCATCAAGTGCCGCTATCGTGACCGGAAAAAAGGCTTCAAGACGGTCAACAGGCATCTCCCGGGAGGGCAGATGGGCCTCCATGTACTGGATAAAAAGATTCCAGGTATCGGCAAAAACCGACTCAGCCAGGGCTTCCTTGCTGGGAAAATATCGGTATATGGTTCCCTCCGACACCTGGGCCAGCTTGGCAACAGCAGCCGTTGTCATTCCGGCGTAGCCCGCCTCTCGCATCAGCTTTGCCGCTGCCTGGAGCAACAGATCTTTGGTATTTTTCATCTTTACCTCATAATGGTTAGTGAGTGCTCACTCAAAATATGAGTAAGCGCTCACTTTGTCAAGAAAAAATATTCATTTAAATAATTTTGAAGAGGCTGAAAGAATTCTCTTTAAATATATCGAGATTTATTATAACCAAAGGAGGAAACATTCAGCCAATGGCTGGAAAGTATCTGCTCACAGTGAGCAGGAATAGTACAACCTGAAAAATGTGGCTTAACCCTGTTTCCATTTTTCTGGAGGAGCATCAGCCGTTTTTCATCCTGGAGGTGTCATGTCTATTCACACCGTAATATTAGCCTGCAATTTGATTTTCATGCAGGTCCCGGCTCTGGCCGGAACCTGCATGGGGGAGTCTAAACCGACGCTGAAACCCTATGAGGCACCAAACAAAAACTACGCCCTTTACAAGCCGGCCGACTGGAAAGTCCAGGAGGAACTCGGCCCTAAAAGCCAGCATGTCCGGGTGCTGGCAGCAGATGCCAGCGCAGCGGTGGATTTCTTCTGGGACCATAACCAAGAAGGCCGGACCGACGCCTTGCTGGCCCTAAGGACCTTTAGCCAGTGCCTGAAGCGCCTTGGTGTTGAGGGTATCTGGAGTGCGGTCTACCGCTCCCCCGATTCTTCTCAAGCCACTGCCTCACTGCGCTACCCATCGCCTCAGGGCCCGGTTCTGGGGACCTTTTATTTCGAAGCCTCTCCCGAGACCCTTGTTGTTCAAGGTTATCATGCTCTGGAATCTGTCATTGTTCGGCAGCGGCCAGTTCTGTTAAACATCATGGCGAGCTTCGCCATTGCCAAGTCAACTGGTAAAGGGCTCGAGAAAGCCCCGGTCTTCCAGCCGCAGTATGTGACTTCTCCCCTGAAAGACCGCTATGCCCAAGATGGCAGCCTTACGATGAAAGCCCCCGACGACTGGAATTTCATGGCTGGCGGGGGTAAAGTCATCGCAGGCGCTGCCGACGGCAGTCAGGGATTTGTTTTTACCGCCTTTGCCGGAAACCCGATATTGAGAGGTGCCTCGGTGCTGCAAGGAGTCATCGCCCAGCCTTACATCTCTCCATCCCAGGCGCTGCAGGTCATTCTTTCCGGCTTTGGGCATAGGAATATAAAAATCCGGGAAGCTCAAGCCGATCCCGCTACCGGCCGGGAATGCCTTCGTCAGATAGGGCAATCCTGTGAGGCGCAGGACGTTATGGCCACCTGGACCTCGAACAAGGGGGCGGATTGCCAAGGTTTTTTCAAGGTGATCAACACTCCTCCTTCGCCGATGGGCCTATGGAATTGTCTCCTTGCGGGCAGTTGGGCCCCCGAGAAAGACCTTTACCGCTATGTCCCCATGCTGGAAAAGATCGCTGCCTCTTTCGCTATCAACGACCAGTATGCGCGCAAGTACATTCAGGACGGTTTGAAAAGGGCCCGCGAGCTCCACGACAAAACAATGGCCATGATGCATGAAAACGCCAAGGCCCGTGAACAGCAACAGGCCGAATGGGAAACCCGCCAGGCCCGCAAGGATTTTGCCGACTCCAAGTGGGACGATTACCGACGGGGCAACAGTTATTGGGTATCTGATCTGGAAGGCGGAAAGGTATATCAATCGGACAGCCATGGCCTCCACGACCGCGTCACCGATCAATATTACGAAGGCAAAGGCTACAACTGGACCCATTTCGAGGGCACCAACCCCCGCGATCCTTCCGAGACCATGCGAGAGGTGAGCAGCTACGAGTTGAAACAAATAATGGGGCGTTGAAAAGCCGGAGCCGGTTCTGCCAAGAACTGAATGGGCTGGGTTTTTTCAACGGTCAGGGTCAGAGCGCCCCAGTTCACGTCGAGTTTGCCAAAAAGCAGATAGGGTTTTCCATAATCCAGCATATGGCAGAAAAGGGCATAGGGTTTGGGGAAAAAAACCGTTTCAACAA
>CAZWMY010000013.1:4571-56606 GCA_964635025.1 uncultured Desulfobacula sp. | reverse complement strand
GGTGACAGCGGGCAAAGGCGATCGGGAAGGGGGTGGAGACCATTACCAACATTTCTGGGCAGGTTAATCTTCTGGCCCTCAACGCCACCATTGAGGCGGCCAGGGCAGGTGAGGCCGGACGCGGTTTTGCCGTTGTTGCCAATGAAATCAAGGAACTGGCCCGTCAGACGGCAGAAGCATCAAATCAGATCCGGGAACAGATTACCGGGATCCAGGATTCAAGCAAAAGCACTGCCGGACAGATCGGGCAAATTTCAGAGGTCATTCACCAGGTCAGCAATCTGGTGGGGACCATTGCCACGACAGTGGAGGAACAATCCATTGCCACAAGGGAAATCGCCGCCAATGTGTCCCAGGCCGCTTCCGGCATTGCTGAAGTCAATACGGCAGTGGTGGAGAGCTCCTCGGTTGCAAATCAGATCGCCTCTGATATCGGTGAGGTCAATCAGGGTGCAAATAAAATTGCCGAAGCGGCAGGACAGGTGAATACCGGCGCCATCAGCATGGCTGAGCTGGCTGTCCGGCTCAATGGTCTGGTGGGCCGGTTCAAGATAAAATAATACGGATCAGCTTCCTGTTACCACCTTTTTGGTTTCTCTGGCGATTTTCAGTTCCTCATTGGTGGGAACCACCAGAACCTTGACTTTCGAGTTTGAAGGACTGATCTGTCTTAACGGGTCAGTTGAAGAATTGTTTTTACCCGTATCAATTTTAATATTCAGGCAGGTTAAATCTTCACAGCAACGCTCCCGGATGACCGGGGCGTTTTCCCCGATGCCGCCGGTGAAGACGAGGGCGTCAAGCCTGCCAAGGACGGCAATATAGGCCCCGATATATTTTTTGATGCGATAGGTATACACATCCAGAGCCAGTTGGGCCAAGTCATCACCCTTGGCAGCTCTTTCCAGCACTGCCCGCATATCATTGGCCCCGCAGAGGCCTTTTAAACCGCTTTCTTTATTGAGAAGCCCGTCAATGTCATTGAGGGTCATGTTCAGATGGTTGGCAAGAAAAAAAGGAATAGCCGGGTCCATATCTCCTGATCGTGTTCCCATGACAAGACCCTCAAGGGGGGTTAATCCCATGGATGTGTCTATGCATTGGCCATTCTTAATGGCAGCCATGCTGGCCCCGTTGCCCAAGTGCAGGGTAATCAGGTTCAATTCGCTCAGCGGCCGCTTCAGATATTCTGCGGCTTTTTCAGCCACATAGGCATGGGAAGTCCCGTGGAATCCGTATCGCCGGACCCTGTGATTTTCATATAAATCATAGGGAAGGGCATAGATATAGGCATATCGCGGAAGGGTCTGGTGAAAGGCGGTGTCAAAAACCGCTACCTGGGGTGATTGCGGGAAAATGGATATAGCGACCCTGATGCCCGTCAGGTTTGGCGGGTTATGCAATGGGGCGAGAGGAGTATTCTTTTGGATTTCCGAGATCACGGCATCATCGATGATCCTTGGGGCCTGGAAGGCTTCTCCGCCATGAACCACCCTGTGACCGACAGCGGTGATTTCAGACTTGTCATTGATGACGCCGTATTCCGGGTCGACAAGGAGCTGAACGATTTTTTCCAGCCCCATTTGGTGATCCATGTGGATCCCTTCCATGATCTTTTTTTGATAGGTTCCATCCTTTGACATGATTTTATGGGTGAGTTTTCCTGATTCTTCACCGATTTTTTCGGCTATGCCCGTTGCCAGAACTTCTTCATCTTTCATGTCAAACAATTGGTATTTGATGGAGGAACTGCCGGTATTAATGACCAGGATCTTCATAAAGTGCTCTTTTCCGCCTGGGCCTGGATGGCGGTGATGGCGATGGTGTTGACCACATCTGAAACAAGGCAGCCGCGACTCAGATCATTGACCGGTCTTTTCAAGCCTTGAAGAACCGGGCCGATGGCAACGGCTCCGGCAGAGCGCTGGACCGCCTTATAGGTATTGTTCCCGGTATTAAGATCGGGAAAGATGAATACGGTGGCTTTACCGGCCACTTCACTTTGGGGCATTTTTATTCTGGCAACTGTGGGATCAACGGCTGCATCATACTGGATGGGCCCCTCCAGTTTTATGTCCAGCCCCTTTTGAAGAGACAGTTCCCTTGCCATCTGAGTAGCCTTGCGAACCTTTTCCACATCTTCTCCTTTTCCCGATTCTCCCGTAGAATAGGACAACATGGCAACCCTGGGGTCGATATCAAAAATTTTTGCAGTCTGGGCCGAAGCAACGGCAATTTCAGCAAGCTGGCCGGCATCGGGGTCAGGATTGATGGCGCAGTCTCCATAAACCAGGACCCTGTCTTTAAGGCACATGAAAAATACACTGGACACAACTGAAAAGCCGGGTTTGGTTTTGATGATTTCAAAGGCGGGCCGGATGGTGGCCTGGGTGGTATGAACCGCTCCGGAAACCATTCCGTCGGCATCGCCTTTTCTGACCATCATGGTGCCGAAAAAATTGACATCGCTCATGAAATCTTTGGCCGCTTCCAGGGTTATGCCTTTGTCCTTTCGCAAATCATAATAGCTTTGAACATAATTTTCAAAATATTTGGATTTTTGAATTTCCACGATCTTTGCCGAATCCATCCTCAGCCCTAGCCGGGCAATCTGCTTTCGAATCCGCTCTTCATTTCCCAAGAGGGTCAGATCCACAACATCCCTTCGCAAAAGGATTTCAGACGCATATAAAATCCTTTCATCCTCACCTTCGGGCAACACAATGTGCTGCTTATTCGCTTTTGCTTTTTGAAGCAGCCCGTATTCAAACATTTTGGGGGTTACCACCGTTGTCCGGGTTTCGATGATTTTTTCGGCCAGTTCTTCGGAATTGATATGCTTGTCAAAGACTTCCAGGGCTTTGGTAATTTTACGTTCATTGTCCGGAGAAATCCCGGCATGGACCTTGCTGACAAGAATGGTGGATGGAAAGGTGTCCCCTGCCACGGAAAGGATGGGTATCATATTGGGATATCCTTCAATCAACCGGCATACGGATTCTTCCGGTTTCAGGCCGCCGGTTAAAAGGATTCCTGAGATATTGGGCATGGACATGGAGGATATGGCTGAAAGACAGGCGACAATCACATCGGACCGGTCTCCGGGAGTGATGACCAGCATGCCGTGTTCGATTCTTTTTAAAAAATTGCGCAGTTGCATGGCAGCCACGGTAAAGCCGTAAACATGGCGGTTGAGCTGATCTTCCCCATAGAGGATTTCCGCACCCAGTATCCGTGCAATTTCTCCGACAGTGGGGTTTCCTAGGCTTTTTTCATCCGGTATGGCATAAATCAATTGCCCGGAGTCCGGGCTTTCTTTTTTCAGCAGGGATATGATTTTTTCTCCGTCCGCCGGCAGGGTCCTGTTAACGACGGTGGCAATGACATCGCACCCTTCATTGATAAAAGATTTGTGATAAACCTGTATGGAACGGACAATATCATCTATGGCTTTTTTGTGGGCATTGGCCACCAGCAGAACCGGACACCCAAGGTTTTTCGTGATCTGTGCATTGAGATCGAATTCAAAGGAAGCGCCGGAGCCTTCAAGTTCAATGCCTTCGCACAAGATAAAGTCGTGGTCTTTTTCAATTTCCCTATATGCATTGAAAATGCCTTCCAAGAGTTCATCCTGTCTGCCGTGTCCAATGAGATTGCCGGCTTCGGTCAGGGTATAGGCAAACATTTTTTCTTTTGGGATGCTAAGGTTGAAATAGGTGGAGAATAAATGGATATCCGGGTCGATCTTTTTTCCGTCCGGGGCCGCATAGATTAAAGGACGGAAAAAACCAACCCTGCCCACATTCCGGATCAGAAGTTCCATTATGCCAAGGGCAATGGCGGATTTGCCGCTTCTTGCCTCTGTTGCCGTAATAAAAAGGTTTTTAGCCATGATGCCCTCATAAAAATGGTATTTGCCTGTATGAACCGGATGCGGTCAAGATAGTTTAGTTTATCAACAGATGCCCTCTTTTTGTCAATCAAAATAAAAAGATTGTAAATATTGCCGATTTTTTAGATGATCTATTGCATAGGCTTTGGCGAAATCATTTTTTAAAGGAATCATATGAACATCGTAACAAAAAATATCATGGCCTTGACCGTGGTCTGCCTGACCATCGGGGTTTTGTGGTTTACCAATCAGGCGGTTACGCCCAAAACCGCATCCTGGGAGGATGTGGTGATGGAATCCAGGGCAGGCGGATATCAGTTGATTACGACAAAGGAACTCCATGAAAGATATACCCGTGATCCAAACCCGCCTCTCATCGTGGACACCCGTCAGGACTGGGAATATCGGACCGGACACATTAAAGATGCGGTCAATTTTCCCATGGAACCCACCTGGTTTTCACGATGGCAAAAGGCATCCTCCCTTGAAGGATTCCTGGGGCCGGACAAAACCCGTGTCCTTGTGTTTTACTGAGCGGGCCTGTCCTGAGTCCGCAGCGACTCCGCAGCCCGTGTGGCTGTAAAGCGTGGGTTTAAAAATGTGTATCGCGATCCTCTGGGTTTCCCGGAATGGGAGAAAAACGGGTTTCCTGTGAACCGTTTCCCTGCCCGTGATTCCGGCCCGGATCAGACCGGCCGGGCATCGGAAACATCCGGTGGTAGTGCTTTTGGCTCTCTGCATGGATGGGCCATGATCTGGACGCTTCTTGGAATCTTTGTCGGCGGAATGGCCCTGAACCTTACCCCTTGTGTTTATCCGCTTATCCCCATTACCATATCCTATTTCGGGGGCAGGAGCACAAAAGACCGGATCATGGGGCACAGTCTCTGTTACGTGGGCGGCATCGTGGTCACAAATTCAATGATAGGAGTATTTGCCGCTTTGACGGGCGGAATAATGGGAGCCCTGCTCCAGCATCCTGTTGTTCTGATCCTGATTGCAGCTCTTCTGACATCCCTTGCCTTCAGCCTGTTCGGTTTCTGGGAACTGCGGGTGCCGTATAGGCTCATGCAGGCGGTTACCCAATCCCGTTCCGGATATCCGGGCTCATTTTTTATGGGGCTTGCCATGGGAATTGTGGCAGCGCCCTGTATCGGTCCCTTTGTCCTGGGGCTTCTGGCCTGGGTGGCCGGTATGGGAAGCCCCTGGCTCGGCTTTATCATCTTTTTTACCCTGAGTCTTGGGCTGGGCCTGCCGTTTTTCTTTTTGGCTGTTTTTTCAGGCAGCATCAGCAAACTGCCCCGGTCCGGGGAATGGATGCTCTGGGTGAGAAAGATTCTGGGATGGATACTCATGGGCATGGCCGCCTATTTTTTACAGCCGCTTTTTTCAAAAATCGTGGGAATCCTGACCCTGGCAGGCACAGCCCTTGCTGCCGGCATTCATCTGGGATGGGTCGACAGGACAAAGGCAGCCTTCAAGGCCTTTGACCGGATTAAGATGGTCGTTTCCGTTGCCGCCCTTGTTTTTGCAACAATCTTGATGGCAAATCTTTTTTTTGAAGGGCCCGGGGCAGGATCTATGCCCTACCATGAAGGTCTTCTGGAACAGGCAAAAAAAATGAATAAACCTGTGATTATGGATTTTTCCGCAGACTGGTGCTCTCCCTGCCGTGAAATGGAAAAGACGACTTTTCATGATGCCAAGGTTGTTGAAGCCATAAAAAAGGATTTTGTTCTGGTCAAAGTAGACCTGACCTTTGCAGGAAACAAAGCCCATGAAAAATTAACGGAGGAATATGATATCAAAGGTGTTCCGACCATTGTTTTTCTGGATAAAAACGGCAGTGAAATATCATCCTTAAGGCTCATCGGGGTTGAACAGCCCGGGCCTTTCCTGGAACGGATGATCAAAGCGCAAAAACATCAGGAGTGAGACACAAGGTTTTTATCATATGGGAAAATCCCTCAAATTTTCATGGATGCCCTTATGCATGTCATACCAGAATTCATAGGCAGCGGCATTCCGGTTTCTGGTGAAAAAATCATTCCACTGGTCCAGTTCCGGGTGGCTGACCCCATCTATATCCTTTTTATTTTTCAAAAAGGTGGTCACTATGTCCATGCACCGCTCCGATTCCCAGAAAACCGATGCATTTCGGCTGGTGATGCGGCCTGCGGTCAGGGAAAGGGATTTAAGAAAAGCCTCTTTTAATCCGAAAATATTTTCCACAATATCGGGGATCAGGGCTTCGGCCCAGGCCCGGTGGAAACGGCAGATGCCCATGTTGTCCAGCATGAGTTCGCTGATCATGCGCTGGGTGTTCTGTCGGCCCAGTTCTCTTGGCGGCACAAAATCCCTGCCATACACCATATAATATTTGCCCATGATGGCCATGGGTGAAAAGACACCCGGGGTCCAGTACTGATTGGGCACCATCCATCCTTGCCTCGCAAAGGCAGTGAAAACAAAACGGTTCTGAACGGCTTTGCCCTTTTCTTTAGCCAGGCGGCGGGCAAGTTTTCTTGCGCCGAACTGCAAGGGAATGCGGCTGCCCGGCAGTGTCATCTGATCCAGCAGGGCCATGCCGATAGCTGCATTGTGCAGGGAATCGTTGACAAGATCAAAGCCTTCTGCCTTCCATTGCGGTTTTTGATCCGGCTGAAGACCCAGATCCGACGGGCTCATCAGACCATCTTCCAGGCAATCCATGAGCCAGGACAGGACCCCTCCGATGGAGATGGCATCAAACCCCAGGCAGTCGGCATGGTGGTTCAGCATTTCCGCAGCCCGCTGATCAAAGATGCCGCACTGGGGACCCATGGTCTGGTAGGGTTCATAGTCTTTTTTATAAATGCCGTTCATTTTTTTGCATACAGCCGCACAGGGCTCCCCACAGTTTTTCTGCTGCTTGTTTGCAATGGTTTCTTCATTGAACTGGCGAAGATAATGGTTCAGGATGAACCGCTCATGAAGATCTTTTCTTTGTTTTTGTGTCCAATAGATGGTGCGGTAGTTAAAAGCCAGGATATCCGCCCCCATGGAGGCGTAATTGACGCCAAAGGTTCCGCCGGTTTTGAGTTTGGGATCATATCGGTATTTGGTGGTGGCCTCCAGATCCTTGGCCGCCATCCGCTGGTTGAATTTATCCTGGAACCACTGGTCAACCACTTTTCGATCATTAAAATCCTCTTCAATATGGGTTCCGCCGTAGATAATGCCCAAAATGCCGTGTTCCTGAAAGAGCTTGGTGCCAAATCCCCCCCTGCCTGCCCATGTATCCACCGGCGTGATTTTCATTTTTTTTATCGGAGCAGATGCCACGGCCCCGACATCCGAATACAGGGATGCCGGTCCCACAGCCAGCACCCGGGGGTCTTTTTCATATCGGGAGCCAAAACACCGGAGGGTTTCCTCCATGACCGCATAGACCCCTTTTTGACCCTGGTCCCAGATTTGTTCCGGGACGGCTTGCCTAAGCTCCACCTCAATTTCCTCTCCATGAATCCGGTTCAGGTAGAGCAGACAAGGCCGAGGGGATTTTCCGATAATGCTGATCATATTGATGCCGAGGTTATCGAACACCAGGGCTGCTCCGCCCATGGAAGACACATAAAAGCCATGCCATGAGGGCGATATCCCGGCAAAGATCAGGCGGTTGGCGCCGGGAAAGACCGACCCGGCCAGAAGCCCGGCACCAATGGTCAGGGCATTGTGTTTAAAGGCAAGGTGGATGCCCAGGTCCACCGGCCCGAAGAATTCACCGACCCGGTACCGCTGCATGCGGTAAAACCCAGTGGCGGCATCTAAAACCAGAACTTTGAGGCTGTGTTGACGGTCGTTCATTTGCGCCTTTTTTGTTTGGAGGATTGATTTTTGGGATCAATGCCCCGATTATGCATCAGATTTTGATTTTCCCTTTTCTGATAATGAAATCAACCAAAATCCCAATGCCAAAGGCCCAGCCCATATTGGGGACGGCCAATGAGATGCCGGTGATCAACAGTGCTACAAAATATTCTTCATTGGTCTTCAGGCTGCGGATCAAGGGGCAGAGTTCGAGCCCGGCAAAGATCAGCAGAACACCCAAGACCGCATTGGGGATCATGGCGAGGATGGAAAAGCCGAGGTCTCCGAACAGCAGGGCCGTGATAAAAAACAGAGCGCCGATCATGAGAGGGGCGCCGCCGGTTCTGGCGCCAAAACGGTAGTGCGCTGCCAGGCCGCCGGTGCCGTGGCACATGGGGACGGCGCCTAAAAATCCTGCCGGCAGATTGACAAGACCCATGGTCAAGGCAAAATTTCCGGCTTTTGTGTTTTTAAGCCGGGGGTTGCCCGGAAAAAGGGTGGAACAGGTATCCGATGTCCCCACACAGGAATTTCCAATGGTTAAGGGGATCTGGGGCAGGATCAGCATGGTGAAGGCAAGCCAGAAATCTTTGGCAGATGGGATGATAAGGTGTATATCTGTTGGGCCCAATGAAAAACCCTGTCCTTTGAATCCACCGAAAAATAACCCGACAAGGATTCCGGCACCCACGGCTGCCATGGCGGCCGGCAATTTTTTGTTGTCCAGGAGCATCAGCACCATGACAAAAACTATGATGCCAATGGTCAAATTAAGGTTAAAACCGGTGAGTTTTGCTGAAGTGTCCGACATAAACAGATTCTTATTGACGATCAATTCAATGCCTTTGCGTAAAAAAACAAGACCCAGGGCCAATTGGATGCCGCGAACCACCGGTTGGGTAAAAAGCTTTGCCAGTTTATCCACGAGGCCCGTAAAATAAAAGATCAGCATCAGGCTTCCGAAAATAATGCCCGAGGCGCTGATCACGGATTCTGTGATGAGCGCCGGATATGCAATGGCAATGGCGCCGATGGCCTTCAGGGGCTGGACCGGGACAGGAAGTTTGAAATAAACCCCTGTCAGGATATACAGCAATCCAAATGAGAGAAATACCGAAGAAGGGCTTAATTTGTTTATCATGATCATGCCAAGAACAATGGGCAGAAGCGTTCCTAAATCGCCAAAAGAACCTGCCAGCTCGACCCGGTCAAATTTGAAATTTTCAAGAAATGAAGGTTTAACATTTTCCGTTTTAATATTTTCCATTGATGGTCTCCTGTGAAGTTATATTTCAATCTTCTTGACATAAAGTCACGAATCCATTATTAATCGTGATAATGATTTAGTTGTGACCTATTGTCAAGAGGATTGTATATAAATTTGATAGGGAGGCAAAAAGAATGAATCATCCGGATCGGGAAACATGCCTTGATTCAGCTCAGCTCCATGAGCTGGAGAAATCTTTCCGTACCTGGGCCAAAACCGCGTCGCGTGATAATGTGAGGGTGTCCCGGCATTGCATTCTGATTCTCTTTTTATTAATCCGCTATACCGGGGCCAAATTGAGCGAGGTGCTGAACCTTGATCCGTTCCAGGATATTGACGCTGAAACAAATTCGGTCGGTTTTGGGAGACTCCCGGAAGATCCGGGCCGATTCCAGAGAAAAGTCCACCTGGCCGGGGCCATCTGCCGGGAAATCCGGGAAATGATGGCTGACCCGGGTCTTAAAAAAGGATCACCGGGCATGCTTCGTCTGGACCCGGGTTTTGTCCGCCGCAAATTTTATGAACGAGCTGAAGCCTGCGGGTTTGAAAAGACATTGGGCGCTCCGGAATCCTTGCGCAGGTCAAGGGCGGTTGAACTCATCGGAAACAATATGCCCTTGCCCGCAGTCCAGATGATGCTGGGGCATTCAACCCCCACTTCCATTTCATCCTATGTCTCATTTCCCGAGGATGAGATCCGGGAAGTTACCCGGTTTTTTGTGGAAAAGGAATCGGGCAAAAAAACCAGTGCCAGGAATTCTTTTTTTGGAAAGATCAAGGCCATACAAGAGGGAGATATTCAGACCCGGGTTGAACTTCTGACCTTGGGCGGGCACAAGGTTGCCACCGTCATTACCAACGACAGTGTCAAAAGACTTGGCCTGAAAACCGGCAAATGGATCACCGCCGAAGTCAAAGCGCCCTGGGTAATGCTCCAGAAAAGTATCGACAGTCCTTCTTGCAGCGCGGACAATGTGTTCAACGGGGTTGTGGAAAAAATCATTCAGGGTGAAATCAACACGGAATACAGGGTGAAGATTACAGACGGAACCGAGATCTGCTCCATTGTCACCAGCGAAAGCCGCCGACGCCTCTCGCTTGCCCAAGGTGACAAGGTCTGGGTCTTATTCAACAGCGCTTCCGTGGTGCTCATGACCGGATGAAAGCCCCCGGGTTTTCCCCCTTTCTATTGGGTGATATTCCCAAAGACGCGGATGAAAATTTTTTTTGATGTGTCCGTCCAAATGGTAATTATATCGGCATAGATGCCAGGGTCTTTTTTTATGTTTTCAACGATCAATTCATAATGGGCAGGAGTGGCCTGATCGTTTCTTTGGATTTCAAACCGGATATTTTGCTTGTCCCTTGCCGTTGCCTGGGCGATTTTAAAATCAATTTCCCGGTCTGCCGGGGTAATGGTCATTTTTGATGTGATTGTTTCTCCTGCTTTTCCGGTCAATTCGATATGAGCCGGGTCAAGAATAACAAAGGCTTTGACCTGGCCTGTCATCTCCATTTTGATCACCGGTTTTGCCGGATCATTGGTGTGAACCTGAATCATTTTTTTTGCGGTTTGTCCGCCATAACCGCCGGTATTAAATGAAATGGAGATTTTTCCTTCTTTCCCGGGAAGTATAAGCTTCTCACCTGAAGCTGCCGTACACCCTCAGTCAGTGTCTACTTTAAGGATTTCCAGCGGGGCCTTGCCTTTATTCTTTATGATAAAATCATGGGTGACCGTATCCCCTTCCCGGACCGGGTCAAAGGCGAACACCGGTTCCGGCAGAAATGCCTCAGACTTCTGATCGGCCAAGGCATGACCACAAAAAATAATCGGAATGGAAATCATTAAAATCAATGCAATGGCGGCGGTTTTTTTTCTCATGTCAATATCTCCTGATAGTTAAACAATAGATGATTTATCCTTATGACGAAGGGTGTTTTTGTAAAATGTCAGGGCGGCAAGGCCTATGGCAAGAAGCAGGAACAAAATGTCCCTTAATAATGTCATCATATCCATGGGGCCTTCTGTCGGGCTTGTGGAAAAACAACCGCAACTGATATCAAGACCGCGTGCCAGATTGAACAGAATCAACCCGATAAAAACAGTCATCAAGACAGCGGCAAGACAGGAAGCTCCCTGCATCCACAAATTAAACAGGAGGCAGACTCCCAGGGTCAGTTCCAGCCAGGGTAGAAAAAGGGCGGTCAGATTGATCAGTTCCCCGGGCAGCACCTGGTAGTTGAATATGGCCTTTGCAAACTCCCCGGGGTGAAGAATTTTATCCAGGCTTGCATAAATAAAGATAAAGGCAAGGGCGATCCTCATGGAATGGTACAACAGGTTAATGATCGGTCCCGGAGATGAAACAGACTTATCCATTATTATTTATCCTTATATCACAGACCTTCGATGGGCAGTTGATTTTCCTGCCAGATTGTCCAGCCGTTTACCAGAACTTTTACATGGGAGAACCCCATGTTTTTAAGAAAAAGTGCGAGATCATGGCTCAGGTTGCAGGATTCTCCGTCACAATAGGTGATAATCAGGGATTCACGATCCATTCCTTTTGTTACTTCAAGGAAATGATCATCAACTTCATGCCAGGGAAGATTTTTTGCTCCTCTGATATGCCCTTGATCAAAAAGCTCCTTGCCTCTTGCATCAAGGAACACTGCCTTATTTTCTTTAAAGAGTGTTTTGGCTTCAGGCAGGCTTATCATCAGAGAATCCCCGGTGTTGAGAGTCAGCCGGGCTTCGGTGGACCAGTCCTGGAAAAAGGGAAGGGGGTCGGTTCTGAGCATATTGACGGCCAGACCCGCAATCACGGATAGGATGACAATAAAAAAAGTCTCTCGGACGGCATCCGTCAGATTTTGTCTTAAAATGGAGTATTGCATTTTGATTTCCCTTTTTATATCTTTAAGCTGTTATAAACGGATTTATGATAAAATAAAAGCCGAAAGAAGATTAGATCAGGTTATTTGCATCAGCAAAGGAGAATGTCATGAATAAAAATCAGGATTACCGCCCTTCAACTATTTCAAAAGGCGGCGTGGGCAAAGGGCTTTCCTTTCTGGACCGGTATCTGACCCTTTGGATCTTTGCTGCCATGGCAGTGGGGATTATCGCAGGTTGGCTGATCCCCGGTGTCAGGAATTTTGTTAACCTGTTCACGGTGGGGACCACCAATATTCCCATTGCTGTCGGGTTGATCCTTATGATGTATCCGCCCTTTGCCAAGGTCCGGTATGAAGAAATGGGGGATGTGTTTCGCAACAAACGCGTTCTTTTTCTTTCCCTGGTTCAGAACTGGGTAGTCGGGCCTTTTTTGATGTTTTTTATTGCCATCGTCTTTCTCAGGGATTTGCCAGAATATATGGTGGGTCTGATCCTGATCGGGTTGGCCCGCTGCATTGCCATGGTTATTGTCTGGAATGAGCTGGCCAAGGGGGATACGGAATATGCCGCCGGGCTGGTGGCCTTCAACAGCATTTTCCAGGTGGTTTTTTTCAGTGTCTATGCCTGGTTTTTTCTGACAGTTCTGCCGCCGCTGTTCGGTCTGAAGGCAACGGCTGTTGATATTACCATCGGCCAGATAGCCAAAAGCGTGTTTATCTATCTTGGGATTCCTTTTATTGCCGGGGCACTGACCCGGTTGATCGGTGTCAAGAGCATGGGCCGGGACCGGTATCATCGTGTTGTGGTCCCTAAAATCAGCCCGTTGACCTTGATCGCTCTGCTTTTCACCATCGTGCTTATGTTCAGCCTCAAGGGAGACCTGATCGTTCAAATTCCTTTGGATGTGGTGCGCATTGCCATTCCGCTCTTGGTTTATTTTGTGATTATGTTTTTGGTGTCTTTTTATATGGGCAAAAAAGTCGGTGCGGATTACAAGAAGACGGCAACACTTGCCTTTACGGCTGCCAGCAATAATTTTGAGCTGGCCATTGCCGTGGCCATTGCCGTTTTCGGATTGAACTCCGGTGCAGCCTTTGCCGCCGTTATCGGCCCATTAGTTGAAGTTCCGGTCATGATCGGCCTTGTCAATGTGGCCTTTTGGTTTCAGAGACGGTATTTTCGTATGACTTTGGCATGATTACAGCCTGAACCTTTCTTGTACGAGCATGGACAAAAAACCCACACAGGAGTCAGATGTGTGATCCAATGTACTGTTTTATTCAATTCTTCTATTGACAAAAAGGATATCTATATCCTAAAACTCTGATTGAATTTTTAGCAGGTTTTAAAAATTGGAAGGACCGATTGATGAACAATACGGTATTGCTCGGGCAGCTTGAGGAAAAAAATCGTCAGGCGCTTGAGGGTGGTGGTGTCGAACGAATCAAAAAGCATCATGAAAGCGGAAGGCTCACTGCACGGGAGCGTCTTGACTGTCTTTTAGATCCGGCGTCTTTCGTGGAAGCGGACCGATTTAAAGTCCACCGCTGCACCGATTTTGATATGGCTGAAATGAAAATTCCCGGAGACGGTGTGGTGACCGGCTGGGGATGTATTCATGGCAGACAGGTCTTTGTTTTTGCCCAGGATTTCACCGCCTATGGCGGGTCTCTTTCCCTTACCCAGTCTGAAAAAATTTGTAAAATCATGAAGCTTGCCATGAAGGCCGGAGCTCCTGTTATCGGGCTTTGCGATTCAGGAGGAGCCCGTATTCAGGAAGGGGTCATGAGTCTGGCCGGATATGGTGATATCTTTTTGTTGAATGTCATGGCCTCGGGGGTAATTCCCCAGATCACGGCCATCATGGGGCCTTCGGCAGGCGGAGCGGTTTACTCACCCGCACTGACCGACTGGGTTTTCATGGTGGAAAAGACCAGTCATATGTTTATCACGGGGCCGGAGGTCATCAAAGCCGTCACCCGTGAAATTGTGAGCAAGGAAGACCTCGGCGGCGCCATGGCCCATAATGCTAAAAGCGGGGTGGCCCATTTTGCTTCACCCGATGATCGGGCCTGTCTTGCCTCGATTCGTGAACTGATGGGATTTTTGCCCCGGAATAATACGGAAACACCTCCGGTAAAAGCCTGTTCCGATGATCCAGCCCGGCGGGATGAAACATTGAGGGATATTGTGCCGCCTGATCCCAAAAAACCATATGATATGAGGACCATTATCTGCTCAAATCTTGATGATTGTTATTTCTTTGAAGTCCAGGAACATTGGGCTAAAAACATAGTGGTGGGTTTTGGCCGTCTTGACGGCATGCCGGTGGGCGTGATAGCCAACCAGCCGGCCGTGATGGCCGGGTGTCTGGATATCAATGCCAGTGCCAAAGGTGCCCGTTTTGTTCGTTTTTGTGATGCCTTTAATATTCCCCTCATTATTTATGAGGATGTGCCAGGCTTTCTTCCGGGAATCCATCAGGAACATGGGGGGATCATCAAACACGGTGCAAAACTGATTTATGCCTTTTGTGAGGCCACGGTTCCAAGGATTACCTTGATAACCCGAAAAGCCTATGGCGGGGCTTATATCGTCATGAGTTCAAAGCACCTGCGCGGTGATGTCAACATTGCGTATCCGACTGCTGAAATTGCTGTAATGGGAGCTGAAGGTGCTGTCAATATTATCAGCCGTGAGAAGATTGAGAAAGCCAAAGATCCTCAGGCAGAACGGATGAGATTGATTGAAGCGTACAGGGAGAAATTTTCCAACCCATACCGGGCTGCCGAACTGGGCTATATCGATGAAGTCATTGATCCTGCCGATACGCGGCAAAAGCTGGTACAGGCCCTGCATATGCTCAAAACCAAGAAGGATAGCAATCCTCCGAAAAAACACGGCAATATTCCACTTTAATAAAAGGGAGACAATTTATGTCCTGGCAATATATTCTTGAATCAATCCTAAACATGCTATCTAACCCAATCGGTACACCGCATCTGACGGTGGGGCATATCGTGATGCTTTTAATCGGGGTGATGCTTCCCGGCCTGGCCAAGAGATCCGGTGATACTCAAAAAAATGATGCAGGGTCTGAAATTGCACAGATGCCTTCAGCTCCTGCCCTGGTTCAGGATAGACCTGAAGCTGAAATGCCGGTTCCTTTGGTAGCGCTTCCCTCGGATGTGGCAGCGGCGGTCGGACTTGCACTTCATCTGTTTACCAATGGCGGCAGAAATCTTCGCCTGTCGGATTCCGGCATGAAGGCAGCGGCGGTCGGACTGGCGCTCCACCTGTATGCCGGGGGCTGTCACACCCTTTGTACATCCGATATGGGGAAAAAAGCAGCAGCCATAGGTCTGGCAATGCATTTACAAAAAACATCCGGTGCTGAAATATAACCGGTTAAAATCAACTCATGGGTGACGGCCCTCTGTCGTTGTCCATGAAAAACAACAATAAAGAGGATTTCAATATGACACTATATACATTTACAATCGATGATCAGCCCTTTGCTGTTGAGATAGGCCTGATTCAGGGGAATGTAGCCAATGTAACCGTGAACCAGGTTCCCTATCGTGTAAGAATTGACGGCTCAAGTCTTGTTTCATCACCGGCTTCATCTGCACCGGCACCGGCTCCGGCGCCAAAGCAGGCACCAAAGGCAGAGGCGCCCAAGCCTGCCGCTCCCAAACCGGCAGCAGCACCAAAGCCGGCAGCTTCCATATCCGGCCCCGGTGAAAAAGTTACAGCGCCCATTCCGGGCAAAGTCATGTCCGTGGCTGTGGCGGCAGGTGATAAAGTTACCAACGGACAGGTGCTTCTGGTCATAGAAGCCATGAAGATGGAAAACAATATCATGAGCCCTGTTGACGGCATTGTCAAAGAAGTATTGATTTCAAAGGATGCCGACGTTGCAACCGGTGATCTCCTTATGGTCATCGGATAAACCAATCAGATTGCCCCGGGGTGACGGGCATCATCACCCCGGGTGTTCTCTTCTATGAAACATCACACCTGATATCCTATATCCTGTTAATTTTTATTTGTTTTGCCTTTATAAATTGTGTATGTTTATTTTATTAAAGCGATTTATCCTGCCAAAGTCTGTTTTTGAGGAATGACGATCCCTGAATTGCTTACAGAACAGCCGTAATCCGGATAAAAGAATAGAGGCAGGTTCCGGTCATGGTATCTGCCGGGAATGCCTTGATAAGTATTGTTCTGAGATGAAAAAGAAGAAAAAATAGCGGGAAGACCGGATAAAAGGCTCTGATAAAAGTATTTTAACCGATAATTTTGTATGTCCGGTTTCCGGTCTTGGAATCAAAGAAAAACCGGAATGGGCCACAGGGAGCCCCAATGATCCGTATCAGGTTCGTTTTTGCCTCATCGGGGACAGGATTATTTACAGCCGGCCTTCAGGATCAGCCTCATCATTGAGCACACAACAGTCCCTTCATGTGAACGGGAAGGTGGAAAAATATGTTCTGGAAAAAAGCCCTTCCTATGTTCTGATTGAAAATTTTACAGAACTCAAAGGGTTTACCATGGATGCGAGGCTGACCTATATCCGGTATTTTCACAACCGCCCCGGCATCTGCGGTTTGATTTTTTTCGGCGTGCCCTATCTGACTTCTTTGAGCATCAGGATAGCGGCTAAAATGTTTCTTGCTCCCTTTTCCATTAAGGTTGTCTCATCCTATGAAGCAGCCGTCAATCTTGCCCTTGAACTGTTGCAACAGGGAAGGGGAGAACAATTGATAAAATCCCGGGCAGATCTGGAAGGTTCCGGCATTGGGTCGGCACCAATGGAAAAAACGCCTTTATCAGAGGGTTTTCATATCCAATCCGATCCGTCCTGGACCATTCGCACGGATGAATATATTGCCCGATATGAAATTATTGACGGGCATATCCTCCACAGTGTTGGCCAGGGCTATTTTAGCCGTTCGGAGATCATACCGGTCATTGAAATGCAGGAAAAGCTGTTTTTGCTTTTTGATTCTGGCCGCCATGATTATCATATGATTGCCGATATCTCCGGAATCAATGGAATAAGTTATCATACAAGGCTGTTGTATACAAAGGCGCAGAGCGATTTTTATACCCGGCACAGGTTTGAGACCCTTATTTTTTATGGTGGCTCAAAAATCCTGAAAGCTGCGGTTTATTTTGGCCGTTCATTTGTTCCGTTTAAAGTCATCCTGACCGACAGCCTGTCTGAAAGTCTTGATTATGTATATAAAAACAGATCCTTGCCGGATCAGACAGGCATTAAAAAACAAGATAATGCTTCAGGGCCTCAGAAAACCATTGAAGACTATTCATCCGATGTCCTGAACTATCTTGGGACCCTGAACCTGGATGTAGATTCGCAGACCCATGAAAAAGTAGGCTTTCAAAAGGATCATCCTTTTCAGGCGGTTTTCGACACCATTGATCTGATTAATAACGACCTAAACGAGATAGCACTGCAAAGAAGAACCGGTGAAGAAAAGAGAAGGGAGCTTGAAAAAAAGCTTGCCCTGGCAGAGAAAATGGAATCCCTGGGAAGGCTTTCCGGTGGCATTGCCCATGATTTTAACAATATACTTTCAGGAATGATGGGGTATTGCGAGCTTGCAAAGCATCATATCCATAATCCTGATACGGTTCTGGATAAAATCGAACAGATTCATAAGGGGGCAAGGCGGGCAGCTGATCTTGTAAATCAGATCCTGCTTTTCAGCCGTAAAACCAAGTACGAAAAAACAGTTCATGAGCTCGGGCAAATTGTCGGTGAGGCAATGAAATTGATCCGGCCAACGATTCCTTCAACCATAAAGGTCATTGAAAATATCGTTACCCAAAAAAAGGTGCTGGCTGATCCTGCCAAAATGCACCAGATTGTCATGAATCTTTGCACCAATGCCTATCAGGCAATGAACATCACAGGCGGAACCCTGACCGTGTCATTGAATGATGCAAAAATCAATGAAACTGAAGCTGCTGAACTTCGGTTTCGCCCGGGAAATTATCTTAGGCTTGATGTGATGGATACCGGCCAGGGCATGGGCCCTGATATTCTTGAAAGGGTTTTTGAACCCTATTTTACAACAAAAGAGGTCGGAAAAGGGACCGGAATGGGGCTTGCCCTGGTATATGCCATTGTAGAGGAGCATGAAGGATATATCAAAGCCGTCAGCTCTCCTGGCACCGGTTCTGTATTTTCGGTGTACCTGCCCGAGACAGGGGAAGCCGGAGAAAAAAAAGAAGCAGGCAAAAGTCCGGAAAAATCATTTGGCGGGCAAGAAAGAATTATGATTGTGGATGATGAAAAAAGTATTCTTGATTCCACCAGTGAGCTTTTAAAGGATGCCGGTTATCGGGTTTGGGCCTATGGTGATCCATTGAAGGCACTTGAAGAATTTAAAAAAGACCCCCATCGTTTTGATCTTGTTGTCACGGATATGACCATGCCGGGAATGACCGGTGAGGCACTCGCGAAAAAAATGATGGAAATCCGGCCCTCCACCCCTGTTATTCTATGTTCAGGATATACTGACCGACTATCCGGGGCAAAGGCATCTGAGACAGGCATCCGGCGATTTCTCCAAAAGCCGCTCATTACACAGCCTCTGGCAGAAGTTATCCGTGAGGTTCTGGATGCATGATGATCAGTTTTCCTCAATCCCATATTTTTTCATAATGCTGATATATTCTTTTGAAACACGGTATTTAGATATTGTTTTAGAAAACTCTGCTGAAATTTTTTCATGACCTGGTTTTTTCGAGAAGGCCGCATATAATTTCTGGGAATGAACCAGGGGGTCCAGAAATTTTATTTTATCAAGAGTGTTATTTTTTTTTGCACTGGTTTTGATGACGGCGATGTCTCCAATTCCAAGGTCAATCCTGCCAAGAAGAACCTTGGTAATGATTGTTGAAGTGTCCGTGCTCTCATCTTTTTTAAAAAAGGCTGCTGAATCAAAAGCTTCCCCATAGCTGAAACCGCTGGTAATCCCAATTGTAAATTTTTTAAGAGGCTCGAAGGTGCCGTCAAATGCAATATCCCTATTTGCAGAGAGGAAAAACCCTGTCCTGCTGATACTGATATGTTCTTCCGGATAAATCAGATATGCTTCCCGTTCTTTGGTTTTTAATGCTGAAATTATCACATCTGCAAGTTTATTCTCCATGGAATACAGGCATCTTTTCCAGGGACGGTTGAGAAATTCAACTGAAAATCCCATTTTTGCCGCAATAGCATCGAATATCTCTATTTCAAAACCGGCGGGAGTGTCGTTTTCAACGTATCCATAAGGTTCCCAGGTGGTAAAAACCGCTATTAGTTTTTCTTGAGCAAATCCAAGGGTATTGCAAAAAAGAAAAACATATATAAAAATACTTGAACAGATTCTATTGATCGTTTTCATAAAAAGCCTCCCTAAAACGAAGGTGAGTATTATTCTTCTTTTTCAGCGATAATAAAAAATATGGTAATCGGAAAAGATAAGGTTGTTTTGCGTAAAATTATTTCTGAGTATACTGAAAACATCAGAAATATTCAAACGGAAATTGAAAACAGAAATTGAGTGAACGCTGATGAAATAACATTTGCCTGACGAAATGCCACCGCTTCCGGAGGACTCTGAAATAATTCTAATACACTGATTTTACAAATAATATTTCAATTTTTTTTTCCGGCATGAAAAATGTATGGTGTCTTGAATGAATACAATTACAATCTTAACCTGACGAATGGGGGGCAGGAAAATGAATGGGATCTGCGAAAAAGGCATAGTGGGTGTGATCAAGGATTATTATTCTGCCGAATTCAAATTGCGTGAGCCTAAGATGCTGTACCGGTTTAAGATTCGAAAAAGCGATTCAGAGCCTATGTTTGCAGCTATCAAGGAGGGCTCCATGGCGCTGGAAAACATCAAAGAGGGCGATATCATCAATATGTGGTATTATCATTTTGACCAATCCATGCCGGCAGAATCAAAAGACACTAAAATAAAATATGTGGTTAAAGATGCTTCAGTAGAATTTAAAGATCATTATATCATAGGCCTTGATATTTTTGCCGAAAACGACCGGATTGTGGCTTGACCGTCCAAATTCATTTTCGCCTGTTTCTTGATAAAATTCCATTCCGATATTATGGTGGAATTTTAATTATTATTTAAGGCAGAAAATGGATCATACCGACAACCCTATCATATTCCCGAACGTTGATAAAAATCTCATCAGTATCATACAAAACCGGGTTGATGCTTTAAGCGAGAGCATTCAAAAGCAGGGTCTTCACATAGACCTTTCCCCGGGTTTGAAATCCGATTTAACCAAAGCCCTTTTTTTCAGCGAATACATTGCATCCCGACTTAGCCGAAATCCTCATGTTTTAAAGGATCTTATCGAGTCCCGGGATCTTGAAAAATCTTATTCAGATCATGCCTATACAGCAAAACTTGAAAAAATGATTTCAAAGGATATGGATATCCCAAAGGTCCGGGAAATTCTGTTAGGGTTCAAGGTCTATGAGACCATTAGAATTGCATGGCGGGATCTGACCGGCCATTCTTTGCTTGAAGAAACCCTTCATGATCTTTCCTGCCTGGCCGATGCGGTTGTCGCCCTGGCCATGGACGGTATTTATGACTCTCTTTGCAGGCAGCACGGTATTCCGGTGGACAGTGAAGGCAATTTCCAGAGGCTCATCGTTCTTGCCATGGGCAAATTGGGTGCTGGTGAATTGAATTTTTCATCAGATCTTGATCTTATCTTTGTTTATCCCAGGGAAGGGTATACCAACGGCACAAGCATGATTTCCAATGAAGAGTTCTTCATTAAGGTTTGCCGCTTGTTTTTAAAATTTTTTTCATCAGGAACCCATGAAAACACGCTTTATCGGATCGATACCCGGCTGAGACCGTTTGGCGACAGCGGGCCGCTGGTCATGAGCAGTTTCTCTTTTGAAGCTTATTATGAGGCCCAGGGCAGAGAATGGGAAAGGTATGCCATGATCAAGGCAAGGCCTGTGGCCGGGGATATCGAAGCCGGGTTCAGGCTTTTAAAAAGCCTGAATTCCTTTATCTATAGGCGGTATTTTGATTATGGGTCCTTTGATTCCTTCCGGGATATGAAAAAAAGGATCATGCTCCAGGTCACCCATAAAAAATTAAAGCACAATATCAAGCTTGGGGCCGGCGGAATCCGGGAAATTGAATTTTTCGGGCAATTGTTTCAATTGATCCGGGGAGGTGTGGAATCCAAATTCCAGGAGAGAAGCATTCTTAAGGTGCTGGAATTGCTTGAAACCCATCAATGCATCAATGAGGCAACAAAAAATGATCTTAAAAAAGCCTATTGTTTTTTAAGGATGATTGAAAACAGGCTCCAGGCCTATGCAGACCTTCAAACCCATGACATTCCGGAAAATCAGGATCAGAGAACAATCCTTGCACTTTCCATGGGATATGATGAATGGGACGGCTTTTTTAAGGATCTGTCTTATCATATGCAACGGGTTCATCATCATTTTAACCAGCTTCTTTTAACGGAGGAAGAGGAAAAGCCGGATAAACCCGCCGAGGCACTCAAGGAATTATGGATCAATATCAATGATTCCCAGTTCGCTGCAGACGCTGTAACCGTAGAAGGGTTTAAGGATTCACAAAGGGTCTTTGACATACTCAGATCCCTAGAAGAACATCCCAATACCCGGAGGCTGACCACCAATGGGAGAAAAAAACTGGCCAGGCTCATTCCTGTAATGCTCCGGAAAATCGGGGCAGAGGAGGACCCTGAACCCCTTTTGATCAAACTCATTGATCTCGTCATTGCCATTGAAAGAAGAACTTGCTATCTCTCGCTTCTGATTGAAAATAAAAGCGCCCTGGACAACCTGATCACCCTTGCAAAAAAGAGCCCCTGGATCATTACCTTTCTTTCAAAACACCCGGCATTGCTGGATGAACTCATGCATCCGTCCACTTTATACAGCCCTCCGGGGAAAAAAGCGCTGGAAAATGAGATGGAACGCCGCATGGCCGGAGTCCCTTCCGGGGAAACCGAATTTTTACTGGAGGAAGTGTGCTTCTTCCGGCAGGTCAATATGCTCAGGGTTTCTGCGGCAGATATCAGCGGGAATTATCCATTGATGAAAGTCAGTGATCATCTGACCTATATTGCAGAAACGGTTCTGAATCAGGTGCTCCGGATTGCCTGGGATATTGTGGCGCAAAAATACGGGATACCCGAAGGCGTGTCCGGGAAAAGCCCGGATGACTGCGGATTTGCCATTATCGCCTATGGCAAGGTGGGCGGTCTTGAAATGGGATATAAATCAGATCTGGATATTGTATTTCTTCATAAAGGCGAATCCGGGGTTACAAAGGGTCAATCAAAGAGCATTGATACCCTTGGGTTTTATTCTAACCTCGGCCAGAGGATTGTGAATGCGCTGACCGTGCACACACCGGCCGGAACCCTTTATGGTGCGGACATGAGGCTGAGGCCGGGGGGTATCTCCGGAATGATTGTCTCCCATATTGAGGCGTTTGAGGATTATCTGAAAAACGAGGCCTGGACCTGGGAACACCAGGCACTGATCCGTGCAAGATGTGTAGCAGGGGATAAACGCCTTGGGCTGCGGTTTGAGGAAATCAGAAAAGCGGTTTTGATCCAAAAAAGAGAAGCATCTGTTTTAAAAAAAGAAGTGGCAAAAATGCGGGAAAAGATGAGGCAGGAGCATTTGAAAGCACCCAAGGAATTGTTTGATTTAAAACAGTCCCAGGGGGGCATGGTGGATATTGAATTTCTGGTTCAATATCTGATTTTAAAAAATGCCCATGACTGCCCCGATCTGACCATCTGGACCGATAATATGAGGCTTCTTGAAAGCCTTAATGCAGAGGAGGTCATTTTGGATTGTGAGAGCGAACGGCTTCAGAATGCATACTTGTCCATCCGAAAAGCCATACACAGCCTGAACCTTCAGGAAAAAAGCCTTGAAATTCCAGTGTCTTTATTTCATGAAACAGCAAAACAAGTCAGGGAGATATATGATAAATACCTGAGGGATTGAAACCAACCAAAAACCGGATCAGGAAATCAGCACAAGGCTGAGCCAAGGCCAGTACGTAATGATAAGGACAGCCAGGAGCAGTACCATCATGAACGGTACGGTCGCCCTGTAAATTTCAATAATGGGCTTGTTAAACCGATACCCGGCAATGAAAAGATTCATCCCCACCGGCGGGGTTAGATATCCGATCTGCATGTTGGCCAGAAAAATAATGCCAAGATGGATCGGATCAACCCCATATTCCTGGGCAATGGGCAGTATCAGCGGCACCATGATGATGATGGCGGAAAAGATGTCCAGCATGGTCCCGAGGATCAAAAGAAAAATATTCAGGAGAATCAGGAAAACAAATTTGTTACTGATAAAAATTTTGCAGAGATTAAAGATTTTCATGGGGACTTCAGCGTCGATGAGATAATTTGTAAATGCAAGGCAGACCCCGAGAATCAGAAGGATTCCTCCCACCATCACCATGGAATCCCGGATGATGCCGGGAAGATCGTACAGTTTGACTTCCCTGTAAACCAGGACTTCGATGATCAGAACATACATGGCGGTTACGGCAGCTGCCTCAGACACGGCAAAATATCCGGAATAGACACCGCTGAAAACAAAGACCGGCAGGGGAATCTCCCAGATGGATTCCCGGACGGCTGCAAGAATATTTTTCAGGGTAAAGGCTGTCAGGGGAACCGGATTTTTTCTATTGGCCCAGAGGCTCCACGATGAGAGAAGAATGATCATGAGAATGGCGGGCAAAATTCCGGCAATAAACAGTTTTTCAATGGTAACCGCCTGGCCTGCGTCCATCTGCTGGGCAATAACCCCATAAAGGATGAGGGGAAGAGACGGCGGTAAAAGAAGCCCAAGGCTGCCCGAGGTGGTCACAAGCCCGAGACTGAATTTGTCCTTATACCCGGCTTGTTTCAGGGCAGGGTATAAAAGGGCTCCCATGGCCACAATAGTGACGCCGGAAGCACCGGTAAGTGCTGTAAAAACGGCACAGACAACAAAGGCGACAATGGCAAGGCCGCCCGGTATCCAACCCAGTAAGGCCTGAGTCAGTCTGACAAGACGTTTGGATGTATTGCTCCGGCTCAATATATAACCTGCAAATGTAAACAAAGGCAATGCAATAAGGATAGGGGTGTCGGCGATACGGTAAAGCTCAATGGCCATGACGGATAAATCAATCTCACTGACATGGAACCCCAGCATGGCGCCGGCAATGATAATGGAAAAAAGCGGTGCACCCAGAAAGGCAAACAGAATGATGATGCAGATCAGAAAAATGGTCATCGGATTTTCTGCTTTGAGGAACTGAAAAGGGTTGTAACCGATATCAGCACGTATCGTATGCTGATAACGGCAAATGACACCGGAATGATGCTTTGAAAGATCCAAATCGGGATGTCGGCAAAGGCTATTACACCATCCGCCTTTTCCATCATGACAAAATTATAGCTGAAATAAGACATGGCCCCGCAGATAAAGGAGGTGAAAAAACCGACAAAAATTGTTGAAAGCTTTTTAATATGAACCGGAAGATATCGTGAAATCAGGTCGATATTGACATGGCCGTTGTTCCGGCTTGCCACCATGGCCCCCATGAGGCTGATCCAAAGCACCAGAACCCGGATCAGTTCATCTCCAAATCTTATCCCTGAATCAAAGACATTTCTTGCAAAGATTTGAAAAACCGCAATAAACACCATTAAAAGAAGAAGGCTGATAAGGATACCGTCTTCAAGCTTTTGAAGCATTCTGATTCCCTGTCGGATGTGGTCTGTTATTTTACCGGTCATCAGGATTTACTTTTTTTTTTGGAAGGCATTAAGATATTCATTTATTTTATCGGAAATATCCTGGGGAAGCACCCCGGATTCAATCATTTCCAATGATGCAAGTCCTGCAAGTCTGTGCCATTCTTCCATATCCTTTTTTGAAGGGGTGGTAAAGGCAATGCCCCTGCTTTTAAGGGTTTCTATGGCTTCGATATCATCTTTGCGGTTTTGGATATCAATTTCCTTTGAAGCCGCGGTCATGACACGGGAGATGATCCGGCGATCGGCCTCATCGATTTTCATAAATTGAGTTTTATCAATGGCCAGCGCAGCATGAAGATATATTAAGGGAATATTCATAACATATTTGATCTGGTTGTGCCATTGCAGGACCACAGCTCCTACGGGTGATGTGCCGATGGTATCAATCAGCCCTGTCTGAAGGCTGGTTCTGACATCGGAAATAGGCAGGGGAACAGGGGTGATGCCAAAGACTTTTATGGAATCCTGGCTGATATGATCATTATCCGGAATCCATACTTTTCTGTTTTTCAAATCTTCGATGGAGTGAATGGGTTCTTTGGACATGATATAGGCAAATCCGCCGCCAATGATACCGAAGACGACAAAACCCCCTTTATCAAGACCTTCGATGATATAGGAATCCAGAAATTGCCGGATATAATCCACCTCTTCAAGGCTTTTAAATTTAAAGGGCTGAGCATAGATCTGGTTTGACGGGAAAAACGGAGAAAGGCTGCCGGCGACAAAGGCACCTCCCTGCAGCTGGCCGATACGGATCTTTCTTATCACGGCACTGTCATTTCCCATGACACCGCCGGGATAAAATTTCATGCTGACCCGTTTTTCAGTTTCCTTTTCAACCTGTTCCGCACCTTTTTTCATCTTTTCCATCCACATGGATCCTTCAGGTGAAATGGTGGCAATTTTCAAGGTGACGGCAGATGCTGTGCCGGTTAAAAAGAAGATCAACAAGAAGCCGATCAACCCGAAATTTTTTTTTGAAACCATGGGCGTCTCCATTTTAATCATATCTAAAAATATTCATCCGCACTGGCGATTAATTCTTGGGCCTGTTTTCGCGCCCAGGTGTTGACAAGTGTGTATCCCGGTATGCGGGGGTCGGCAGCAATGACCTCATTGAGCAGCTGGTCATGAAGTGCCCGGTCAAATGTGATTCTTGCATATAGTTTGGCATAGAGGACCTTGACCATCAGGTTCTTTCCCTGGGATAAAAGAACGGCTTTTTCAAAATGCGCTTTTCCCTGTTCCGGTTTGCCTCCGACGGCAGGTGGCAGAAAAGTGGAAAGAGAGCCGAGGTATAAGTGGGCAGCGCCGTCTTTGTAGGGTTCGTCCAGTTCAACCACCCGCTGCATGATCAGTTCAATATGGGAAATATCGGCAACCGCATTGAAATCTTCTTTGTTGGCCATGATCCAGGAAGCCCAGGCATTGCCCAAGGCAAAAAGAACCGGAACATCTTTTTTATTCATTTTGGATAGAATGGGTTTCAGCGCATCAAAGGATTTGGATTTAAGGCCGCAGGCTTCTTTTATCTCGATACAGAGGGCTTTTGAGGCATAATCCAGGGCTTTGCCGGCCATTTTTTTTGATCTTACCGGGTCTTTTACAAAAACATCTGAATAGGCTGTGTATAATTGGGCTGCCGTGGCCAGCATTTCCGAATTTTCAGGGTCTTTGCCGATCATGCCGTCAATCATCAGAAGATAGGCCGGGGCACCGTTTTCTACCAGTGTAAGATCATCATTGTTCAAAATTGTTTTTGAAAGATGGCCCATCATGTCGGAAGTGGCTGATTTCACGATCATTGAACACCCGGAAAGACAAAGAAACCCAATGATGCAAAAACACGGCACAACTGTCTTCAATAACAAGGATTTTATACTTTTGGCCACCAATCGGCTATAATTCATGTGATGAGTAAGTCCTTTATCTGTTTAAGCATTTCAATCCATGTTTATCCGGAAATTAGCTTGTTTGAAAAAAAAATGCAACTAGGATTCATACCCTTATTTTTTAAAATACAGTCATAAAATTCTTGCTTTTTTTTGATGAAAAGCAGACCTTACCTTGGTTACCAATTCAAATAGAGTGTTCAGAGCAAAGACAATGGGTCATTTGACGGGTATAGGGTTAATATTAATTTCAGCAGCTTCTTTCGGGGCCATGGCCATCTTTGGTAAATTTGCCTATGCTTCGGGCATCAGCACCCATTCCCTGTTGTTTTTCAGGTTTCTCATTGCCATGGCAGTTATGATTCCCATTGCCCTTTTCCAGAAAAGAAGATTTCCCCATGGAAAGGATCTGATCATCCTCATGGCCATGGGTCTGATCGGATATGCCGGACAGTCCTTTTGTTATTTCACGGCCCTGACCCATCTTTCACCGGCGCTTTTGGCCATCCTTCTGTATTTATATCCGGTTATGGTGGCAGGCTTGTCATTTTTTTTCTTAAGAGAACCGTTTGCGAAAAATAAGGTTATCGCCCTCATCCTGGCAATTTCCGGTGCTATCCTGGTTATCGGTCTTGATACCGGCGGAAACAGGACAGGCGTCTTTTTTGGGGTCAGCGCCGCTGTGATTTATTCTTTTTATACCATTGCCGGTGCTCGGGTCATGGCCAGAAACGATGCCTTTACCGCAAGCCTTGTGGTGATCGCATCGGCTGCCTTTTTTTATTTTATCTATAATCTTAAGGCCGGATTTTTTATCCCGGAACAAAGCAGCGCCTGGATTTATATCTTTGCCATTGCCGTCATTTCAACCGTGATTGCCATTTATACTTATTTTTGGGGAATGAAACTGACCGGAGCCGTAACCGCTTCCATGCTGTCCACATTTGAGCCTGTCACCACCATGGCTCTTGCAGCCGTCTTCCTTGGGCGGCCGGTCACATGGATACAGGCGGCAGGAGCGTTCATGATCCTTTCTTCGGCCATTATCGTGGCCATCCGGCCAAAAGCTGAGAAAATACCTGATTTCCCTGAACCTGTTTTTAATGCTCCAGAGAAATCCTGAGGCTTTAATATTTGCAACTATTATTTCTATTAATCATCAATTCATGCCATATAGCAAATTATGTTTAATGTTAAAGAAGATAAAATCTTGAAGAACCTGGGTCACCCCCTCCTTCATGTCCTTCAGGCGCTTCATGGTTTGAAAAAATAATGAGCTATTCACTGCCTCACTCGGCAATCCGGCCGCAGATAATACCGGACTGGGTCGGGCCTTCAAAGGGAAGCCTCTTTATATCGGTAACCCCGTTTGCCTTCAGCATATCGGAAAGCTGGGCCTCGCTGTAGGATTGTCCCTCATCCGTACCAAGATACATATTGATGGAGAATAGCGCAGGGAATGGTGGGCCTGCCATGTCGTTGTTCAGGATAAATTCATGGATAAAAATTCTGCTCCCCGGTTTTAAGGCAGATACGGCTTTGCGGATGACATCATTTGCGTCTTTGGGCCCTTCACCATGGAGGATGTGGGAGAGAAAGGCAGCATCATATTCACGGGGATGAGTGAATTCCTCTTCAATATAATCTCCGGAAATAAAATCCACCCGGTTTTCCACCTTGAATTTTTTAATGGTTTTTTCCGCAAATGGCCTGGTGGTTTCAAGATCATATACAGAAGCACGAAGGCCGGGATTGGCCAGACAGAAATGAATGGCAAAGGTTCCGGGACCTCCCCCGAAATCCAGGAGTTTTTTGCAGCCGGAAAGATCCATTTCCTTTGACAATTTCGGCGCAACTGCCATTCCCATGTTGAACATGCCCATTAAAAAGCTTTCCCGCCATTCATCATTGGAAAAGGAAGCCCTCTCCCGGATGGGTCCGCCTTCCATGACGGCTTTCCCCATATTCTGCCAGGATTCCATGAGATGGTGGTGGTGCATGATGATAAACCCGATATACTGAGGCGAGTCCTTGGAAAGAAAGGTGAGGGCTCCGGGAGAATTTGCATATTTCTCATCTGTCTTGATGAGGAGCCCCATGGCGGCAAGAGCATCCAAAAGCCTTGCGAGTCCGCGTTTATCCGCCTGTATTTTTTTATTGATGGCGTCACAGGAAAGATGATCCGCCCCGATGGCCGTGAAAATATCCAGCTTTACACTGGTGTGAAGGGCGCAGGTCCTCCAGTAGTATCCTGACATTTCAAGAAGGGTTCCGGGATTCCAGTTCATGGTGTTCATAGGGGCTCCTTTTTTAAAGGTTCAGCATGTTTTCAAGGGCGATCAATGCCTCTTTTTTAATGCCGTCTTCCACCTTCACAATATTGGTTTTACCGATATTTTCAAGACTCAAGAGAAGATTTTTCAGATTAATTTTAAACATATTGGGGCAGAACGAGTCTTTTAGCGCCAGAATTTTTTTATCCGGATAATCCAGGGCCAGACGTTTGACAAGATTGATTTCCGTTCCGATGATCACCGTGGACCCGGAAGGCGCATCTGCCGCATATTTTACGATAAAACTGGTGGAACCAGCAGCATCGGAAGCCTTGACAACTTCCTGTGTGCATTCCGGGTGGACCACTATTTTTGCATGTGGATAGGTTTTTCTCATGGTGCTGATGTCATCCACGTCAAACCTGGTATGAACCAGGCAGTATCCTTTCCACAGAAATATCCTGGCCTTTTTTATATCTGCCTCACTGTGGCCGCCAAGAGGCTTTTCCGGATCATACACCAGCATCTGACCGGAAGGAATGCCAAGGGCATTACCGGTATTTCGCCCCAAATGCTCATCCGGAAAGAAAAAGATTTTTTCCTTTTGCTTAAAAGCCCATTCAAAGGCTTTTCCGGCATTGGAAGAGGTGCAGACCGCGCCGCCGTGTCTGCCGCAATGGGCTTTGATGGCAGCTTCCGAATTCATATACACCAGTGGAGTAATATTCTCTTCCCCCACAATGGCGGCAATTTCATTCCAGCCCCGTTCCACCAGGTAGGCATCTGCCATATCCGACATCCAGCATCCGGCATTCATGTCCGGGATCTGTACGGTCTGGTGAGGCTTGGAAAGGATGGCCGCGCTTTCCGCCATGAAATGAACCCCGCAGAACACAATGAACTCTGCGTCTTTATCATTAGCCGCTTTTCTTGAAAGCTCAAAGGAATCCCCTTTAAGATCGCCCAGATCAACGATCTCTTTTCTCTGATAATGATGGGTGAGGATCATGAGCTTTTTGCCGAGATTCTCTTTAATTGCCTTTATTTTTCCGATAATATCTTTATCTGTATTCATATTTTCCATTTTTTATTCCTTCCCAATCAGAAAAATGCCGTAGGTGGCAAAAAAATTGGGTAACACCGTGATCAGTTTGCCGTGGCGCTGATTGTTTGTTGTGTTGATGGCTGCCCTTTTGAGAATTTGATATCCGACTTCGTCCGTAAATTTATGAAAATCCAGAAGGCTTAGGACCCTTATATTGGGGGTGTCATGCCATGAATAGGGAAGATCCTTTGTAACCGGTGCCCGGCCTGTGAAGGCAAGCTGCATACGGACTTTATAATGGCCGAAATTGGGGAAGCTCACCACCCCTTTTTTTGCCACCCGCATCATGGAATGGATGAGACTTTTGGGTTCAAACACCTGCTGCAGAGTCTGGGAGCAGATGGCATAGTCAAAGGTATTGTCGGGATAATCCTCGATTTCTTCATTGATATCCCCTTGCAGAACGGAAATTCCCTTTTCAATGCATTTTTCAACTTTTGACTCTTCTATTTCAATGCCTCTTTCTTTTACATTTTTTTCTTTTTTCAGCCAGTAAAGAAGATCTCCTTCGCCGCAGCCAAGTTCCAGGACTCTCGACCCTTCTTCAATCCATGAGGCAATGAGGCTGAGATCATATCTTAAATCATCGGATCTCATCTTACACCCCTTTTAAAAAACCGGTGATGAGATGGTCCAGCCGGTCACTCGGGAGCAGGAAGGCATCATGTCCCCACTGGGCATCGATTTCGCAGAAGCTGACATCCAGATCATTTTTTTTCATGGCCTTGACCATTTCCTTGGACTGGTAAGTGGGATAAAGCCAGTCCGAAGTATAGGAGACCACGAGAAATTTTGCCCGGCATTTTGAAAACGCTTTGACCAGGGACCCTGATCCGTATTGCCGTGCCAGGTCAAAATAATCGGCAGCTTTGGTGATATACAAAAAAGAATTGGCGTCAAAGCGTTCAATGAATTTTTTCCCCTGGTATTGAAGATAGCTTTCCACCTGGAATTCCGCCCCGAATTCAAAGCTTAAGGCAGACCGGTTTTGAAGTCTGCGGCCGAATTTAAGACGCATGGATTCATCGGAGAGATAAGTGATATGACCGATCATCCGCGCAATGGCAAGCCCCATGTCTGGTTTTTTACCGGAATAATAATGGCCTTCGTTCCAGTTGGGATCTGCCATGATGGCCTGTCTTGCCACTTCATTAAAGGCAATGGCCAGGGCCGAATGCCGGGATGTGGTGGCAAGGGGTATGGCGGACCTGACCATTTCCGGGAACCGGGCGCACCATTCAAGAACCTGCATGCCGCCCACAGACCCGCCAATGACCGATAAAAGGGAATTGATGCCCAGATGGTCCATGAGGGCTTTCTGCACTTCCACCATATCCCCGATGGTGATGAGGGGAAAATGGGTGCCGTATTCTTTGCCTGTTTCAGGGTTGATGGAGGTCGGGCCGGTTGACCCGGAACAGGAACCCAGAATATTGGAACAGATCACAAAATATTGGTCCGTATCAATTCCTTTTCCCGGACCCACCATGATATCCCACCATCCGGGCTTGGCATCTTTGGGGTCATAATAGCCAGCCACATGGGAGTCACCGGACAGGGCATGCAGCACCAGAACGGCATTGCTTTTATCCGGGTTCAGGGTTCCGCAGGTTTCATAGGCAAGGGTGACAGGCCCGATATCGGCCCCGCTTTCAAGCTTCAGCCGGCCCGATGGCCCGGCAAGGGTGAAGAATTTTTTTTCAACAATACCAACGGTCCGGCCGGTCTGGTATTGATCGATATATTCACTCATATAAGAGCCTTTTTTTTAAACAGCGGCCAGGGCCTGCTCAAGGTCATAAATGATATCATCCGCATGTTCGATGCCAAGCGACAGCCTCAGCAGCTGGGGATCTGCCAGCTGATTTTTTAGGTCTTCCGGAAAAGAGATATACTGGGACGAATACGGGTGAATGATCAGGGTCTTACAGTCCCCGAGATTGGCCAGGTTTAAAATCATTACAAGATGATCAATGAGCCTGAAACAGGCTTCCTGGTTTTTCAGCCCAAAGGTCAGCATGGCGCCGAATCCTTTATTATCGAACTGCTCTTTTGCGGTTTTATAACTTTTATGCTCCGGGAATCCCGGGAAATTAACCCATTCCACCTTGGGGTGGGCTTTTAAAAAGGCTGCCGTTTTGATGGCATTGTCCATATGGCGCTCCATCCGAAGACCCAGGGTGTTAAGTCCCATGGCTGTCAGAAAGGAATGAAAAGGGGCTGGCGTGGTGCCGAAATTGACGTGATATTCCTTGAACATCCGGTGCAAAAAAGCAAGCTTGCCTTTCTGGGCCACAAAGGGGGCAAAATCTGAAAATTTTTCACTGGTCCAGTCAAACCTTCCCGCATCCACAACAACGCCGCCAAGAGCTGCCCCATGGCCGGACAGGTATTTTGTGGTGGAGTGCATGACAATATCGGCTCCCAATTCCAGGGGCCTGCAGAGCCAGGGGGAAGCCAGGGTATTGTCCATGAGAAGGGGGACCCCGTGAGCATGGGCAATATCTGCAATATTTTTGATATCCGCCACTTCCATACCCGGGTTGGTAATGGTTTCCATATACACAAAGCGGGTTTTCCCGGTGATGGCGCCTTTAATTTCATCCGGGTTCAGGGGGTCAGCCAACTTCACTGTAATCCCGTATTTTTTAAAAATTGTGTTAAAAAGGGTGTATGTGGACATGAAAAGGGCTTTGCTGGCCACAAATTCATCCCCGGCCCGAAGCAGGGTCATGCAGGCATTGTTGATGGCTGCCATGCCGGACCCGGTTACGACCGCACCGGCACCGGATTCAAGGGAAGCGAGTTTTTTTTCCAGAAACCGGCTGGTGGGGTTGGAGAGCCTCATATAGATATGGTCTTCGGTTTTTCCGGCAAAGGTTTGGCTCAGGTTGTCGGCAGTCTCGTGGTAATGGGCTGCGGTCTGAAAAATGGGAGGAAGGGTGGCGCCCTGCCAGGGCGAGTCTTTCAGCCCTTCATGAATGGCTCTTGTTTCAAAATGATAAGGTCTTTTTTGTGTCATGATGATGGTCACCTTGAGTATTCCGTTAAAGGTATAAAATGAAGATTTGAATATCACATTGTGGTAGGGTTTTGTCAATATTTACTTTGATTTTCAATAAATCATGTGAATAATAGTGAATAAGGAGTATACTCAAATCGATCCATTACCCTGACAGGAAAACCAATCATCAAAGCCGGCCGCACATGCAGGCTGGAAGGGAGGACGAAAATGAACATTAAAAAAATACTGAACCCGGTGGACGGATCAGACCAATCCATTAAGTCAACCCGGTATGCCATTGGGCTAGCAAAGCTCATGAATGCAAAGATCATTCTCATGCATTGCCACGACCGGTTTCCCATTATTCTGGCCGAGCCCTATTTTCAGCAGGTCATTGATGACGTCCAGAAAGTGTCTGAAGAGCTTGTCAAACCTTTCGTGGATATGCTTGAAGAGGCAAAAGTTGACTTTGAAGTGCGCCTTGTGGAAGGGGCTCCCGGAAACAAAATACCGGAAGTCGCAAAAATTGAAAAAATTGACCTGATCATTATGGGGTCCCGCGGTGTTACCGCATTTGCCGGGCTGTTCCTCGGCAGCGTGGCCCACCAGGTGCTGAACAAATCCGACTGTCCTGTTTTTATTGTCAAATAGGGAAGGGCCTGTGAATGCCTGAACATGCGCTGAAAGAGGTCCTGCCGTGATCCTGCTTCCCTCTGAAGGAAGGCCCCATGAGGACATCCTGGAATCCATGCAGGCATTCCGGGAAAATGATGCAGACCATAAAAGCGGCCGGACCTGGTCCCTTGTCTATCATTTGAACCGGGAACATGACGATTTTATTAAAAAGGCCCATCACCTGTATTTCAGTGAAAATGCCCTGAATCCCATGGCATTCAAAAGCCTGAAGCGGTTTGAGCATGAAGTGGTTCAAATGGCGGCAGGAGTTTTGAACGGTGATGAAAAGGTGGTGGGAACCATGACCTCGGGCGGCACTGAATCCTGTCTTCTTCCTGTTCTCTGCTGCCGGGAATTGGCCCGTTCCAAAAGACCGAGGCAAGGGGTTTTTGAAATGATCGCCCCAAAAACGGTCCATGTGGCCTGGGACAAGGCCGCCAAATATTTCAATATCAAAATGATAAAAATCCCCCTGAAGGATGATTTCAGGGTGGACGTGGATATCTTAAAAAAAAAGATCAACCCAAACACCATCCTGATCGTGGCGTCAGCCCCTTCCTATCCCCACGGGGTTATTGACCCCATCGAAGACATCGGCCGGATCGCCTCAGACAAAAATATTCCTTTTCACGTGGATTCCTGTCTTGGCGGGTTTTTTCTGCCATTTATGGAAAAGATCGGATATCAGGTTCCGAAATTTGATTTCCGGTGCAAGGGAGTCACTTCCATATCAGCCGATGTCCATAAATACGGGTTTGGGGCCAAGGGTGCGTCGGTAGTGCTGTATAAAAACATGGACTATTTAAAACACCAGTTTTTTATTCATCCGGACTGGCCGGGCGGTGTATTTGCTTCCCCGGCGCTTCTCGGCACCCGGCCGGGCGGTCCCATTGCCGCGGCCTGGGCTGCCATGAACGCTCTCGGTATGAACGGATATTGCAAGATGGCAAAGACCGTTATGGAAACCACCCGAAAACTCACCTTCGGCATCAATGCCATAGATGGCCTTAAAATCCTTGGAAACCCTGTGATGAGCGTTTTTGCCTATGGTTCGACGGATAAAAGAATCAGCGTTTTTGCCGTGGGCGATATCATGGAAGACAGGGGCTGGCATGTGGACCGCCTGCAACGGCCCGAAGGGCTTCATGTCATGGTGACCCCGGCCCATGAAGCCGTGGCAGATCAGTATCTTTTGGATTTAAGGGAAGCGGTGGAGAAGGTAAAGGCTGATCCCGGCCTTTCTTCCAGGGGAAACGCCGCCCTTTACGGCATGATCGCCCATGTGCCGTTCCAGGGTCTTATCAAAAAAGAAGTCGGGAAAATGATGGAAAAAATGTATGGGCCTGACGGCGAAATGCCATTGGGAAAAAACGGCAAAGAACCCTTTGCCGTCCGGGTAGGCACCCGCGTCCTGAACTTTCTGTCAAAATGGACATCCGGTCCAGGACGAAGATGATTTTTCTTTTTGAATAAAATCCTGCCTCACACCTTTTTCCCGCAATGGGGGCAGTATTTAAAATCCACATTGGCAAAGGGGGTCTGGCATCCGGAACATTTCATGGGCAGGGGCCCGAGTTCTACTAAAAGCTCTCCTGCCTTTACCGGCACCATTTTTTTGTCGAATTTGTAATCCGCGGTTTTCATGACCCTTTCCACGATGCCGTCGATTTTGGAGGTCACGGATTTTTCCTGTTTCATGATGGTGATGTTAAAGAGTTCCTCGCCTGCTTTGACAATATCCCCGGGTTTGACATACATGATCCAGAGATCGCCGTTGCTGGGAGCTCCGGCATGGTAGGGATTGCCCGGGTCAGCCATGCGGATGGCATCCGGTCCATGTCCTGCCGCCTCAGCAACCTTGACCGTATGGGTGAAGACTTCGCCGTTCAGGGTATACCGGACAACGCTCAATCCTCTTTCGTCGGCAGGCTCAAGACCCAGGATTTTCATGGAATGGGGTTTGCCATCCGTATCCCTGAACTGGACTTCCCGTCCCGGGACAAGACCTTCAAACCAGACATCCAGGGGTACATTGTTGGGGTTGCCGAATTCGTTTCTGAAAAGGATGGTCTTTACCGTATCTGCCGGATGGTTGAGATACATGACCACTTCCTCTTTTGTGGGAATCCGGCCGATCTGTTTTTCCAGCTCTTTTTTCTCTGTTTCAATGTCAACCGGGAGAAGCCCTTCCAGGGGTGAAGCCATGGTTCTGGAGGCAATAGCCTTTTCATAATCCTTTCCAAAGGCACTGGCATAGACCCAGTCCGGCGGAAAGCCCAAGGGAAGCCGCCCGAATTTTCCAAGCAGCAGGTTTCTGAAGGCATCATTGCTGTTGCTGTAAAGGATGAGCCGGTCTTTTTTGATTTCATCATTTAGCGCTGATTCCGGCGTTGAGATCACGGTATCCAGAATCCATAAAAGATGCCGGACTTCATCTTCCCCGCCTCTTTGAAATGCGCTGGTCACGGCAAGAAAAGCTGTGTTCCAGGTGATCTGGGAGCCTGGGGTGACATCATGATACCGGACAATCTGCCGGGTCCCGGCCAAAAATTTCAGCATATGGGGCAACAGCCGGATATGGCCCTGTTTAAGTGCCCCTTCCTGGGAAGAGGAGGCAGCACCGCCGGGCATGCCGTGGGAGATGACATCATGGTCGATTCCACGGAAATAGGGGGCGGTATACCGGTCATAATAGGGCATGATCTGTTTCAGCACAAAATTGCAGGTCCGGATCATTTCTTTGTCAAGGCTGGTTTTAAGCCCCAGTTCTTCTTCCATATAGGCTGCCGTGGACAGCACCTCCCCCTGCCCGTACCAGCGAACGCCCGCCCCGATGGCTGTATCCACAATATGGGCGCCTGCCTTGGCCGCTTCACCCACGGCCGGGACAAAAAGCCCGTCCGTGAAATGACGATGGTAATACACAATAAGATCAGGGTAGGTTTTCCTGATTTCACGGACAAGTCCTGAAATAAACCGCGGCGGGCACACCCCGGCCATATCTTTTAGCCCCAGAATGAACAGGGATTCCGCCTTTGAGGGGGAAACACCTGCAACATCGGCCACAAGCCGGACGATTTCCTCCACCACCCCCATATAATGCGGGATATCAAATCCTTTGGCCCAGGAAAGGGCCACAGCCGGAAGGAATATATTCTTTTTTGAATCCATGACCACTTCGGCAAGAGGCCTCATGTTTTCAATATGATTTAAAAAATCAAAACACCGGACAATGTCGTGATGGGTGCAGATGGATTCGCTGGTCAGGCGCATGAGATTTTTGGGCTGGGGTTTGTAACCCAGAAGATTGGTGGATCTGACCAGGATCTGTTTTGGTGTCAGGGGGGCAAACTGGTTCCACAATCTTGCCTCGTTAAACGGATAGGTCATGTTGGCCATCATGGCCACGTGGAAATGGGCGCCGCCGCCATTTTCAATGGAGAAAAACCCGCACTGATCCAAATAAGGCCCGATAAGCCGGTCTTCTGCCAGCCGGAACCGGTTCCCGGAATTGGACTGGGTAATATCCCTGGGTGTGGTATCGGAAAAATGAACCACTTTGGAATCCCGGACCATATCCAGCAGGGCCTGCCGGTCTCCTCTCGGGTATTTGCTTTTGCCAAGAGCAGGTTCCAGTTCCGGCAGAACCGGTTCAAAATTGCCGATACGTTTGTCTTCAGTTCCGCGGTAGTCCGACAATTGGACATGGGGATTGTATCCCATGGCGGATATTTCAGCCATGAGCCTTGACAGGCGAAGGGCTTCCGATTCATTATCCCGGTAGCGCATGAGGCTGGGATGGGTTTCCACAAACCGTGTATTATATTCTCCGGACTGAAACACAGGATCGGAAACAATTTTCTGGTGAAAGGGAATGGTGGTTTTCAGCCCGCCGATGATATATTCCTTTAAGGCCCGGTTCATGACGGCAAGGGTTTTGTCCCAGGTCTGTCCGTGGGCAATGAGCAGGGATGCGGCAGAATCGTAATTGGACGGAAATTCATATCCGCCGGCAATGCAGGAATCCAGCCGGACGCCCGGTCCGCCCGGTGAGATATAACGGGCAATATGACCGGAATTGGGGGCAAAATTATGTCGAGGATCTTCACAGTTGATCCTGACCTGGAGGGCATGGGCCACGGGTTTTGTCTTTTTGCTGTTGAACCGGAGCTTTGATCCGAATGCAACTGCAATCTGCTCTTCCACAAGGTCAATGCCGTAGCGGCATTCGGTAATGCCGTGTTCCACCTGGAGTCTTGTATTGACTTCAATGAGATAGGGATTTTGTTTTTCATCTACAAGAAATTCCACTGTGGCCAAGGAATAATAACCGACTTCACTGACCAGTGCCCTTGCATATTCCTTGAGTTGGGAGCGCAGTTCCTCCGTCATTAACGGCCAGGGAGAGGGTGTGATCTCAACGAGCTTCTGGTGATTTCTCTGCACCGTGCAATCGCGTTCGTCAAAGGCAAATACATTGCCGTACTGGTCTGCAATGACTTGGATTTCGATATGGCGGACCGAGGTGAGGAGCTTTTCCACATAAATTCTTGGGTTTCCAAAGGAGGCCTGGGCCAGGACCGAGGCTTTGGAAAAGGCGGTTTCCAGCTGATCCATATCATAGATTTCATAGATTCCCCTCCCGCCGCCGCCGCCTTCGGCCTTGAGCATGACCGGCAAGCCAAGATCAATGGCGATTTTTCTGGCTTCATCCGCTTCCACGGCATTAAGGGAGCCGGGAACAACCGGTATTTTCAATTTCCGGGCGATCTCACGCACTTTCACCTTGTTCCCCAGAAGCTGCATGGGTTTGGTGGGCGGCCCGATAAAGAGGATGCCGATATCTTTACATTTTTTAGGAAAGCTTGCATCTTCCGAGGCAAATCCCCAGCCCGGATGGACGGCAACCACATTTTGCGCCTTGGCAAGCTTCAATATCCGGTCGATTTCCAGATAGGCCCTGGGGTTTTCACCCAAAGGGATCAGTTCCTGGGCACCGGCAGTGAAGGGGGCTATTTTATCGACATCGGTAACAGTGAGGACAGGGATGGCCATGAGCACTTCACGGATGGATCTGATAATACGCCTGGCTGTGATGCCGCGGTTGGCCACCAGAATTTTTTTCCCTTTTATCTCCTTCACTACCTCTGCAAATGTCTTCATCGTCTTTTTTGCTCCTTAAATTTCATTAAATCACCTGATTAAATTATTCTAGGCAAAATCCTTCCTTGATCTATGGATTTTATCCCTTTTATTGTTTCAATGATAAGCCTGCCCTGGCTGTCTATTCCCAGAATCCGGGCCGGGCCATTTAAAACACCGGCATCTCCCACCACAACAGAGTCTTCCTTCAGGGCAAGAAGCGCCTCAGTATCTTTTGCTACCTTTGACGGCTCTTTCATTATACCGGGCAGATGGCCTCTGATCTTTTTAAAAATCAGGTTCCACACCTGGGAAGGTTCTAAATTTACACCAGATTCTTTTAAACAACCAGACTTGATATGAAAAAAAAATTTTTTGGCACTGTTTTCAGGTGCAAAAGCAATATTAAGGCCGATCCCGGCCATGATACCCGACTCTTTGTGTTCAATAAGAATCCCCCCTACCTTGGCATATCCCACCATGATATCATTGGGCCATTTGATTCTTGCAGGGATATGGAGGTCTTCAAGCACCCCGGCAACAGAGAGTGCAACAGCCAGAGAAAGCAAAGAATCAAGGGTTTGGGCTGAATCGGGGAGTCTTAAGGTGACATAGAGGTTGCCGGGGTCTGAAACCCACTCCCGGCCGAATTGGCCCCGGCCCTGGGTCTGGCTTTCCGCAAGGATAAAGGCATATTCCGGAAACCGGCCCTGGCCGTGCAGATCCCAGGCCAGATCCATGGTGGAGGTGCAGGTTTTTACCCTATAACCTTTATGGCCGTCCCATTCTTTTTGGGTCAGGTCTTTAAAAGAAGGAGTCATCCGATATTCCAGGTCTTTATCAGGCAGTCGGTCACCGTCCTGATCAGGCGGTCACCGGCTCTTTCCCGTGAGTATGCTAAGGACAGGATGGTTTTGAATTTTTCTTCTCCCGGCCAGAGAAAAACATTCCGTTTTTTTGCAAATCCGGCTGCCTCATTTTTTTCAAGGATACTTACAGCCACTTCCTGTTCGATAAACGTATATTTGGTAATGTCATCATTGGCAAAAAGCCTGTTTTCCAATTCTATGTCATTTGTCTCCAGAAATGATTTGACCGTATCCAGGAACGGGCATGGGTGGGTCGGGAAAATCCAGGGCAGGGCTGCAAGCTCTTTAAGATCCCAAGAGTTCAATTTTTCCATCCGCTCCCCTTCCGATGTCCGGCGCATGCCCTTGGATGTCCGGGTAACCGGGCTAAGCCGCAGTTCTTCCTCCAGTTGGCGGATATGGGTGGAAACCACAGGCGGGGTGGTATTGAACTCTGCTGCAGCCCGTGTCACATTGCCGGTGCGGGCAACAGTGACAAATAATGTGAGTTGATGAAATTCCATTTAAAAATTTTTACCACATCATTTAAAAATCACAAATGGATATTTTTATAACCCTCCATTATAGTTTTTATATTTAAACCTTAAAGGAGAGGCAAAATGGCGGGGATTAATATCGTCAATTTAAAGGAAAAGGCTGCACTGATTCAGGAGCTTCATGCGCTTCATGGTTAAGAATAAATCATTGGCGTTCACACTCGATTTCTGATATTAAAAAGCCTTACAGTTTCACCAGAAAAAAAGACCGGGATGAATATATTAGAATTTACCCTGAATGACTTGGCAGGCTTTTTAAAAAAGGAATTCGGCAAAGGCCTGTTTCATGCTTCAGCCCTTTACCGGGAAATATATAAACGCGGTAACCGGGATCTTTTGAGCATCTCTGAATTTGCCGCCTCACCATCCTTTGCAAAAGCCCTTGAAAAACGGTTTGTCCTCGCTCCCGGACAAGTCACCCGATCCTTTAAAGAAAATGATCTCATCAAATTTATCACAGAACTTTCAGACGGGCTGAAAATAGAATCCGTCCTGATCCCCATGACCGGCCGAAATACCCTATGCGTTTCAAGCCAGGCAGGATGCAGGATGGGATGCAAATTCTGTGAAACCGGCAAACCCGGCCTGAAAAGAAACCTTGCTGTATCCGAAATCATTGGTCAGGTCTTCAATGCACGGTTTGTCCTGACAGAAAAAATCAAGAACATTGTATTTATGGGCATGGGTGAACCCTTTGACAATTTTGACAACGTTATCTCCGCCATAAAGATCATGAATGAACAAAAAGGCTTTGATATTGCCCTTCGGCACATTACAGTGTCCACGGCCGGGCTTATCGGCGGGATTGAAAAGCTGGGCCGGTTGAAAATGAAAGGATTAAGGCTTGCCGTGTCCGTCAATGCAGCGGATGATAAAACCCGCTCCAGGCTCATGCCGCTTAACCAGGTCCATTCCCTTATAAAATTGAAAGCGGCATTGACGGCTTTTCCTTTGACCCGGCGCGAGTGCTTCTTGTTTGAATATATCTTAATAAAAGGGTTAAATGATTCCGAGAATGATGCTATAAAACTGGCAGACTTTATTCACCCTTTACCGGTGAGACTGAACCTGATACCCTTAAACCCGGTGGCTGGATTTAATTATGAATCCCCAAGTGACGATGATATGCAGAGGTTTTCCGAAATCCTTACGGATCAGGGGATTTTTGTAATCAAGCGGTGGAGCAAGGGCCGCTCGGTTTCGGCAGGCTGCGGACAACTGGGTTTGACATGTTAATTCCATGTTAAAGGCAGCTGTCTTCTTGACACGACCGGCCAAGTGTGAAAAGAAGCAGCCGGAAGATAAATGATTTAATTTGAGGTGGCATATGGCGTACTTGGAAGAAAGAAACAAGGCAGGCGAGTATCTGAGGCTTGCCTTGAACTATATTACAAAATACAATCTGCCGGCCAACCCTGTGAATTATACCGTCTGGTATGAATATGTGGCCGGAAAGAATATGAAGCTCAAAAAAGCCATTGATGCTTCCATTGATACTGCCAAACCCATCAGTGCCAATAATGTGGAAACCCTTTATCAGAAATTCGTGGCAGACGGGGACAGGATTGTCATCAGCAAGCTTTTGACCAAAATTGCCCTTATGCTGAAAGATATCACAGGCCATGTCCTGGAAACCGAAGGAGATCTTGCAGGCCACGGCAAAAATTTGAGTGAGCTGGCCGATCAGATCAGTAACGCCCATGATTACACCGAGATCAAAGATGTTGTCGACCAGATGATCGTTGAAACAAAGGAACTGGTAAATTCCGGCAAACGGCTTCAGACGCGGATGAAAATATCTTCAGACGATCTGAAGCAATTGCAGCAGGATTTGGAAAAATCCCAGCAGGAAGCACAGACCGATGTTCTGACCTCACTGTTGAATAAGCGGGGGTTTGAGAAACGCTTTGAGCTGGAAAGAATCCGGGCAAAACAGAATGAGATGCCTTTTTCTCTTATCATGGTGGATATCGACCATTTTAAAAAGGTCAATGATACCTTTGGCCACCTCGTGGGAGACAGCCTTTTAAAAAGCATTGCCGCTATGCTGAAAAGCCATCTGAGAAAAAATGATATTGCCTCAAGATATGGCGGGGAAGAATTTTTAATCCTGTTGCCGGAAACCGGGGTTGAAGGCGCAAAGGCCGCAGGCCAAAAAATCAGTGATACCCTGTCTGCAAAAGAGTGGAAATTGAAAGAATCCGGCGAAAGCATGGGGAAGGTGACTGTTTCCATGGGTATAGCCTTATATAAACTGAACGAACCTGAAGAAGCCCTGATCAAGCGTGTGGACGATGCCCTCTATCTTGCCAAGAACCGGGGAAGGAACCTGATTGTCACTGAGGATGAGCTTTGAGCTGAGATTGTGGTATTGATGTTTTCTATTATTCGATTAATCTGTCCAGTAATATATCTTCTACATTCCGCCTTGCATCAATAACGGATAAAACATAAACGGTTGTATCCGTTATTCTGTAGATGATTCGCCAGGGAGCCACGACCAGTTCCCGATAAATGTGTATGCCTTGATCTTGTAACTCCGGCACAATTCGGCCCCGCTCTGGAAAAGAATAAAGGGTTGATGCGTTCTGTCTGATTTTTTTGAGTATTTGCAATGCATTGCCGGGATTGTCAACTGCGATATAATCAACAATCTGTTTTAAATCCTGTTGCGCAATGGTTGCCCATTTGACCAGATACTCTTTGTTCATTTGCGATTTTCTTTTAAAGCATCTTCGATTTCAGCAAAAACATCTTCCTGTGACTTGGCCTGGCCGCATCTGATATCGGCTTCTCCTTTGGAAAGAAGTTTTAGAATCCCGATGGCATTGCGCATGTTTTCATAAGTTTCAGGATCTTGCAGTACCGCCCTGGGTTCGCCATTTTGGGTAATGATGACTGGACGATGGGTTTCATTGATTTGAGTGAGCAAATCGGCTGCCCGTGATTTCAAATAGGTTATCGGTTTTATATCAGTTGTAATGTTCATGATGTTTTACCTCCAGTCTGAAAATAGTACCAAATTCAGATCGAAAGTCAAGGTTGCCTCAAAAATTATTTCAGCCATTGGCCTGAGTCAAATCAATGGTCATGGCATAGACGCCCTGCTCCATTTTTGCCTGGACCGGGAAGGGGCCTTTTTCAAAGACTTTGAGCATGGAGCGGTTGGAGGCCAGGACATCAGCGGTTAACCCCACAGCCCCTCTTTCTTTTGCAAGCTTTGCCAGCATCCGGTAGAGGTATGTGGCAATGCCGCATCCTTGATAGGCCTCATCCACAACAAAGGCAATGTCCACAAAGGGTTTATTCCTGTGCCGGGCAAATCTGGCTTCGGCAATCAGGGTCTGCTGACCGGGTTCGCCGATGAGGGCCACAACGGACAGGACATCCCGGTAATCCACATTCACATATTCCTGCATTTTTTCATGGGGCATGGTTTTGATGGGGGAAAAATACCGGTAATAGATGGCTTTGTCCGAGAAACGGTAAAAGAGCCGCCGCATCTGGTCTTCATCCGACGGCTTGATGGCCCGGAACCGGACATTGAGATTGTTTTTAAAGGTGTGTCGGGTTTCGATTTCAGAAGGATAAAAACGGGCGCTGTCAGCAAGGAAAATTTGGTCCTTGTAAAGGATATTGGCTTTTTTGGCGCCTTCCACCAGCAGGGGCCGGTCTTCGGGGTGAGCAATTTCGATGAGGGCCTGGGCCCGCTCCCTCAAGGTTCTGCCCCGCAGATGGGCAATGCCTTGTTCCGTGACCACAAGATCAATGGATTCGGGAAGGCTTAAGAGGTCGGGCTGGTCTTCCACGGACACCCGGATATTGGGCTTTCCTTTCCGGTTACGGCTGGGAAGGGCCACAAGCGTATACCCGCCCTGGGAGATTTCAGCACCGTTGAAAAAATCCGCCATCTGACCCGGGCCTGCCGTGACATTGGCAGGGCTGTTGTGCAGGGCCACCCGGCCGGACAGATCTGCCCGCCGTACCGGAATGATAAAGACAAACCTGTGATTCCGGCCAATTTCCATGGGGGTAAAAACCTTGTCAAGGCTCTGGAACTCAACCATGGGGTTTTTGTCCAGAAACTGCATCAGCTCTTTTGTGCCAAGGGCATAGGTGGTCAGGTCCCTTCCCTTGAAATATCCTTTTCGCCTGTTGGTGACAGCCCCGCTTTTCACAAGGTCCATAACCGCGTCGGTGTAAAAAGGGCTGTGGATGCCCAGGTCTTTTTTAAGGGCCAGGTGTTTCGGAAGGGCATCGAAAATAGGGCCGAAGGTAAAGGCAAGGCAGGATCCGTCTTCTATGACCGAGGCGACATTGGCGGCTATCTTGTCAAAAATCGGGTCCACAGGGAATCTGGGGAAATAAAAGGGCGGGGCTGTGGATTCAATGACCATGTCAAAAGCATCAAAGGGAACAAAGGTATCGCCAATGGTAAAAGGAATATTGTGATTAATTTCTCCCACCACAAGTTCTGCCTGGTCCATGGCCCTTCTGGATACATCAACACCCACGCCCAGGCTGCAATACCCGGCCCGGTTGGGCGGGGTGATCTGGATAAAGGCGATATCAATGGGGATATGCCCGTCTTTCATGAGCTGGGGGATGGCGGAAAACCGTGACGGCACCAGATCCACCCGGCCTGCGGCAATGGCTTCGGCCGACACCCACCCGGAAAAAAAGGTTTTCAGGCGAAACCGTTTGGACTGAAGGGCTTTGTAGGAGATGGCATCCCCAAAGCTGACCAGCTGGATCAGGGTCAGATCCTGGATGCCGTGGCCTTTTTCATCCATGAGACAGTTGACCAGAGTCCGGGGTTCAGCAGCCCCTGTACCGATAAAAATGTTCATGCCCGGCTCGATCTTGGCTAACACATCAGCCTGGGTCACCAGCTTTTTCTTCCACGGAGGTGTTTTTTTAAGAAACATCTGGGTTCCTTTTTTAATTCCATATTCAGACAATCCTATTCATAATTCAATATCCACAAAGAGTCCATAGGATTTCCCTTTAAAGGAAGGTTTCTTTTCAATAAAAGAAATGGTAGAAAAGCCCCATGAACTGGTTTATCCTTTCCCTTATTTCCAGCATTACCCTGAGTCTGAGGGAGTTTTCCGCCAAAAGGGCCGGAGGCAAAATTCCATCGGCAGTCATGAGTTTTGGCATGAATTTTTTCATGTTCCTCATTATTCTTCTATTGAATGTTCTTTACCGGAATTATCAGCCGTTTACGCTCCGGTTTGCCGGGATTCTGATCACGGCCGCCATCCTGGATTCTCTTGCCACTCTCATGTATCTTTCCGCCATTAAAAACGGGGATCTGTCAAAAATCATCCCCATGCTCTGTTTTATCCCGGTGACGCAGTTGTTTGTCACACCGGTCCTCATCAATGAAAATTTATCAATGACCGGGATTGTCGCTGTCCTGATTGTGGTTTTTGGCTCTTATCTCTTGAATGTGCAGACCTTTGACAGTGCCCTGTCTCCCATCAAGTCCGCCTTCAGGGATAAAAACACCATGATGATGCTGGCCACGGCTTGTCTATGGGGTATCACATCAAGTTTTCACAAAATGGGGATCAGACAGACCAATGCCCTGTTTTGGGGGGCGTGCGAGACCGGTCTCATTTCCATGATTATTTTTCCGTTTGCCTTGAGGTCCTGGAAAATGAATTTCAAGGATCTAAAAAAAACCATGCTTCCCGGTTTTTTCAGCAGCCTGACGGCCATGTCCTATTATACAGCCATTGGTCTTGGGCCTGTGGCCTATGTGTCATCGGTGAGACGGCTGGGTGTTTTGTTCACCATGATGGCGGGCATAGTGGTGTTAAAAGAAGGGATCCGGCCCCTTGGGTTTCTCGGCGGCATCATCATGATTGCCGGGGCTGTCCTCATCAGTCTGTTCGGATAGAGAGCCGCCCCATTTTTCCATAGGTTATGTACTCTTCAGTTTTTCGATATTGGTTTTTGCAAATTCAATGGAGGGATCAATTTCAAGGGCAATTTCATAATACTGGAGGGCCAGTTTTTTATCCCCCAGTTCCCGGTAGCAGGAGCCGATATTGGCATAATCTAGGGCAAGGGAAGGGTCGATTTCCAGGGCGCTTTCAAAACAGCTCATGGCAGCTTTATAGTCTTTTTTCATAAAACAGGAAAAGCCCATGGTATTGAACATGTCCGGCCGCTGGGGATCAATTTCAAGACCGAGTTTGCAGGTTTCAATCGCCTTATCATACTGCTGAAGATCTTTTTGGCAGGCCCCCATATGGGAATAGATATCAGGCAGGTTCATTTTTGCAGGATTTCTTTTCAGGGCGGTTTCAAATTCTTTTAATGCATCTTCCATGTTTCCCAGGGCAGCCTGCATGAGACCCCTGTAAAAGCTGGTGTAATATTGTCCGGGCAGGGCTTTTTCGAGACCGCTGAGTTTTCGCAAAGCCGGAGCAGGATCAAAATTTTCCGTGATGAGCCGGGCAGAAAACATACCCACACTGGCTGAAACCGCTCTCTCCCTGAAATGGGCGCCGGGAATAATGGCATAAAAGGCCGGGATGTCAAGGCCCTGGTGTTTTGTGTGAATGACCAGGATGTCAAACCCTCTTTTTTCAAGGGTTTCAATCAAGTTTTCAACTTCAGTTCTGATATTGTTGCTGGAAAGATCGGGCAGATCTTTTATGGAGATCATTTTTTCAGGATGGGTGATGTAGCTTGCATCCTCGATGCGGGTGAATTTAGGCAGACCGCTGGCCACATAATTGGAACCGGTATTAAAATCGCCTGCAAGCTGGGCTGTTTCCGTCAAAGCCCGGCTCATGGCCTTTTCCGGGTCAGGGGAGGTTCCGGCGGTCCAGACGATTTCACTCATGTCCGGAAAAGTGGACGGGTCATAGGCCAGGACACCGACCGTGGGAACACCCGTATCCAGAGAGAAATCCGAGGCATAGACCGCTATGCCCGCTCTTTTATATTTTTCCAGCATTTCAATGACCAGGGGATCGGTAAAAGAATCCAGACGGATACCCGGAACTTTTATCTTTCCGTGGCTGACAAGAGAAGAGGTATGGCGCTCCATGAGTTCGCAGATGCCCTGGCTCAAGGCCTCTTCCGTGCAGTTCCCGGCACTGGGGCCGTTGAATTCATTGATCATGTAAAACCAGTTAAAGGGGATGAGAACTTCTTTTTTCCGGGTCAGATTATACCCCATGGTCCATTTTAAAGGCAGATCGTCAAACACGGGTTTGACCTTTAAGGCATCGCTTTCATTGTCATGCACAGATTTGATGATCTGGTCAAAGGGCAGGGCTTTTTCGCCCAGTTCTTTTGCAGTGGCATAAAAGAAATTTTTTTCATTTTTGACAAAGGAAAAAAAACTGAACCGCTCGGCCAGCTCCATGACGGCACTGGCTTCGGACTGGGCCGAGGTTCCGCCTTTTCCCATCTGTTTTTTGGTGCCGATGACGTCTATGGCATCCATGCCGCATTCGCTGAAGAACACGGGGATATCGAGCCTTCCCTTGTCAATGCGTCTTGTCCGGCTCAGGATGTCCAGATTCAGTTGCGCGGTTTTTTCTTTAAACGCGGCCACAGTCTTTTCCGGGGACATGATCTTGTCCTGGTCATAGGTATAGCCTTTAAAGGCATCTTTCAATTCAACGGTGTAGGTCATTTATTGTCCTTTTGCTGCTGGCTCACAGGTTCAATGGCATCGCCGACCTTTATGGTTCCGCCTTTCAGAATTTTAGCAAATACACCTTCCTTTGGCATAATGCAATCCCCTGTCCGGTAAAATATGGCGCATTTTTGGTGGCATTCCTTCCCGATCTGGGTGATTTCCACCAGGGCATCGGCCCCGAGTTTGAACACTTTGCCGATGGGTTCGTTTTTCCAGTCCACCCCGACGGTTGCCACATTTTCGGCAAAATCCCCGAAATTGAGCTTAAAATCTTCAGAACTTGCCTTTTCAATGCTTTCCGAGGCCAGAAGGCTGAGCTGCCGGTGCCAGTCACCGGCATGGGCATCATCTTTAATGCCATGGTTTTCTATGAGTTCGGCACTTTCAATACAGTGCTTGGTGGTTCCTTTTTTTTTGCTTACGGCTATGGATACTATTTTCATCATGTCATATTCTCCTATACTACAATGTGATATTATTTATACCACAAAAGGGTAGCCTTCTGTCAATACCAAACCCCGGGCGCAACGCTGGTTTTATTCTCACCATGAAGGGCATGAAGATCATGAAGAATTAAAAACTTCATGTCCTTCATGTGCTTCATGGTTAAAAAAAAATAAGGCCGTCCCCGGAGATTCCGGGAGCGGCCTTTGTTAACCGTTATCGGTTCAGATCAATAATTTTCAAAATCATCGTCTTTAAAAGACTCGCCGGAAGACTCATCATTCAAGGAGATATGGACGCCCTTGCCTTTTTGGGTCCCTTTACTTTTCAGCGGTGCAGCATGGCTTACGGATTTTGAAATGCGTTTGCGCTGGCCAAAGTCTGACCCTCCTCTTTTTGAAGATTTGCCCTTTGTGAGCTCCAGCTTGTCCAGAAGGCTCATGGCATTCTGGAGCTGTTCAGCCTGGGCTGAGAGCTCTTCCGAGGTGGACGCCATTTCTTCGGACACGGCTGAATTCTGCTGGATGACCTGGTCCAGCTGCTGGAGGGCCATGTTGATTTGGCCTGCACCGGTGCTCTGCTCTTTTGAAGCGGCATTGATTTCCTGAACCAGTTCCGCTGTCTTTTTGATATCCGGAACAATTTTGTTCAGCATGGCCCCTGCGTTTTCCGCCACCTGGACGCTGGTGGAGGACAGATTGCTGATTTCGGCTGCGGCAGACTGGCTTCTTTCCGCCAGCTTCCGGACCGCATCGGCCACAACGGCAAAGCCTTTTCCGTGCTCGCCTGCCCTTGCCGCCTCAATGGCGGCATTCAGGGCCAGCATATTGGTCTGGCGGGCGATTTCTTCAATAATGGAAATCTTTTCTGCAATCTGCTTCATGGCATCCACGGTCTGGGCCACGGCCTCACCGCCTTTTGCCGCATCTTCCGCCGCACTCATGGAAATCTGCTGGGTCTGCTGGGCATTTTCCGAATTCTGCTGGATGGCGGCACTCATTTCTTCCATGGAGGAGGAGGCTTCTTCTGCCGCTGCCGCCTGCTCTGTTGCGCCCTGGGACATTTCTTCGGCTGTGGCGGCCAGCTCCTGGCTGCCCGACGCCACATAGCTCGTGCTGGTCATGATGTCGTTGACGATTTCACGGGTGTTTTTGAGGATAATAAAGCTGAACATGGCGCCTAGGACAAGGGCCAGGGTGGACAAGAATATCATGCCGATGATGGTGGTTTTTTCGTCATGTTCGGCATTGAGGGTCGCCTGCTCGGTAAATTCCTCAATTTGAGTTGTAAACGCTTCAATATCTGCAGAAAGGTCATCGGCTTCTTTTTCTATTTTATCAATGAGTTGCTCGGCCTGGGCCAGGTTCCGGTTGTTCAAAAGAGAAAAGACGGTGCTGACCTGCTTTTCAAAATCACTGTATTCCTTATCAATTTCTTTTAGTTGGTCAAGAACCTTTTCAAATTCTCTTTTGGCTTCCAGGTCTGTGGCTGCTTTGATGCCATGTTCCGCAAGTTTGGTAGCAGCCATAATCTGCTCATCCTGTTCATGGGAAAGTTTTAATGCCTCTTTTTCAGTCTTTTTTAATTCTTTTACCAGGGCAGGATTTTTAGCCATCATCTCACCGATACGCAGGGCACGCTCAAAATGAATACTCTGTTCCAGCTGCAATTGGCTGATCCGGAAGATAATCTGGGTCAGAGGAATGTCCTCTTCGGCAATTTCCTGGATTTCATTGCCGATGCTGTTGACCTTCAGAATACCGAAAAGATTGGAACCCAGGATAAATAAGAGAAGAACCGAGGCCAGAAGAACAATCTGGTTTCTGACCGTCAGTTTTCCGAATATGTTTTTTCTGATGATAAAATAAAGGGCTGCCGCCATCACGATCAGGATGATGATGCCGGCAACAATCCAGGTGACATATGAGGAATCTTCTTTTGCTTCAGCTTTTTCTGTTTTTTTGGTGCCTGATTTTTCAGCTTTCTCCGGCTCGTCTTCAGAGATCCCGGCGTCATGTCCACCGGTTCCATGGCCGGAACCTGATACCTGAGATGCATCTCCATGCCCGTCCTCAGCCATGGGGTTCGTGGCCCTTGCCGGGTTGGATTCCGAAGCAGCCAGGGCCTGGGAAACGGGGAAATCCGGAAGCCAGTCGACTTTTCCGGACCCGACGTCATAGATGGCGCCCACGACTTTGACGGCCCCGCTTTTGACAAGATTCCGAACAGCCGCGCTTTTCAGGAAAAGGTCATTAATACTCTGCCAGACGTTTTCCACAATGGCATAGGGAACCACTGCATCGCCTTTGGCCTCGGGATGGGCGGAAATGGCCCGGCTTACGGCCGGGGCAATATTGTCCACCAGGGGCGGGATATTGCGTTCAAGGGCATGGCCTTCCCCTCTGGTGGCCTTTGTGACGGCTATGACCGCTCCGCACTGGGTATGACCCAGGACCACCAGGACCGGTGTGTTGACATGGGCAAGGCCGTATTCAATGGAGCCGATCTCATCGGTATCGCAGACATTTCCGGCCACACGCACCACAAAGGTGTCCATGATGCCGGTATCAAAGATCCTTTCCACGGGCAGCCGGGAATCCGAACAGGTGATGACGGTTGCCAGGGCGTAATTTCCCTGGTTTTCCTTGCCTGCCAGGGTCAGCCGGGCCGCATCGGTATGGGGGTGGGAAGGGCTTTGGGAGGCAAATCTTTTGTTCCCCTGTTTCAGCTCTTCAATGATCTTGTCCGGGCTTGGTTTTTCAGCCAGGGCAGGGCCGGGGAAAAGAAAAGCCCCTGAAATGAATCCCAGGCTGAGGATGCCGATTAGAAATGCCCGGCAGAGTTTTTGGGGTGTGAAAAACTTGAGATTTTTCATGGTGACTCCTTTTTGAAAATGGTTGTTATATTTGGGTTTTAGCTATGTCATTTTTATCATCATGGGAAATCCATCAGTGACCATCCTGCATGGGGTTTACAGCCCTTTCCGGGCTGGAGTCGGCTTTGACCAGGATCTGGGTAACGGTAGCATCCGAAAGCCAATCGATTTTTCCGGTGCCCACATCATAGATGGCGCCCACCACTTTTACTTTGCCGCTTTTGACGAGATTTCGAACAGCAGCGCTTTTTAGGAACAGATCTTCAATGCTCTGCCAGACGTTTTCCACAATGGCATAGGGGACGACCGCATCGCCTTTGGCTTCGGGATGGGCTGCAACAGCGCGTTTGACGGCCGGGATGATATTGTCCACCAGGGGCGGTATATTGCGTTCAAGGGCATGGCCTTCCCCCCGGACAGCCGCTGAAACCGCAATAACCGCACCGCATTGGGTGTGGCCCAGAACCACCAGGACCGGGGTATTGACATGGGCAAGGCCGTATTCAATGGAGCCGATCTCATCGGTATCGCAGACATTTCCGGCCACACGCACCACAAAGGTGTCCATGATGCCGGTATCAAAGATCCTTTCCACGGGCAGCCGGGAATCGGAACAGGTGATGACCGTTGCCAGGGCATGATTTGCCTGGCTTTCCTTGCCGGCCTGGATCAGCCTTGCCGCATCGGTATGGGGATGGGTGGCGGCATTGGAATAAAATCTCTGGTTTCCCTGTT
>CAZWMY010000013.1:0-4471 GCA_964635025.1 uncultured Desulfobacula sp. | reverse complement strand
GCATCGGTATGGGGATGGGTGGCGGCATTGGAATAAAATCTCTGGTTTCCCTGTTTGAGCTCTTCTATAATCTTGTCCGGGCTGGGCTTTTCACAAAAGGCAGGGCCGGGAAAAAGAAAAACCCCTGAAATGAATCCCAGGGTGATGATGGGGATCAAAAGGGTAAGATTAAATTTGCGGGTTAACGATAGTTTCAAGTTTTTCATGTCGGCTCTCCTTTTCATAAATAATCTTGTATCATGGGTTTTTAGGGTTTTAAAAAAGGTCAATATTGTCTCCCAAAGATTCTTCATCTTTTTTATCTTTTTCATCTTCAGGGGGTTTCTCTGTTTCAGGTAAGGCCGGTTTCGGCTGTTGGCCCACCACGCCGGAGTGGATCAGGCGTTCGCTTTCCATGGTATAAATGGAGGCATCGGGCAATTTTTCAGTGCTGTTGGTATCAAATTCAGGCATACCGGATAAAATTTCATCCAGGGTTCCACATTGGGCTTCAAGGTTTTGTGCAAATTCGGTCATGAATAAGAGATGGGCCTCAGCCCAGGCCAGAAGATGGGTAAACGTTTCTGCCGGAATACGGGCGGCGGCTGAATTTTCCCGGAACATCTCATAATCCTTTGAAATGTCCTGAATGGCGGTATTCAGAAGATCATGGGACTGATCAAGGAGGCTTGTTTTCCGCCCGGATTGGTTGGCCGTGTCAGACACTGCCTGGATGATCTTTGTTACCATGACGGTGAATTCATCCAAAGAGCCGGATGTTTTGGTCACTTCCTGGGCCAGGACTTCCAGGGAAAGCCCCAGATCCCCGAGCGAAGCGGATTTAATGACTGCATTCAGGGCTTTTCGATGAAGATCAAGGCTGATTTCTTCAACGATCCGGATATGCCGGGTCAGTTTTTTAATGGATTCGGCAGCCGCTGCAACGGCGTCTTCCATCTGCCGGTCCAGGTCTTCGGCATCGGTGAGAAGGGCGCCCAGTTTTTCCATGCTGTGGATGGTCTCGGAAAACAGGTCGGTTCCCGAGGATCTGTCTTTTTCAACCATTGCATTTGAAAGACACAGGGCCAGGGCCTGGGCTTCCCTGTCTATGGTGTGAAACGCATCCATGATATTTTCATGGGCTTCCCGGATTTCCGATACCACCCCGAGAATCTGGGCCTTTTGGATTTTTAAGGTTGAAAAAGTGATCGCCATGGCTTCAGGGTCATTTTTTTTATCCCTGGTCCGTATTTCATTCAGCACCACCTCGACATGTTCCAGTTTTTGACGGACAATATCGTGAAATTGAATGGCCATGACAATTTCGCTGATTTTTCCGGAAATGGCGGCAGAATGTGAATTTGCCTTTTCAAGGGATTGAAAGGAATTTTGGATGAGTTCGTCGATGGTCTTTGCCGATGCATGAACTGCCTTTTCCGAGTCGTCCGTCAATCGGATAAGGGCGGAAAGTTTTTGTTTCAGGGTTTTCAGATTGGCTTCCTGGTATTTTTTTTCATTTTCCGTATCATCCCCTAAAACGATTGACACGGATTTGATTCTATGGGCAAGCTGACCTATTTCCTCTACAAATACCTCGAACAACTGACTGGATTTCTGGGATCTTCTGCTTTCCACGGCAATGTTCAGGGTGATCACGTTTAAGAGCATGGAAAGCCGGTCTGTCTGGCTGCATCCTCTGGAAAGGGATTCAAGATGCACGATCCCGGAATCAAGATGGGTGAGATGGGCTCTGATGTTCTCCTGGGCGGATCTCAGGGTCAGAAGCACAGCGTCTGATACCCTGCGGATATCTTTTAACCGGTTTTTGTTTTCGCCTTCACTATCAAGGTTCAGGGTTTTCAGGACAAGGCCGGTTAATTGTCCGGATGCCGAATAGGTTTCATTAAGCTTTTCGCCCAGCATGAGAAAATGAGGGTCCACTGATTTCAGAAGGCCGGAAACAGCGCCTGAAATCAAGTTCAGATCTGTATCAAGGTCGATTTTTAATTTACCTTTTTGGATTTTGGATCTGGCCTCACGGATACGGCGGATGAGAAAATCCATGGAGGATTTGATTTCTTTCCGGATCGCGTGGATATCCAGTCTTTGATCCTTTAATTCGATTTCAGGTATGTTGTCGCCAGACATCAATTTACACCTCGGTGACGGTTTCAGCGGTTTTCAAAGCAGCTTCTTCAGACATGAGCCGGTTGATGTCCAGAAGAATGATAAAATCATTGCCTTTTTTCCCGATGCCCTTGATATATCCGGTATTGATCCGCATGCCGATCCTCGGGGCTGGCTCGATCATGTTTCTTTCAAGGGTCAGGACTTCGCGGATGGAATCCACCATGACGCCGAGGGTGATGGTTTCCCCGTTAAGATCTGTCTCCACGATGATGATGCAGGTATCAACGGTTTTTTCACCGGCCTGAAGACCGAATTTGCTGCACAGTTGAATCACCGGGACCACAGCGCCCCGCAGATTGATGGCGCCGAGCAGATAATCCGGCATCCTCGGGACTTTTGTGATTTTGGATACATCAATGACTTCTTTCACCTTCTGGATATCAAAGGCATAGGTTTCCTTATCCAGGTGAAAGGTCAGAAACTGTACGGTTCCGGTTTGGGTCTCTATGGACATTGCATACCTCCGTAAGATATTTAAAAATAAGATTATTTTTTACAGGAAGGGGTTTGTTGCTAAAACAGCGTGATATCCCCTTGTTCCTGGAGTTCTCGTTCAATTCTCTCTTTCTTTCTGGCTTCCTCATGGATGAGCTGGAATATCTTTGTGGGAGCGATTTTTTTCACTGATACCCTTCCTGTGTCCGTAAAAAAGAAAATTTTCCTGGGCCGGTCACCCCCCAGATCCCGGGCCATGATGGGAATACGTTCCAGCTCCAGAAATTGGACCACAAAATCCGAAATCTGGGGGCCGACTTCGTGTTTCCGGTCAAGACCGTTCAGCACATGGGCTCCACCGAAAATTTTGGCTTTGAGTTTGTAACGGTCGGCCCCTTTTTTCATCATGTCGTTGATGAGAATTTCCATGGCATTGATACTGTACCGGGTCTGGGTATCAAAAACCGTTGAATTTGTTTTGCCCGGCAAAATAATGTGATTCATGCCGGCAATTTTATTTTGCCTGTCCAAGAGGCAGACTGCCACGCAGGAGCCAAGAATGGTGCTGATGACGATATCTTCTTTGCTGGTGTAAAAATCCCCGATATGAATCCGGATCTCTTTTTTCTTGGATGCACCCAATTCTTTGCTATGGAAATTTCTGATGGTCATATCATTTTCTTTAAGATTCATTACACATATCAAGCACAGCCTGGTTGATCCGTTCAAGGGGAAGAATCTTATCCACGCACCCCAGCTTGATGGCTTCTTTGGGCATCCCAAAGACCACACAGGAGGCCTCGTCCTGGGCAATGGTGGATGCACCGGATTCTTTCATTTCCAGCATGCCTTTGGCCCCGTCATCTCCCATGCCCGTCATGATGACGCCCACGGCATTTTTCCCTGCATATCGGGCGGCAGAACGGAAAAGGACATCCACGGACGGGCGGTGCCGTGATACCAGGGGGCCGTCTTTGACTTCCACATAATATCTTGCCCCGCTGCGTTTGATCAAAAGGTGTTTGTTGCCTGGTGCAATCAGGGCCTGGCCTCTTAAGATGGAATCCCCGTCCTGGGCTTCCTTGATATTAATCTTACAGATGGAATTGAGCCGTTCGGAAAAGGCTTTGGTAAAATTTTCAGGCATGTGCTGGACAATGACGATGCCGGGGACATCGCTTGGAAATTTTTCAAGAAAAACCCTAAGTGCTTCCGTGCCTCCGGTGGAAGCCCCTACGGCCACTATTTTTTCCGTGGTTTTCAGCATGGCTTTGGTAGGCTTTTCAATGACTGCGTCGGCTGTCAGTTTGGGAGCAACCTTTCTGATCTCCGTGACTTTTTTCAGCTTGGAGATAGCCGCCGCTTTGACAATATCGCAGATCCGGATTCTGGATTCTTCAAAGAATTTTTTTGTCCCGACGGTCGGCTTGGTAATGATTTCAACGGCTCCGGCATCCAGGGCACGCAGGGCCGTGGCAGATCGTTCCGCAGCCAGGGTGGAGCAGATGACGACCGGGATGGGGTGCTGGGCCATGAGTTTCTGCAAAAAAGTAATGCCGTCCATTTTCGGCATTTCAATATCCAGTGTGATTACGTCCGGTTTTTCAATTCTCATCTTCTGGGCTGCAACAAAGGGGTCCTGGGCTGTGGCAATGACCTCGATATCGGGATCGGAAGAAAGAATATCCTCCAGGGTCTGGCGGACCAGGGCGGAATCATCCACAATCAGGACTTTGATTTTATCGGCCATACAGCTTCCTTTTTATTTTAAATATTTTTGGTATACAGTTGATGCCGTCGGTTCAACCGGCAGTGCATGATATTCCAGTAATTCCGAATGACCCATGAAGAGAAACCCGCCGGGTTT
>CAZWMY010000012.1:0-57955 GCA_964635025.1 uncultured Desulfobacula sp. | reverse complement strand
CCTGGGGCCAACAGGATTGAAGGAATTGCTGGGTAAAAACCATCTCAAATTGAATTATAAAAAAAGATGGTGGCGATTCGGGGCAAAATCCGTTAATTCTGAAATCCCAAATGGCTTTGAGCGCTCTCCAAGCTATATCCGGGTGGCCAATGAAACCGCAAAGCGCCTGGCTAAAAAAATGAACGGAATCCCGTTAAGCTCGTTTCCTGAAGTTGTGCTTAACATGTCCACTACTGCCCATATCCTTGGCGGGTGCTGTATGGGAGAGTCTCCGGCCCGCGGTGTTGTCTCGGCCAAAGGGGAAGTCTTCAATTATCCCGGTCTTTATGTGGCCGACGGATCGGTTGTTTCAGCCAATCTCGGGGTGAATCCGAGTCTCACCATCACAGCCCTGTCAGAATATATCATGTCCCATATCCCGGAGAAAAAGAGTTAACCGGGCAATCCGGATTGATATTTGATATTTTTTTATGGGGCCGACAGTTCTGGGTATCGGCCGGAAATACCGGAATAAAAAGATCTGATCGCAATCATATCGGCTTCCAAATCCCCGGTAACATGAAATACAGGGCCGATGCCGCCGGTTTTCTTTTTATAATCCAGAAACCCACACGCAATGGGGACTTTGGCTTCCCGGGCAATATGATAAAAACCGGTTTTCCAGGAGCTGACGTTTGTCCGGGTACCGGAAGGCGCTATAGTAATAATGAGGTTTTTCGAAGCTTCAAAAGCTTTGGCCATGGCGAATACCACATTGTTTTTTTCCGACCGGTCCACCGGGATGCCGCCCAGCCGTTTCAAAAGACTTTGAAAAGGCCATCTGAACATGGATCGCTTTCCCATCCAGTACACGGGCAGCTTTAATTTAAAAATAATCAGAAGAAAAAATACAAAATCCCAGTTGGATGTATGGGGTGCTGCAATCAGGACATACTTGCCAATATCAGGCTTCTTGCCTTCAGACCGCCAGCCCGAAATGAAAAGCAGGGTGACCCCGAAAAGGTAAAACAGGATTTTTAGGATACTATTGTTCAATAAAATGCGTGTCATATCATTCCGTTTAGATAAACAGTCAAAAAAAAACTATTAAAAAGCAGGTGGATTTGAAGGTAAACAGGTCTGTTTCTTTTTTACAATATTAATACAAATAAGCCGTTAAAATGCTTTATCCAAAACAGCCGGTTTTAAGGACAGTTTATAAAAATTAAAATAAGGCAAATATGGATAATGAGCTTAGAAAATAAATCGAAATTAGGATGTTTGGTTTCGATAGTTATAAAAAATTTAAAAATTTCCTTATAAAATTAAAATTATTGCTTGACAAAGAAATGGGGATTTGGTTAGCTTTTCAAAAATAGAATATGCAATCTTGATTCTGTTTATTTTTTGAGCTGACATTGCCTATTTTTAAAGTTTGTAATCGACAAAACATAAATACATAAGGAGGGCAACATGCCGATCAAAGGAAAAACACTAACCCTGGACGGATATACATTAACCATTGAAGAACTTATGAAGGCAGGAAATGATCTGTCCATCAAAGTCAAAATAGCAGATAAAAACTGGCCCAAGATTCGGGAGTGCAGAGCGCTGGTTGATAAATGGGCCAGTGAAGAGCGCTGTATTTATGGTGTCAATACAAGCTGCGGCGGCCTGGTTGATTATCTTTTGCCAAGAGAAAGAGATAATGATTTCCAGAAAAATCTTGTCCGGGCCATCAGCACCCAGGTGGGAAAACCATTTGAGGACTCAATGGTCAGAAAATTCATGATTGCAAGAGCCAATTCCCTGTGCCGCGGTTTTTCCGGAATCAAGGAAAAGAACCTGAAAATTTACCTGGATATGATCAATAAGCACGTTTTTCCGGTTATCCCGAGAAAAGGATCACTGGGAACCAGCGGTGATTTGGGACCCCTTGGCTGTATCGCAAGTGTTGCCTTTGGCGAATGGAAAGCCGTCTATAAAGGCAAAGTCCTGCCGGGAAAAGAAGCAATGGCTGCTGCCGGTATTGAACTCATGTATCTGAATGCCAAAGAAGGCCTTTCCCTGATCAACGGAACCTCCGGAATGGTGGGGCTTGCCTGTACCGTTATTTCGGAAGCGACCAATACATTGAAAAATTCCGATATCATTGCTGCGTTTGCCATTGAAACACTCATGGGAAGATTTAATCCCTTTGATCCGATTGTCCATGAACAAAAATATCATCCAGGCCAATATGCTACAGCAGTGAATTTAACAAAGCTGCTGAAGGGGAGCGAACTGGCTATTGATGAGATCGAACTCTCTTTAAAACTTCAGTCCACCCTCAAGGAGCACAAAGGGGTTTCCGTGGCCCATATCCCGGTTGAAGACGCATACTCAATCCGGTGCACACCTCAGTTTGTCGGACCCACAAAAGAAGCGGTAAACCATGCCCGTGAAGTTCTATTAAGAGAGCTCAATTCCAGCAATGATAATCCGCTGATTTTTACTGAACTGGATACATTCTTTCACAATGGTCATTTCCATGGCCAGCCCATCTCTTTTGTCATGGATTGCTTAGGGATTTCCATGGTCAACCTCGGGGTTGTCAGTGACAGGCGTATTGACAGATTTATGGATCAGCACCACAGCACAGGGCTGCCCCCCTTCCTCTGCAAAGAAGACACGGGTGTCCGGATGGGGCTTATGGGCGGTCAGTTCATGACGACTTCTCTTGTCGCAGAGAACAGAACCCTTGCCGTACCGGCTTCAATTCAGTCCATCACATCAACAGCAGATTTTCAGGATATTGTCAGCTTTGGTTTGATTGCCGGAAGAAAAGCCCGCAAAATTGTTGAAAATACAAACTATATCCTTGCTTTTGAATTGCTTTGTGCAGCCCAGGCAGCAGACATCAGGGGGCCTGAGAAATTGAGTCCGGCCGGTAAGATCATGCACAAAGCAGTCCGTGAAACCCTTGAATACATGAGCTATGACAAAGTGTATAGGGAGGACCTGGAAGAACTTAAAAAGGGAATCGAAGCCGGGGAATTTGTAGAAAGGGTTGAAAAGGAAGTGGGCGAGCTTTTGATCGTTCATGATAAAAAAAAATAAAGGTTTAAGGATAAGACACCATGATTGAAGAACAGATTGAAAAGAAGATCGCAGATGCCTACCGGGAGAAATTCCCGGTATCAAAAAAGCATCATGAAGAACTGATCAATTATATTCCCGGTGGTGCGACCCGAAGTTTAAGTTATTTCAAACCTTTTCCCATCCATATTGAATCCGGGGAGGGCGCTTTTGTGTTCTCTCCGGAAGGGCATAAGCTCCTGGATGTCACCAATGCCTATGGCGCCATTGTTCATGGGCATGGTGACCCGGATGTGGTCAAAGCGGTTCAGGCCGGGATTGTGAAAGGGTCCCAATATTCAAGCCCCACAAACGGTCAGTACAAGCTTGCAAAACTCCTGTGCGAAAGGGTGCCGGGATTTGATCGGGTAAGATTTCTGAATTCCGGAACCGAAGCCACCCTTTTTGCCATGAGAACGGCCAGGGCCTTTACCGGAAAAGATAAGATATTGAAAATGGTCGGCGGGTTTCACGGCACCCATGACAGCGTGGCTGCATCCACCAAGAAAAATATCATCACGGCCGGTATCCCTAAAGGCATGACTCAGGATATGCTGGAAGTCAGTTTCAATGATTTTGATGCGGTTGAAAAAAAGATAAAGGAAAATGCGTCGGAACTGGCCGCTGTCATCATGGAACCTTTTCTTGGGGCGGGCGGAGTGGTGCTTCCGAAAAAAGGGTATCTCGAGCATGTGAGAAAAGTCACTGAAGACAATAAAGTCCTCCTGATTTTCGATGAAATTTTTTCATTCCGGGTCAATACCGGCGGATGCCAGAAACTCTGGGGCGTAACACCGGATCTGACCACGGTGGGAAAAGTTGTTGGCGGCGGGCTTCCCATTGGCGTGTTTGGCGGGAAAAAAGAGATCATGAATATTTACTGCCATGAGAATACCGACAAACCCCTCTATCATTCCGGAACTTTCAACGGCTATGAAACCGTGATGCAGGCAGGCTTTGCCGCTCTGTCCAAATATGATGAAAAAGCAGTGACCTATATCAACGGGCTTGGAGCAAGGCTCCAGGAAGGTCTTTTGCAAAGCTTTAAGACCAATAGCTTGAAGATTCAGTCCAACCAGATCGGATCTTTGTTGAATCTTCATTTTTACAATGAACCCATTACAATGGCTGAACAGGTTTTAAAATCCGAAGAAAAACTCCATGCGCTGATGCATTTGTCTCTCTTGAACAAGGGGGTATTCAACATCCCAAGGGGTCTCTTCATCCTGTCAACCGCCATGACCAACACAGAAATTGATTTTCTGATCGAAAAAATAGATGAAACTTTAAAAGAATTGTTGCCATTAATAAAAGAAAAATATAACCATTTACTCTCATAAAACGGTTAATATTTAATGTTCAAAAAGAGTAAATAAATGGTTCTGGACAAAATTGACAAACAGATTTTAAACACGCTTCAGGAAAATGGAAAAACAACCAATTCCAAGCTGTCTAAAATTGTCGGGATTTCAGCCCCTGCAACGCTTGAGAGAGTTAAAAGGCTTGAGCTTGCAGGGGTTATTTCTCATTTTACAGCTGTGCTGGACCCCGAGAAAATCGGGTTTTCCATTATGGCCATGGTGAGTATCAGTTTAAGCTTGAGCAGCCTATCGTCCGTGGCTGCCATCAAAAAGAAATTTGTCGAGCTCGAAGAAGTGGTGGAGTGCTACCAGATTGCAGGTGCCAATGACTTTGTTCTCAAAGTGATCGCAAAAGACATCAAGACCTATGGGGAGTTTATGAATAAAAAACTCACCCAGATCGAAGGTATTCAGGTCATCAAATCTTCTTTTGTCATCGACAATGTCAAGGAAAAAAAAATGTTCATCCTTGATTTAAATGAGGAATACGGAGTCTAAAAGAACAAAAAAAAATTAAACAGGAGAAGCAAAAAATGGATAATAAAATAATCATAACAGCCGCTATTACAGGATCGGTTCATATTCCCACCATGAGTGATTACCTGCCGATAACTCCTGATCAGATCGTGGAGGACGCAGTCAAGGCCCACGAAGCCGGAGCCGCCATTGCCCATATCCATGTGAGAAACCCTGAAAATGGTCTTCCCGTATCATCGCCCGAGCTATTTATGGAAGTTTGCGGTAAAATTAAAAAAAGATGCAATATGATCCTTCTTCCTACCACCGGCGGAGGCATGAACCAGACCACGGAAGAAAAACTCATCCCCATAAAAATGCTCAGACCTGAAATGTGCTCTTTTGACCCGGCACCCTTTAATTTCGGTATTTTTCAGATTGCAGGCCGTTTCAAGGAATACAAATATGCTTGGGAAAAAGATTATCTTGAACTCTGCAAGAATGTGACTTTCAGACCCACCTTTAACGACGATCTCATCTATGGAAAGACTTTTCTTGAAATCGACACCAAACCGGAGCTGGAAATCTATGAGTTGGGCCATCTCTCCTATGTCAAATGGCTCCTGGAAGAAAACATGTTAAAAGCACCGGTTCATCTCCAGTTCGTTTTCGGCCCCATGGTAGGATGGATGGTACCGTCCGTCAAACACCTGGTGCTCATTTATGATGAGGCAAAAGAAGTTCTGGGTGAAGGCAATTTTACCTGGTCTGTGGCTGCCGGCGGCAGATTCCAGATCCCCATCACCAGCACGGCCATGGCCATGGGTGCACAGAATATAAGAGTCGGTCTTGAAGATTCCGTATATGCCGGTAGGGGCATCATGGCAAAAGCCAGTGCCGACCAGGTCAATATGGTGAAACGGATTGCCAAGGAAATGAGTCTTGAGCCCGCGACTTCTGACGAGGCAAGACAGATTCTCAAACTGAAAGGGCTGGATAAGGTTGCCTTCTAGGATTTATCGAGATTTTTGTTTCAGAAAAGAGGGTCGTTATAAAGCAACTGTGATGTGACACGAAATTTTTTGAAAAATAAAGGAGGTTTCATTGAATTATTCAGGTTACGCTTCAATTCATGCCCGGCATATTCCTGATAAGGTTTGCCTGATCGAAAGAACCCCGGCAACGGGAGAAAGGAGATCCTTTACCTGGAAGGAGTTTAATGACGAGATCAACAGGACTTCAAATTATCTGGCAAAAGAGCTGGGGGTAAAGCATGGGGATTTTGTTATGCATCTCCAGAAAGATTCCCTGGAATGGCTGGTCACCTATTACGCTATCATCCGTCTGGGTGCCGTGGTTGTTCCATTGAATTTCCGGTTTGAAACAACCGACATCCTTTATGCTGCCGAAGTTTGTAAACCCGATGTCTTTATTCTCGGGTCCGAGTTTTTAGGAGTGGTTCAGCCCGGCCAAAATAAACTGTCTACAGTGAAAAAATATATCTGTGTGGGCAAAGATGTGCCAAGCGACATGATTGATTTTAAAACCATTAAGGCCTATCCGGACGTATCCAACGCCCTTGTAGAAGTTGATAGGGATCATGATCTTGCCATGATGTTCACCTCCGGCACCACAGGAAAGCCCAAACCCGTTCTTCACACCCATTTTTCCATCAATAACACGGCCATGGGCAACGGCATGACCTATTTTGTCCAGAAAGATGATAATTATCTCTTCTTTTTACCCTTGTATCACAGTGGCACCATGTTTTTATGGGCCCCTTTCTATGCCACCGGCGCAACCGGAACGATTATCCGGGATTTCCGTGATCCCAAATGGATCATCGAAGCCATTAGCGAGGAAAAATGCACAGACATGCTCTTTGTGGTGCCCATCGGCATTGCTGTTTTAAATGCCATTGCAAAGGGAGACTTAAAGCTTGAGAATTATGACCTTTCCTCCTGGAAATACATGGAAATCGGAGCCCAGCCCGTACCTTACGATATCATGAAAATGCTGGTGGAAAAACTGCCTTGCGGGGTATCCAATATTTACGGCATCACCGAGGGTGGTGGTGGTGGCTTGTTTAATCTTTATCCCGAGGATGTTCTTAAAAGACCTGGTTCCATCGGAAAACCCACCTTTGGCGTGGAAGCCAAGATTGTCGGGCCTACAGGCGAAGAACTGCCCGATGGTCAGGTCGGAGAACTCATCTTTAAAACCCCCCGTATGATGCGCGAATATTATTCCAACCCGGAAAAAACAAAAGAAACCATAAAAAATGGTTGGCTTTATACCGGAGATTTATTAAAGAAGGACAAAGAAGGGTATTTTTATATTGTGGACCGGATGAAAGATATGGTCACCAGCGGTGGTGAGAATATTTTTCCGGTTGAAATTGAAGATGCACTCATGGATCATCCCGACATTGACGACGTCGCATGTATCGGGTATCCGGATGAAAGACTGGTGGAGATTGTGCTTGCCGTGGTTCAGGTGAAAGAAGGAAAACATCTGACAGAAGAACAGGTGATCGAATTTGCAAAATCCAAACTGTCTCTTTATAAGGTGCCTAGAAAAGTCCTTTTTGACCGGGTGCCGCGAAATCCCACAGGAAAGCTTATGAAACCGCAACTCCGTGAAAAATACACCGGTCGAAAGGAGGCATTCAAAAAATTAGATTAAAAAGAGCGAAGGAAAAAATAAAGGCATTTTTACAGTAGTAAGTTTTTTAATAATAACATTATTCAAAAAAGGAAGGTTTTTTATGAAGAGACATCTGGTATTAAACTTTGGTATTTTTGCTTTTTTATTGACAGGCTTGCTATTGGTATTTGCTCCCAGCTCCGTAATTGCTCAAGATGAAGTCAAATTTAACTATGCGAATTTTTTCGCCGCACCTAACGGCCACAGCTTGAATATTGAAGCATGGGGCAAGGAAATTGAAAAAAGAACCGATGGCAAAGTTAAAATGACGTTTTTTCACGGTGGCACTCTTGCACCGGCAGATCAGATTTATGATGCGGTTGAAAAAGGCATTGCCGACATCGGCATGAGCTGTTTTACTTATACACGCGGTAAATTTCCATTAACGGAAGTCCTTGACCTCCCGCTGGGGATTCAGGATGGTGTTACAGCTACCCGCATGACCAATGCCTATTATAAAAAATTTATGCCAAAGGAATTGGATGGCGTTAAAATCCTTTATGTCCATGGGCATGGCCCGGGCCTCGTCCATATGACCAAAAAACCGGTTAATAACCTCGACGAGATTAAGAATATGAAAATCAGATCAACCGGTCTTGCTTCAAAAATCGTTACAGCCCTAGGGGCTTCTCCAGTCGGAACAACCATGCCTGAAACCTATGAGGCTTTACGGACGGGCGTTGCAGAAGGCGCAATGGCTCCTTTTATGGCACTCAAGGATTTCAAATGGGGAGAGGTTATCAGCTATTCCGTACTCAGCTATGGCTCCAGTTATTCCACCGGCTTTTTCATTGCCATGAACAAGAAAAAGTGGGCTGCATTGGCTCCTGAAACCCAGAAAATTTTCGAACAAGTCAGTGAAGAATGGATTGAAAAAACAGGCGCTCTCTGGGATACATCAGACCAGGACGGAATCAAATTCGTAACTGAAAAGGGCGGCAAGATCATCACCCTGTCAAAAGAAGAAAATGAAAAATGGGCAGCGGCTGTCGGCTCGTTGCGGAATGATTATGTGGAGGCTAGCAAAAAACTAGGCCTGCCCGGTGATGAAGCTCTTAAATTCTGCCAGGATTTCATTAAGGCGAATACAAAAAAATAATTAAAAAGCTATTGATTTCATTTCGGGGGAGCAGTCGTTTTTAAAAAAGAATTCATCATCGTCTCTCCCCCTTATCTTCCCACAGCCGGTATGAGCTTGATGGGACGGAGTCCCTTACTTGAACTTTTGAATACAATATTGGAGGAGAGGTATGGCAGGGTTTCTCTGGTTTACCGAAAAAATAAGTAAATTATTGGATGTCATTGCGTATACAGCCTTGACCGCAATCATGTTGTTGACAGTAACCGATGTCATCTTAAGAAGATTTTTTAATTCTCCCATTATCGGAACCTATGAGATCGTCGGAATGTTGGGGGCAATAGTCCTCGGTTTTGGCCTGCCGCTCAGTTCCTGGCTAAGGTCACTGATTTATGTCGATTTTATTGTTAAAAAATTTCCGCCGAAAGGCCAGAACATCATCAATATTATAACGAGGCTTGTTGTCATCGTTGTTTTTCTTACCATCGGGTATTACATGTTTCAATATGCTACAGAGCTTATGGTATCCAGGGAAGTTTCCATGACCAGAAGGATTCCATTCTACCCGATCGCTTATGGGTTGGGTATTTCCAGTTTTGTTCAATGCTTAGTGCATGTGGTCGATATTATCAAGATCATCGGAGGGGAATATGAGTGAAGTAGAGTATGGGTTAGTCGGATTAGCCGTTGTTCTTGGCATGTTCCTTACCGGGATAGAGCTTGCCTTTGCCATGATTGTTGTCGGGGTCGTCGGTTTTGGGACCCTTATATCCTGGGATGCGGCACTCAGCCTTCTGGTCAAGGATATCTTCAATGTTTTCAACTCTTACAGTTTTACGGTCATCCCCCTTTTTGTTCTCATGGGTCAGGTATCCTTTAACGCCGGTATCGCAAAAAGGCTTTTTGATTTTGCCCATAAATTTGTGGGCCATATCCCAGGAGGACTTGCCATGGCAACTGTCGTTGGTGCAACGACGTTCAAGGCCATTTGTGGTTCTTCTCCGGCAACAGCTGCAACCTTTGCCTCTGTTGCCGTTCCGGAAATGGACCGGTATGGGTATGGCAGGAATCTTTCGACTGGTATTGTGGCATCTGTGGGAACCCTCGGTGTCCTTTTGCCGCCAAGCGTTACGCTGATCATATATGGTATCATTACGGATTCATCCATTGCCAGGCTTTTTCTGGCAGGCATTTTCCCGGGTTTAATCGTTGCCGCTTTATTTATATGTGTGATTTACGGCTGGTGCAAAATAGATCCCAAAATCGGCCCGGTCAGTCCAAGGTCAACCTGGGGAGAGCGATTCAGAACGCTTCCAGATGTGCTCGTAGTGGGTGTTATTTTTGTCCTCATCATCGGCGGGATATTGTATGGGTTTTTTACACCGTCGGAAGCCGGCAGCGTGGGGACATTTCTTGTTCTGATATTGGCAATTTATAAAAAAGATATCAATTTTCAAGGATATATCAGGTCGGCATCAGAGTCCATACGGACCGCCGGAATGGTTCTTTCCCTTATTGCCGGATCAACCGTTCTCGGTCATTTTATTGCCGTAACAAAGATCCCCTTGATTACCGCGGACTGGCTTGTCAGCCTCCAGATGCCGTCATGGGTTATTATCGCCATGATTTCAATTATTTATCTTGTCGGCGGGTCTTTTATTGATGATATTGCCTTCATGATCCTGGCCACACCGATTTTTTACCCTGCTATTCTGAAACTGGGCTATGATCCCATATGGTTTGGAATGCTGGTTGCCATAACAGTTATGGTAGGTGTGATTATCCCGCCTATGGCGGTCGTGGTCTTTATTGTCAGCAAAATTACCAAAACCCCTTTAAGGGTTGTTTATTCCGGGGTTTATCCTTTCCTGATAAGCCTTTTTGTGGGATGGGTTTTGGTTTTCCTTTTTCCAAGTATTGCAACATTTCTGCCAAACCTGTTTATGAAATAGTGGATATTAGATTTGATGGGCTGCCGGCTTGTCGGCCCTTGAAGTGATATAGCTTTAAAAAAAGGAGGAAAAAGAAATGACGCATTCAATCCTGGATGGCAAAAAAATATTGGCTGTTGATGATGAACCTGATGTGCTGGAAGTGATAGAAGAAGAAATCTCTGATGCATGTAAAAATTGTGTATTTTCAAAAGCCACAAATTATGAAGATGCAGCAAAATTGCTGGAATCCAATCATTATGACGTTGTAATTTTAGATATCATGGGAGTCAGAGGATTTGATCTTCTGGAGATTGCTGTAAAGCATCATCTAAAGGTTGTTATTTTTACAGCCAATGCCATCACTCCGGAGGCACTCAAAAAAACCTATGAAATGAAAGCCCGCGCATATCTGCCAAAAGATAAGCTGAGTGAAATCGTAGAATTTCTGGAAGATGTTCTTAAATATGACTACGATACAGGCTGGAAACGCTTTATGCAAAAATTGCATGGCTTTTTTACAGATAGATTTGAGTCTGACTGGCAAAAGAAAACCGGTATGAACTGGAAAGAATGGATGAAATAAAAAACCTAATCGGGAAAATTTAGTATCTTTCCAAACAGGTTAAGAAAAATAAGATGAGAGCCGTTTTAAGGGGGAAATGAAAATCAATTTCCCCCTTAAGATGGCCAACCCCTTTATCTTTATCCTCAATATTTGCTTCAAATCCTGAAAATAAGTGAAACCATAAAAAAGATTAAGCCAAACTGTTTTGCTTGACTTCTTCTTGAACTGAAAATACGCTGCCGTTGAACTCGGATATTGAATAAGATTTATTTTTTACCCACATAAAGAAACTGGGATATGGTTTATGCTGATGAAGTTTTCAAAAAAACTGGATACGGTTTTAACCCATATTGAAGAGTGGACTCTTTTCATCATTGTCATGGCAGTCCTGATCTTACTTTTTGCCAATATTGTCTTACAACATGGATTCCACTATACCATAGCCTGGAGCGAAGAGCTGGGGTGTATCGCGATGATTTATATCACCTTTGTCGGGACTAGCCTTTCGATCAAAAAAGGGGCGATGATCCGGATTGATGCACTTATTCAGATTGTCCCCAAGCTTAAAACAGGGTTGAGAATTTATTCTAATTTGTTATTGCTCTTTTTTGCATGGATGATGATGCATTATGGATATAAAATGACCGTTTTCCAGTACGCAACCGGTCAATCAACGAGCATCATGCACATTCCTCTTGTCCTGGTTTATGCGGTAATGCCCGTCTCGGGTGCCATGGTGCTCATCAGAACGGTTCAGGTATTAATCCAAGACATTAAAGCGAACTTTGAGAAATCATCATGGGAATAAATGATTTCATCATAACGGCGATCTTGCTGGGCTGCCTCACCACTTATATCCCTGTTTTTTTGAGCTTGCTTATTGCATCAACCGTTGGATTTCTGTTTTTCTTAATCGATACACCACTTGAGATCATGGTGCAGACTTTGTTCGATAGTCTGGATAATTATTCATTAACCATGGTTTTGTTTTTCGTTCTTTGCGGTAATATCATGACCAAAGGGAAAATGCTTGAAAAGGTTATCAGGCTTGCCAATTCAATGGTGAGCTTTCTGCCGGGAGGGCTCGGGATCGCCGGCGTCATCGGCTGCGGTCTTTTCGGACTTATTTCAGGGTCCACGGTAGCAGCCGTTGTTGCAGTCGGCGGATTTATGATCCCGGCGCTTTTAAGAAACGGGTATGATGAAGATTATGCCATCGGCCTGATGACAACTGCTCCGAATCTTGGAATCATTATTCCGCCCAGCATCAGTATGGTTATATATTCCATAATCAGCAATGTATCCATAGAAGGCCTTTTTATAACCGGATTTATCCCCGGATTTATTATCATCCTCTTAGTTTGCCTCTACACATGGGTTCTGCATAGGAACAGAAAAGATATCAAACGATCACCAAGGCTTGATTTAAAGGAATTGATTTCCGTTCTGAGGGAAGGGATATGGGCTATTGCTTTGATCCTGATCATTTTTACGGGGATTTTAACAGGGGTGTTCACAGCCAATGAGGTGGCTATCCTTGCCTGTGTTTTTGCCTTTTTTGTAGAGCTGGTTATTTATAAATCGCTGAGTTTTCAGGATGTTAAAGACATTGCCGTCAGCTCAGGGCTGACTGCCGCCATTTTGCTCCTCATTGTTGCGTGTGCCACTTGTTTTGGAAATTACCTGAACCTGGGAAATATTCCCGGCCGGATTACGAAAATGTTTGTTGCCGGCATCCATTCCCCTTTTGTTTTTCTTTTTGCCATGAACATTATTCTTTTAATCGTCGGTATGTTCATGGATATAATCTCCGCGACCCTGATTTTAGGGCCCGTCTTTCTCCCCCTGCTTCAACACTTTAATGTAGACCCCATGCATTTCGGGCTTATCATGACAGTAAACCTTGCCATTGGGTATTGTACGCCGCCCATGGGGGTCAGCCTTTTTGTCGTCCGATCCATGACCAAGAAAAATATTCTTTTTATTACCCGGTCTTCTCTTCCATTTTTGGTCATCCAGACTGCCGTGTTGTTTTTTTTGACTTATTCTCCGGGTATTGTCCTTTTTCTGCCCAAGCTTCTCGGGTACCATAAGTAAAAGAAAAGACCGGGCAAAGATGGCAGAAAATTGATCTTCTTGAATCCCGGCTTTGTGTATTTAAGAATATCAAATCCCTTTGTTGATGATATCTTTATCATGCAGCAGTCTTTCCTGGATACCTCTTGAGACCTGCCAGTTTTTTTCAAAATCGGTCCAGAATTCCTTGTTTTTATCTTTCCAGCCTTTTCCAAAACGTTTATTGAGATGGCTTCCGAGTTTTTCAAATAAGAGTTTCCAGGCGGGCCTTCCCTTGTTTTGTTCCCCCATCAATTCATCGATTAAGGAATCCAGCTCACTTAAAAGCTCTTTGGAAAGATAGGAAACCGCACCTTTTTTTATGGACTGCATCAAAGATTCAGGGTTCATGGAATTGGCGGTCAGCATGATAGCCGGGATATTTTTTTCCACACATTCTTCCAGAAGCTTAATACCGTTGACCCCCATGATGTCCAGGATGGCAAGGTCATATTTTGTTTTACTGATTTTTAGTGACGCAGACTCATAATCCTGAGCACAATCAACCTTTGCTTGGTTCAGCATTTCCTGTATGGTTTCTATGATATCCCATTCATCATCAACAGCCAGGATATGTTTCCCCTTTAGAAAAGAAACAGACGGCATCATTTTGTTTTTCCTTTATTCGGTTGTTGAATCAGAGTCCTGCGGCATGCTTTTTATAAGCGAAACGACTATCCCCAAGGCCAGTATGGCGACAATGATTCCAAGAGACAAGAGAATGGGAATATGGATGAATTGAACAACCAGCATTTTCATGCCGATAAATGCAAGCAGGGCCACCAGGCTGTATTTGAGATACTGAAAGCGATTCAGCATATTGGCAAGAGCAAAATAAAGAGAGCGCAGACCGAGGATGGCAAAGATATTGGATGTAAAAACGATAAAGGGATCAGTGGTGATGGCGAATATGGCCGGGATCGAATCAACGGCAAAAATCAGATCGGTTGTCTCAACCACAATGAGGGCCAGGAACATGGGGGTCATGTGCCATTTCCCCTTTTTCTTAATAAAAAACTTGCTCCCGTCCAGTTTGACAGTAATTGGGAAAAATTTCTTGGCAAGGTTGATCAGAGGATTTTTACCCGGATCCAATTCTTTTTCATCCATGAACAGCATTTTTAATGCTGAAATAATCAAAATGATGCCGAACACATAAAAGATCCAGTTAAACTTTGCAATCAATGCCGTTCCCAGAACGATCATGATCCCGCGCAGCACCACAGCCCCAAGAACCCCCCAGAACAAAAGAGTATGCTGATTGACGGCAGGTATCAGAAAATAGCTGCTGATCATGACCATGACAAAGATATTATCCATGGAAAGGGAATACTCAACCAGATATCCGGTAATATATTTCAAGGCCGCTTCCTGCCCGCTGGATTCAAATCCCGGCTGAGTGCCGATGCCGAACCAGTGGTATTCATACATGAAAAATACGAGGACATTAAAGGAAAGAGATAAGGTGACCCAGACCGAAGTCCAGGTCAGGGCTTCTTTAGTGGATACGACATGGGCTTTTTTATGAAATAGTCCAAGGTCGATTGCAAGCATGAAGATAATAAATACTAAAAATGAAAGCCAGATCCAGATCGGCATATAACTCCTCCTCTTGATTTAAAATTATTTCTATTATATTTGTGAAAAATATATGTCAAGTATTTGATTGCCCAGAGCTAAATTCCCATTTATAATTTAATATAGCACACTGATCTTTTTTGAATCCGGATCAGTTTTATATGCATGAAATCATCATCATCAGCCCCTTGGGTGCATCCGCCGTATCCAGCAGAAACGGCGAGGGCTGGTTTGAAAAAGAGGTGCGTCTGGGTGTGCTGAATGATAAAGCCGGGTTAAAATCCGGGGAAATGCTGATTAAAAGGGCCATTGAGGTGGCCAAAGCCATGAAGGGTGAAAAATGATTGAGTTTTTAAAACAGATGCCGAAGGCAGAGCTTCACATCCATATTGAAGGGTCACTGGAACCGGAACTCATGTTCAGGCTGGCAAAAAAAAACCGGATTGCGCTGCCTTTCGATACTGAGGATCAGCTCAGGAAGGCTTATCAATTCAATGATCTTCAATCTTTTCTCAATATCTATTATCAGGGAGCCGGGGTTTTGCAAACTGAAGACGATTTTTATGAGATGACCCGGGCGTATCTCGAACAATGCCGGTTACAGAATATTATCCACACGGAAATGTTTTTTGATCCCCAGACCCATACGGATCGCGGTATTGAATTTGAAACTGTTGTGGCAGGGATCTGCCGTGCATTGGATGATGGGAAAAATAAATTCAATATCAGCAGCCGGTTGATTCTCTGCTTTTTGCGTCACCTGGGGCCTGCTTCTGCAATGAAAACTTTGAATCAGGCCCTGGAGTTTAAAAATAAGATTATTGCGATAGGGCTTGATTCTTCAGAATTGGGATTTCCTCCGGAACAGTTTACGAAAGTGTTTGAAAAAGCCATGGATAATGGTTTTCTTACCGTTGCCCATGCCGGGGAAGAAGGACCGCCGGATTATATTTGGCAGGCCCTTGATCTGTTGAAAGTAAAACGGATTGACCACGGGGTTCGCTGTATTGAAGATTCCAGGCTGATGGCGCGTCTTGTTGATGAAGCGGTTCCCCTCACGGTCTGCCCGCTGTCCAATATAAAGCTGAAGGTATTTGATCACATGAAGGATCACAACATCCTTTCTCTTCTAAAAAAAGGCCTTAAGGTGACTGTGAATTCGGACGACCCGGCTTATTTTGGCGGATATCTTAATGAAAATTTCATAGCCTTGCACAAGGATTTGGGAATGAATAAAAATCAGGCTGTCGAGCTTGCAAAAAACAGTTTTTGTGCAAGCTTTCTTTCCCCTGAAGAAAAACAGGCGGCTGTTCTTCGCCTTGAGGATTATGCAAAGGCCTCAGAATAGCTCCAATTGAATATCCGGTTTTGGCCTTTTTTTTTTCAGAGAGCCTGAATTGGAAACCTTTGAGGGCAGGGCAACCCCGGGTTGACAAAAATTCGGTTGGGGATCATCGGAATGAACGGCCTGCAATGAATTTTTGTTTATTTGTTTGACGTCCGTCAGTTCATTGAGGATGAGTTCCTGTTCCTGGAGGGTCATGACCGGGAAACCATAGGGCCGGCTCCTGTGCAGGATGGGTTTTTGGGCGGCTGTTCTTTCCGCAATAAAGGATAAATGGGCATTCAGCCTGTTTTTCGTGGTTTCCCCGGCAAGGCGGATGATATGGTGCTGAATGTTCATGATGGGATCACGAAACCCTTTTTCAATTTCATATCCGATACTGTTTCTTCCTGCCGTCATGGCAGCCGCCATGGTCGTGCCCGTGCCCATGAAGGGATCAAGGACGGTATCGTTTTTAACGGAATACATATTGATGAGCCGGTATGCCAGCTCAAAGGGAAAGGCTGCGCTTCTCTTTCTCAAATCCTTATCGTTCAGGTCTTGCCGGCTGCCTTTGATATCAAACCAGATATCGGAAAAATATTGATTTCGTTCTTCCCAGAAAATGGCGCTCTGCCTCCGGTTTTGTTTTTCAGGCTCACTGGAAAAAAGCCGTTTCCCGCCTTTTCTTAAGATTAAAATATATTCATGCTCAAGGGTTATATAGGCACCAGCCGGCAGCATGCCCGAACCCATGTATTTATTAGGCGCATTGGTCTGCTTTCGCCAGATGATGGCTGGGAGAGCTGTAAATCCGATCTCAAGGGCATGTTGCAGAATCCGGCTATGATTGGAATAAATGGCAAAATCAGATTGAATGGTTCTTACGGCATCTCCGATATTGATGCAGGCAAAACCACCTTTTTTAAGTACCCTGTAGGTTTCATCCCATACCGGGTCAAGCATCCGGTGCATGAGTTCAAAGGCGGTTTGGCCGTTTCCTTTTTTTAAGGCGGTTTCAACAGCTTTGTCTTGACCGGAAAAAAGGTTATCCCACATTTTAATCATGGGGTAGGGTGGAGAGGTAACCATGAGGTCAATGCTGCCGGACGGAATTTTGTCCATCCTTGTGGCATCCTGGATCAGAACGGTGTGGGTGGTTTCCATGGGGATATCATTCCGTTTGTGTTACGATTTCAAGATATGCCCGGACAGCCTCATGAATTTTTGAGATATGGCAGAATTCATCGGTGGTGTGGGCCATGCGGGCCTCTCCCGGTCCAAGAAGAATGCAGGGCGGGGCGCCAAGAGCTTCATGGAAAACCGAGGCGTCTGTGAAATAAGAAGCGGTTTTGGGTTCGATGGTTTGGCCCAAGATTTTTTTCATGATGGAGAAAACTGTTTTGATCCATTGATCTTCCGGATTGCTTGCGACACTTTTGGCCTCTTCCAGCAGGGTGACTTCAACCTCCGGCCCAAGGACGGATTCAAGGGAGGCTTTGATATGGTTATGGGTCTGGCCGGGAATGGTTCTGATGTCGATCCCCATGCAGGTCCGGTCCGGCACGACATTGATGTTTTTCCCGCCGGATATTCTTCCAATGCTAAGGGTGGGTTTCCCGATAAGCGGGTGAGCAGCGGTTTTAAAATCAAAGGTTTCAAGTTTTTGAACAGCCTTTGCAGCCTTGTAAACAGCATTGTCCCCGAGTTCGGGCATGGATGCGTGGGCAGCTTTTCCAAAAGTGGTAATGTCAAACCGGACACTTCCTTTATGACCGATCAGGGGATAGTTTGACGTGGGCTCTCCCACCACCAGGGCTTTGGCCCTGCCAAGGACATGTTGCAGCCCGGCCATATGATAGGCGCCTTCACAGCAGGTTTCTTCGCCTGCTGTAAATATAAACATGATCTTTTTCAGCAGGGCAGGGTTTTCTTTTAAAAGCGATTCAGTCATACTGATCATGGCGGCAATGCCTGCTTTCATGTCGGAGGTGCCCCGGCCGAAAATTTTATCACCCTCGATTTCACCGGAAAAAGGGTCCTTGGTCCAAAAGGCTTCACCCAGCGAGACCACATCCAGATGACCGGTAAAACAAATGGGGTCTTTAAGGCCTCCTGGAAATTTAGAAACCAGGGAAGTCCTTTTGGGTGCAAACTCATAATATTCATTATGAAATCCCAGGGTTTCAAGCAATCCGCCGATATAGACCGCAAGCTCATATTCATTGCCCGGCGGATTAATGGTTTGAAAGGAAATCAGTTTTTTTAAAAGGGTGATAGGGTCCATTAAAAGTCCTCCTGTTATATTGAAACAAAACCCGGATGTTAAAATTTAAAACCGACTATACCAACCCCAAAAGAGTTTGTATATGGATTTTGCCTTGAAAATATGAGAAGGTTTTCCTCTTCTATCCTGCCCTGGAAAAAGAGGGCCGGAATAAAAGGATTGACGATAATCCGGTGAAATTATATGTTGAGAAAAATTTTATCTCCTGTTTCGGATCAAAAGATAAAGGACAAAGGGTGAATAAACCATTTAAAGCCGGTGCGGTTCAGTTTGATGTGGAATGCGGCAGGATTGACGCCAATCTTGAAAAAATATCCGGATATCTTGAAAGGCTCGCTTCTGAAAAGGTTTCCCTTGCCGTTCTGCCGGAGATGTTTTCCTGTTCCTTTGATAATGAAAATTTAAAAGAGCATTCCGGATCAACTCAAAAAATTATTGAAACACTTTCTAATCTGTCTTTGAAGCACAAAATGGCCATTGCGGGCTCCCTTCCGGAACTGGAAGACGGCAAGATATTCAATACCATGGTGTTTATCGATGTGGATGGAAAATTAAAAGGAAGATACAGAAAACTTCATCTTTTCAGACTCACGGGAGAGCATCTGTATTACACGGCCGGAAATGAGATCATTACCGTGGATTCAGTCCTTGGCCGGATCGGGCTCATGACCTGTTATGACCTAAGATTTCCGGAGCTTGCAAGAGCCTTGTTCCTTAAGGGCGCAAAGCTCATTGTGATATCCGCACAATGGCCGGAACCCAGAAAGGAACACTGGGAAGCACTGATCAGGGCAAGGGCAATTGAAAACCAGTTGTTCATGGTCTGTTCCAACCGCACAGGAAAAGAAGCAGGTCTTGTTTTTCCGGGGATGTCCATGATTGTCGACCCCATGGGAAAAATTCTTGCCAATGCCGGAGGCAATGACTCTTGCGTTTTTGCAGAAATCGATCTCGGGGCAGTACAAAACATGCGAACCCTGATCCCCTGCGCGACGGACAGGCGACCGGAGATATATGGATAAGATTCTTTCTTTTTCAGAGGTGAAAGAGCTTTGTGCCCGATATCGGGCGGATGGGAAAAAAATTGTCTTTACCAACGGCTGTTTTGATATCCTTCATGCCGGGCATGTGAAATATCTGACAAAAGCGGCACAGTTCGGGGATGTCCTGATTCTGGGCCTTAATTCCGATCAGTCTGTAAAATGTATCAAAGGTGAAAAAAGGCCTGTGATAAGGCAGGGCCATCGGGCGGATGTGCTCTCAGCCCTTTTTTGTGTGGATCATGTAGTTGTATTTGACGAACCTGATCCGAGGCGTCTGATAGAGGCAATATGTCCGGATGTGCTGGTGAAGGGGGCGGACTGGCCGGAAGATGAGATTCTTGGCGGTGATTTTGTGAAGCAGCACGGAGGAAGGGTTGAAAGAATTGTCCTGGAGCCGGGTATTTCCACAACAAGGATAATCGAACGGATAGGTGAATTATATTATGGAAAGTCTTGATATAAATGTCTATGAGTTTGAGCATCTGAAAAAAGAGGCTCATATTGCTCACGGTGTGTTCACCAGGGCCGGAGGGACAAGCAAAAAACCTTATGATTCACTGAATATCGGCCTTGAATCAGGAGACGAGATTTTGGATGTGGCAAACAACCGAAAGCTTATTATCCGGAAAATGGGAATGAAACCGCTTGTTTTTTTAAATCAGGTTCACGGGGACATTATCAAAGTACTGAAAAAAGATGATAATGACCTGTCCCAAATTTTTGAGCCGGGAAAAGAGAGTTATATGGCTGACGCCGTCATCACTGACATGAAAGGGATTTTCCTCGTTATCCAGGTAGCGGATTGCCAGTCGATCATGCTTTATGATCCGGATAAAAAAGTTATTGCCAATATCCATTCCGGATGGAGAGGAAGTGTGGCAAATATCATTGGAAAATGTGTGGATAAAATGGGTTTGGAATTCGGCTCCCGGCCGGAAAATATCCTGGCCGGGATTTCTCCATCTCTTGGACCCTGCTGCTCTGAATTTATTCATTATAAAAATGAGATCCCGGAACATCTCTGGAAATATAAATTTAATGAAAAAGATTTTTTCGATTTTTGGGCCATGAGCCAGGATCAGCTCATGGAAAAAGGGGTGAAAAAAGAAAATATTCAAAATATGAACACCTGTACCAAATGTAATACGGACGAGTTTTATTCCTACCGGGGGGAAAAGACCACCGGCAGGTTTGCCTGTGTGATTTCCATGGTTTGAACAAGGAACGAAGAATGGATAACCCCATATTTCTGACACAAAAGGTCAAGGCCTCCGGGTGAGCGGCCAAACTTGATCCAGGGACGCTGGATCGAATTGTCCGGGGGCTTCACATCAAATCTCATCCCAACCTCATTGTGGGTCTTGATTTTCCTGATGATGCCGGGGTGTATAAATTGAATGACGACACCGCGCTCATCCAGACCCTTGATTTTCTGACGCCGGTCACGGATTCCCCCTATGAATTCGGCCAGATTGCAGCGGCCAATTCTTTGAGCGATGTATATGCCATGGGGGGGGAGCCTGTTACGGTCATGAATATTGTCTGTTTTCCAAGCTGTGACCTTCCTGAGGAGGTCCTTTCCGAGACATTGAGGGGCGGGCTGGACAAGATCCATGAATCCGGGGCCACGCTGGTGGGCGGCCATTCCGTGGATGACCCCGAGTTTAAATACGGGCTGTCGGTGACCGGAATTGTGCATCCGGACAAGGTATTGACCAATACAGGAGCCAAAAAGGGCGATGCCGTCATTTTGACCAAACCCATCGGCACCGGTGTCATGGCAACGGCCATCAAAGCAAAGCTGGCGTCAAAGGAAAATATTGAGGACTCCGTCACCGTCATGTCCATGCTGAACAAGGGCGCTGCAAATGTCATGAAAGAATTTGACATTCATGCCTGCACCGATGTTACCGGGTTTGGGCTTGCCGGGCATCTGCTTGAAATAGCCAAAGGATCGGGAAAAAATATCCTGATCCATACTGCAAAGGTTCCTTTGCTTAAGAATGCAGTGGATTTTGCCAAAATGGGGTTTGTGCCGGCCGGCGCCCATAAAAACAGGAAATTTTTTGAACCCTTGACACGGATTGAACCTGCTTTGGACTGGGCCGTCATTGATCTGATGTTTGACCCCCAGACATCCGGCGGCCTCTTGATCTGTCTGAATAAAAATGAGGCAAAGGCCTTTGTCGAAAAAATGAACATCAAAGACCTGGAAGCCTGGATAATCGGTGAGATTATAGATAATGCAGACACGGGTTTTTTACAGTTGATTTAGTGCTTTTTCACATTGACTTGAGATTCAGCATATGCTATTTGCTCTCAAGACAAATTGATCTTTGATGGTTGGAAAAAGGTTGTAGAAAGGCTTTAGATGAAGAAAGAAACCGGTAGTGTATTCAGAGAGCTCGGGTATTTTGCCAGCCTTGGAATGTCGGTTGCTATCGCCATCTTTTTAGGTCTTTTTCTGGGCCTCTGGCTGGATAAGAAATTTGGTACAGACCCGATTCTGATGTTTATCGGCCTTGCGCTCGGGATTGCCGCAGGGTTCAGTAATATTGTCAGAGCCGGGAAAAAGGGAAGAAAATTTTAATGCAGGATGTTGAGAAGATCGTTGATTTTATTACAACCTCAAACTGGCTGATCTTGTTTTTTGCCGGGTTGATCGGCCTGATGGCGGCTCCGCCGCAGGTCGCTTTGGGGATTGTGCTTGGCGGGCTGATTGCCGTCATTAATTTTCATCTTCTGAAAAAGACCCTGAAAAAGGTTTTCAACCCCAAAATTGTATCAGAGAATGGGCGTTCAGTTGTGGGCAGCGCTCTAATAAAATATTATATTCGATTTGGAATAAGCGGTTTTGTTCTTTATCTGCTTATATCAAAACATATTGTTCATCCGCTGGGTCTTTTGGCAGGTCTATCGGTGGTGGTGGCAAGCATGTTCCTGGCAACGGTGCTTGAGTTAACAAGATTATTTTTCAAGGAGGCGGTATAAAGTGGGACATCCATATTTAATTCTTACTTCATTGTTTGGAATGTTCGGTCTGGACGGGTGGGCGGCAAAGAACCCCCACGTGGTATATATGTGGCTGGCAATGATTGTTCTGATCTTTTTGGGCTGGCTTGGCGGAAAAAGCATTTCCATGGTTCCCAAAAAAGCACAGAATGTATTTGAAGTCCTGATCTCAGGGCTTGAAGAATTCATGGTTACGATTACCGGAGATGAGGGAAGAAAATCTTTTCCCCTTGTGCTGACCATATTCATTTTTGTTCTGTTCGGTAATCTCATGGGCCTTGTCCCTGCATTTTTTCCGCCCACGGCAAACATCAACACCACTCTGGCCCTGGCCATCATCGCGGTTTCATGGAGTCATGTGATTGGTATCCAGCTTCACGGCGTTAAATATGTCAAGCATTTTTTAGGGCCCATACCGGCAATGATCCCGCTTTTTCTGCCCATAGAAATCATCGGCCACACGGCAAGGGTTCTTTCCCTTACCTTCCGTCTATTCGGGAATATGGCCGGGCATGAACTGGTTACGATTATTCTTTTGACCCTTGGCGGCATGTTCCTCGCACCTCTGCCGGTAATGGCGCTGGGTACGTTTGTGGCGTTGGTTCAGGCCCTGGTATTTTTTCTTCTTTCCACCATGTATATTGCCGGTGCAATAGAAGAAGCTCATTAATCAGGCGTTTTACGGGAAACGGAAGAAGCCCGTTATTTTTTATATTAATATTTTATACGAATAAGGAGTAAAACATGGAATTTCTAGTAGCAAGTGTTTGGGCAGCAGGTCTTGCCATCGGTATCGCGGCCTTTGGTGCTTCCATCGGTCAGGGTCTTGGTCTTTCAGCCGCCATGAGCGGTATTTCAAGAAATCCGGAAGCAGCCGGTAAAATCCAGGTAAACATGCTGATCGGTCTTGCCATGATCGAATCTCTTTGTATCTACGCTCTGGTTGTTGCCCTGATTCTGATGTATGCCCATCCTGCTCTTACAGCTGCACAAAAAGCAGCTTTTGGCGGATAACCCGACAAATCAGACAAATAGTTTTTAAAAAAAAGGGGTAAGACATTGGCTGTCTTACCCCTTTTTTATTCCTTCTGATGATTTTCCTTGCCTGGCATTACCAATATTGCTATATTTTTCATGAACATACGGCTGTCTCGTACAGTATTGGACAAAACTCTAAAAATCGTTGTTGAATTTTAAAGGTGGCCAAATGAATTCGTCGTCCATTGAACTGGATAAGATAAAAGAAGACACACCAATACCAAAAATTATCAGGACATCTTTTCGTGTTCCGGTTGAAGACGGCAAAAACATCTGGGTATTGATTCATAATACCCGGTATGCCATCCAGGATATCTGCGCGGGTGGTATCAGCATTACAGTCAGGGACCAGTCGGCATTCCTGATAGACCAGGCGCTTTTAAATTGCGAACTTAATTATTTTGATATCGTGATAAAAAATTTAAACGGCCGCATCGTTCACATATCCGCTGCTTTAGATCAGGACTGGAAATATGGTATTCAATGGACAGACCTTAAAAAAGACAGTTCTGATCGGATTTTGAGCATTGTCAAAGAATTAAAGGAACAGGTTCTGGGGAAAGACAAAAATTCACCCGATGATATCTGATACTTATTATGAATAAAAAAAAAGACATCATGGACAATGTCCTTGTCGGCCATGGGGATGAATTCGCTTCCCGTGTAGAAGAATTGAATTGCCTGATTTATAAAAACGGGCATGGATTTGGAGACGAAAATGCGGAAGACGGTGCAGATAAGTCTTGGCAATCGTCCAAAGAAAACGTATCGGTTCAGATCTGGGAAAGCAAAGCTAAAATCAAGGTTAAAGTTTCTTCTTTGAACAAAAAGACCATATCCATGAAAAGAATTGCTGATGTTGCTGTTGATGCTATTCTTCAGGAACTTAAGAAGGAGGATTAGTGGCCATTATTGTCTGTCCTAAATGTGAAAAAAAGCATAATGTCAATTTAGATACAATAAAAGAAACTGCCTCTTCAGGAAAAAAGATCGCCGCACGATGCAAATCCTGTGGTCATAAATTCCCTGTGGCGCTTGATGCGCTTTTTTCCCAGGACAGGGAACAGGCAGAAGAGCCAAGAGCGACAGCTATCCGGAGAATCTGTGTGACCTTAAGCAAGGGCGGCGTCGGAAAAACCACCACATCCGTTAATTTGAGTGCGGGCCTTGCCCTTGCAGGCCATAAGGTCCTTCTTGTGGATACCGATACCCAGGGGCAGTCTTCCTATATTCTCGGAACAAAACCCAGGGCAGGTCTGACAGAGCTTCTGACAAAAGAGCTGAGCCCGGAAGAATGTATCATCCGGGCCAGAAAAAATCTCTGGCTGCTTGCCGGTGGAAAATCCCTTGCAGGGGTAAAAAGAATCATTGACAGAAAAAGCTTTGGAGCGGAATGGACTCTTTCGGAAGCCTTAAAGGATCTGGAGCATCGGTATGATTATGTTATCATTGACACGGCACCGGGCTGGGATCAGTTGATCGTCAATGTTCTTTTTTATGCAACCGAAGTTCTTGTGCCGGTGGCCCTGGAGGTCATGCCGCTCCAGGGACTGGCCGAATTCATGAAAAGCCTTGGATCAATCCAGAAATACAGGAAGGAGGTTGTTTTGAAATATATTGTTCCGACCTTTATGGATACCCGGATAAAAGGGCCTGAAACCATATACTCGCAACTTAAAAAACTATACCCGGAATATATCTGTACCCCTATTCGCTATAGTGAGAGTCTTTCCGAAGCGCCATCCTATGGGAAATCCATATTTGAGTTTGCCCCCGGCTCCACAGCATCTGCAGACTACAGGGAACTTGTAAAAAAAGTGACACAAGATACCGCCCCTATTTGATTTAAGGTTTAGGCCATGGCCATATGGCTTATAAAAAAGGAGCTCGCCCGTGAGACTGCGGACAAGAATCATCATATCTGTTGTGATTGCCTGTAGCATTATCAATCTCTTCTTATGCTTTTATTTCACAGGAAAAATAAAAAACTCGGAACTTACTAATCTTTATCAAAGAATCGATAAATCCATTAATATGATGACGCTTGTGAATGCAAGGCCGCTTTATAATGTGGATAAGGAAACGCTTCGTGTGAACCTGGAGACTTTTTTTGAAGATGAAAACATGAAGAGCATTTCCCTTACAGAAAAAGAAATCGATATTGATATCAAAATTGAAAGAGAATTTAAGACAAAGCATGGGATTGATATTGAAAAAAGGTTTGATATTTATCACCAGGGACAAAAACTCGGCAGTATGGTGACCGTCTATTCAACAGGGCGGATTGAAGAAACCCTCATCGGGTTCAGAAACCAAATGCTGTCGTTTACATTTACGGTTATAGGCTGCCTGGCCCTGGTTCTGATTTTCCTGATAAACAAGCTTATGCAGCCGGTCACTGATCTTGCAAAGGCCGCATCAGAAATTGCATCCGGAAATCTTGACAGGGAGATAGAACAGGGCGGAGTCGGAGAAGTCGGAGAACTTTCACGAAATTTTGCCGTTATGCGGGATGCAATCAAAGAAAAAATCAGTGATCTAGCGAGAACCAACCAAAACCTTGAAAAAGAAATAGTTCAAAAAGAGATTAATGAAAAGAAAATCTTAAGACAAAGCAGGATTATTTCCTCTGTTAATACTTTTTTCCAAAAATCCATGCTGGCGGAGACCTATGAACAGATTGCCGAAATTTTTATTCCCATCGCCCTTGAAGTGATCCCGGGAAAATACTGTTTTATCGGGGAAGTTTCAAAAACAGACAAAGAATTGATGGATATCCTGGCTATTTCCGAAGGCGCTCTGAAAGATTGCCGGATGGCCGACGTGGAGAAAACGGTCCGGCTTCAGGGGCAGGAGATCAGGGGAATCAGGGCATGCATTATTCACCAGGATAAAACCATTATTTCGAATGATCCAATGGCCCACCCAAATTTTGTAAAATTACCTAAAAACCATATCCCCATTAATTCTTTTTTAGGAGTTCCCATGAAGCTTGGTTCCGAGATAAAAGGGATCATTGCCTTTTCCGGGAAAAAAGGAGGCTATGATGAGGATGACAAGGCTGCCAGTGAAATGCTGGCCGCAGCTCTTGTGGAAGCCCTAAGTCTGAAAAAAAGGGAGGATGAGAAAAAAAGCCTTGAAGAGATGATGGTTCAGTCTGAAAAAATGGTTTCCATTGGCGGACTTGCAGCCGGGATGGCTCATGAAATCAATAACCCGCTGGCCGGGATTTTACAGAATGCCCAGGTCATCCGGAATCGGTTAAAGGAAAAACTAGCAGCCAATGAGTCTGTTGCAGATGAGTTTGGGCTTGAACTTGACAATGTCCGGAAATATATGGAAAAAAGAGATATTTTCAAAATGATTGATTCTGTTCTGGATGCCGGAAAAAGAGCTGCCGCCATTGTGTCAAACATGCTGTCTTTTTCAAGGAAAAGCTCATCCGCCTTTATGCCTGAAGATGTGTGTGAACTTTTGGATAAAACCCTGGAGCTTGCCGAAAGCGATTATAACCTGAAAAAGAAATTTGATTTTAAAAGAATTAAGATTGTTAAGGATTACGGAGCTGAAATCCCAAAGATCCGATGCAAGGCAAGTGAAATTCAGCAGGTTTTTTTCAATATACTGTCAAACGGGGCTCAGGCCATGATGTCCTGGGACAAAATTCTTGACCCCTGTTTTATTTTTAAGGTCTCCGGTCAGGAAACTGCAGTCAGAATTGAAATATCCGACAATGGACCGGGAATGAAAGAGGAAATACGAAAAAGAGTATTTGAACCTTTCTTTACAACCAAAACCGTGGGTGAGGGAACCGGGCTCGGCCTTGCAGTTTCGTATTTCATTATCACCGAGAATCATAAGGGCAGCATTGATGTGTCTTCCAGACCCTTAAAGGGAACAAAATTCACCATCACCCTGCCCCTGAGCTGATTTACAGGGTGTCTATTTCTTCTCGCGGGACCACCCTTATATTATTTTCTTTTAATACTTTTAACGCCTTGTCATAGTCGTCAAACCGGAAAATCATGACGGCATTTTTGCACCGGGGGTTTGAAAATGCATACATGTATTCCACATTGACTTCATTGATGCTGAGCGGATCAAGAATTTGATTTAATCCGCCCGGCTTATCGATTACCTCTACGGCCATAACTTTTGTTATGCCAACGGTAAAACCTTCTTTTTTCAGGGCTTTTTCAGCTTTTTCATTGTTGTTTACAATCAGCCTTAAGACACCAAAATCAGTTGTATCGGCAAGAGACAATGCCCTGATATTGACTCCGGCATCCCTTAAGATTGCAGTCACTTCTGCAAGACGGCCTTCTTTATTTTCAACAAATATGGATATCTGTTCTGCAAACATTTTGGTTTTCCCCTTTACATCACTATCTGTAAAAAGATTAATACAGTTTCCCCTTGAACACAGGTTTTCGTTTTTCAAGGAAAGCGCTGGTCCCTTCCTTTGCATCTTCACTGACCATGGTAAGGCCGAAAGCATCATTTTCTATCCTGCACCCTGTTTCAAGATCTGTTTGAAGGCCGTTCTGGATGACTTCCTTGGCGGATCGCAAGGACACACTTCCTCTTGAAGCAATGAGTTCTGCTGTTTTCATGACTTCTTCCATGAGTTTGTCATGTTCGCAAATTTTATTGACAATCCCATAGGCCAATGCTTCTTCAGCCTTGATGGTTTTTCCGGTGAAAACCATTTCCTTGGCCCGGTTCACACCGACAAGCCTTGCCAGTCGTTGAGTTCCGCCAAAGCCGGGTATCAGGCCAAGGGTGATTTCCGGCAGCCCGAAAATCGCTTTTTCAGAAGCATAGATAAAATCACAGGCAAGTGCGGCTTCAGATCCCCCGCCCAGGGCAAATCCGTTCACAGCTGCAATAGCAGGGATGGGCAGTGCCTCAATCTTTGAAAAAACTTTCTGGCCTTTGCGGGAAAAGGTTTTTGCTTCAAGGGGATTCATCTTCACCAGTTCGGCAATATCTGCGCCGGCCACAAATGCCTTATCCCCGACTCCGGTAAGAATCAGGACCCGGACTTCCTTATTTTCCATGACCTTGTCAAGGGCTATGTTCAGTTCATCAAAAAGCGCATTGTTAAGGGCGTTCAGGGCTTTGGGCCGGTTAAAATACAATATGGCAACAGCACCTTTTACCTCAAGAATAATGTTTTCAAACGACATACGGTTCTCCTTTATGGTCTATAAATGTTTTGGATTTGTTGTATCAATATATTTTTCTATGCCATCGGCAATGGATTCACAAACCGCTTTTTGATAGGAGTCTTCCATGAGCCGTTGGCCTTCAAGCTTATTGCTGATAAAAGATGTTTCAATCAGAATGGATGGCATCCTGGCACCCAGAAGCACATAGAAGGGTGCCTGTTTAACCCCGAGGTCATTAATTTCCGAATATTTTGCTTTCATCCCTGCTACAAAATGTTTGTGAACAATATTGGCCAGTCTCGTGGATTCTTCGATTTTGGCATTTTTCATCAAATCGCTTAAAATATAGTCCAGATCGGAAATGTTTTTTTCCGAGGTAGCATTTTCCCTGGCTGCCACGGCTATGGCCTGACTGTCCGTTGCAAGGTTTAGAAAATAGGTTTCAATGCCTTTGAGTTCCTTGTTTTTGGCTGCATTGCAGTGCAGAGAAATAAAAAGGTCTGCTCTTTTGGTATTGGCAATGGCAGTCCTTTCTTCAAGGGTCAGACGCTTATCTTCGCTCCGGGTCAGCAAAACCGCGCATTTTAAACGGTCTTTTAAAATACCCGCGAGCTTATGGGCCATTTTCAGGACCATGTCTTTTTCCCATTGATCTTTGTTATACCCGGGAGCGCCTGGATCTGAACCCCCGTGTCCCGGGTCAATGATGATTTTTCGGACACCCAGGGCAAGCTGACGCGTGATGTTTGAAGATTGCAGGTTGTCCGTGGTCATACCGGAACTCTTTTTTTCAGGCTCAGGTTTGGCAGAATCCGCAGTTTCAGCCGGAGCGGCAGCAGGAGGACCTCCATTCGAGCCTTTTCCCCAGACATCAATGACAATCCGGAAAGGGTCTTTTAAGGAGAACACCTTATAGTTTTCAAAGGATTTAATATCCACCACCACCCTTACGGTATGGGGAAGATATTGTCCTGCCCGGGCCTGTATCAGAAGATTGTCATTTATCGGAGTATGCTCTGCAAGGTTTTTGCCGAGCCTTGTTTTTTCAACATCAACATAGAGACGTTGAAAGGGTTTGTTGATATCAGGGTCTTTATTTAAAAGCCTGTGGGAATATTCTCTTTCATGACCCACATTAACCACAATTCTTGTATATTCAGGGTTTGACCAGACCCTTAGGTCGGTGATGACACTGTCACCGGAAGGTGATGTCGTGGAGGGCGGTGCAGAGGTCTTTTCACTGACCTCCGGGGGTGAGATCTTATCCGGTTCCGGTTTTTCATCGGCAATGGATTCGGATTCCGGAGGGTTTTCCGTGGAATGGTTTTTTCCTTCTTGTTTTGGTTTCCCCTCTGTGGTTTTACGAAGTTGATTGCTATTTTTGGTCTGTTCTTTTTTAGAAATTTTTGTGTTTGGTTTAGGGGGATCATTTGAAGCATGAACAGACGACTCTTTTTCTTCAGGGGGAGGAGGTGTTGAAGCAGCAGCACCCGAAGAGGCAGAAGGGCTGATGGATTTTAAAAGTGTTTTAGCGCTTCCGTTGTAGGTGCTTTGAGGGTATTTGTTTCTAAGGCTTGCAAGAAGATTGGCAGCCTGATCCTGATAGGTTGCTTTTCCGGATATTTTTGCAAGGGTCAGGCACAGCTGGGCAGCCTTATACATCCCGGCCGGAGCCCATGAGCTATCCGGGTAAAGCCTTTGTATGTTCTCATATTTTGAAATGCAATTGAGCCATTCCGTCTCTTTTTTTTGCAGGGCTTCCGAGCTTTTCAGGTTTTTATAGCAGTCATCGGCCAGGAGATATTTTTCCTTTCCCGCATCTGTAAATCCATTGGCCGGGAAAATAAAAATTCCCGACAAGAGAACAAAAAAAAGAAAAACTATCCGTATGAATGGTTTAAACGACTGCATATGTTTATTGTAACGCTTTTTGTTTTAAATTATTTAAAAAATTCATTGCTTCAAGGGGAGTCATACTTGAAATATCAATCTTTTCCAACATTTTTTTTAAGGTTTCATCCTGGCTGCCGAATAACTCCAGCTGATGGTCATCGGTTTTCTTTTTTCTTTTCTTTTTTTCCGGTTCAGGCACGATGACAGGCGAAGCTGAATTGTTTTTCTGCTCGGTTGCCAGCAATATTTCTTTGGCAATCCGGATGACCTTGTCCGGCACACCGGCAAGCCTTGCCACCTGGATGCCGTAACTTTTATTGGTACCTCCCCGGACAAGCTGCCGCAAAAACACGATATTATCATTGAATTCTTTTACCGCAATATTGAAATTTTTGATCCGGGGTTTAAGCTCCTCAAGCTTTATCAATTCATGGTAATGGGTGGCAAAAAGGGTTTTAACCCCTTTATCATCCAGGTCATGAAGATATTCGGCAACGGCCCAGGCAATGCTCATGCCGTCATAGGTGCTGGTGCCCCTTCCGATTTCATCGAGGATGACAAGGCTTTTATGGGTGGCATGATTGACGATGTTGGCGGTTTCTTCCATTTCCACCATAAAGGTACTCTGTCCGGAAGAAAGGTTATCCAAGGCCCCGACGCGTGTGAAGATCCGGTCCACAATGGGCAGAGACGCTTTTTTTGCAGGGACGAAAGACCCCATCTGGGCCATGAGGACGGTCAGGGCCACCTGCCGCAGAACCGTGGATTTACCCGCCATATTGGGACCGGTAATGAGAAGAATCTGATTTTCAGTATTATCCATATAAATGGAATTGGGTACAAAGCGTTCTCCTTTAATAAGTTTTTCCACCACCGGGTGCCGGCCGTCTTCAATGATAATGATATCGTCTTCATTGATCACGGGTTTGGTATACCCGTTTTCCGATGCAGCAAGGGCAAGCCCCTGGAGTACATCCACATTGGCAATAAATTCTGCTGTTTTCAGGATCAGGGTGGATTTTTTCACCACTTGGTCCCGGATGGTGCAAAAAATATCATACTCCATTGCATTGCGTTTTTCCTGGGCATTGAGAATGGTGGACTCAACGGTTTTCATCTCATCGGTGATAAACCTTTCCGCATTGACCAGGGTCTGTTTTCGGATATAGTGGTCCGGAACCGATTCGGCCTGGGCCTTTGACACCTCGATAAAATACCCGAAAACTTTATTATAGCGTATCTTCAACGAAGACAGCTTTGTTTTCTCTTTCTCGGTTGCCTCGGCCTTGGCAATCCAGGATTTTCCATCCCTTGAGATCAACAAAAGCTCATCCAGCTCAGGGCTGAACCCGTCATTGATGAGACCGCCTTCATTCAATACATGGGGTGCATCCTCCCTTACGGCCTTTTCAATAAGATCAGCCAGAACTTCCAGTTCATGGATCACCATCTCGTGATCTTCCAGCAGTTTCCCGCTAAGAAGATCATTTTTAAACAGGCTTAATTCCTTAAAAAGAAGAGGCAGCCGTTTCAGCGACCGTTTCAGCGCAATCATGTCCCTTGCATTTCCCTGGCCCATGGAAATCTTGCTGCCCAGGCGTTCAAGATCATATACGGATTTTAAATGATTAATGATCAACTGATGAATATGGGCAGCTTTTGTGATTTCTTCAACAGCGTCAAGGCGGCGCCGGATTTCTTTGATATCGGTCAAAGGATAGCGGACCCGGTTTTTCATGAGCCGGGACCCCATGGCCGTTACAGTCCTGTCAAGGATATGGATAAGCGATCCCTTTTTATCCAGGGTCTGGATATTAAAGAGAAGCTCCAGGTTTTTACAGGATTTGTCATCAATCACGAGAAAATTTTTCAGATCATAGGGCATAATCTGGAAAATATGGGTTGTTTCCTGAAGCTGGGTGTCTTTTACATAGGACAGGACGGCGCCTGCAGCAGAAATGGAGGCATTCCTGTTTTCAAGGCCAAAACCTTCAAGACCCCGGGTTTTTAATAATCGTAAAAGCTGATCCTTTGCGTCTTCAATATCAAAACTGGTCTTATCCAGATAGGTGATCTGGCGGCCCTGAAAAATCCTTAAGAGATACTTAAATGCCGGGTCTTTTTCAAAAGGTTTAGGTAAAAGGATTTCTTTGGGGTCCACCTTCAGGGCTTCATCTATCAACTCCGGCGGGATTTTTGACTGTCTGCTGTCCACTTCCGTGGTTTTAAAAGTTCCCGTAGAGATATCAAGATAGGCAATCCCTGCTGCATCACGGGTTTTTGACAAGGCCAGAAGAAAATTATTGGAGGTTTTATCCAGGAGCTCTTCATTCAATATCATACCCGGTGTAATCACCCGGACCACTTCCCTTTTAACAAGCCCCTTTGTGGCAGCTGCATCCTCCATCTGCTCACACACCGCCACCTTGCACCCGTTTTCAATGAGCCTTGCAATATAATTGTCGGCCGCGCGGCAGGGGACCCCGCACATGGGAACAGGGTCCTCATCATTCTTGTTTCTGGAGGTCAGTGTAATTTCAAGAATGGAAGAGGCTTTGATGGCATCTTCATTGAACATTTCATAAAAATCTCCCATCCGGTAAAACAAAATGGCATCTTCATGGGATTCTTTGATGGACAGGTACTGGTCCATCATGGGAGTATTTTTTTTCTGGGTCATGGGCTGTCTTTTGAAATCAGGATCAAGCATTTATATGGGGTTGCCGGAAGACTTAGCGGACTGTTTCCGGTTGAGCTTCCGGCAATTTTGGGGCAACATCAGCCTTGTTTTCAATTTCCTTTTTTATATACGGGTCATGCTTGAATACATCCAGTTCGGTTTTCAATGAATTGATCTCTGCCTGAAGGGAGGCAATGGTTTTATTCCCGGAGTTAATTTGTTTCTTTAATCCAAAAGCAGAGAAAAGACCCTTCATACCGGCAAGAACCAGACCCAAGAGAAAACAGATCCCAAAATAGGCAATATTCTGAATCGGGGGGATGACCCAGGCCCAGCCGGCAATTTTAAGATCCAGATTAAGGGTGGTCATTGCCATGAAATAGTCCTGATTCTGATAGATCAGGGTTCCGAGAAGCGCCAGGATGATCAGCCAAAAAAGAAGTTTTATTGTTTTCATTTATCCACTCCATATTGAGAATTATCTTAGGGTTATCTTAAGTTTTTGTGATCATAGATTAAATCTGCATTTTTTTCAATTCTTCTTTTCATCACAGACAGGCTTAAATATTGAATTTAAAGGCGCTATGGCGGGCATGCAAACACCTCAGAGAAAAACCGGGTGAATGGCTCTGGCAAAAGCGATGTTTGAAAAAAGGCTCCAGTTCAGATCTGTGGATAAGATGCTCTTTTCAACCTCAAAGCAGGAGAAATGAAGATGTGGCAAAAGTTGCGGGTTTTTCCGTGTGTCACAGACCCTGGCAATGATTTCGTTTTTTTTGATACAACAGCCGATGCTGAGCCGGGTGTCCGGCCGGATGTGGGCATAGGTATAAATACCTAAAGCCGGGCCGGGATCTTGTTTTTCAGCTTCGACCACAAGGGTTTGGCCTAAAAAATCATCACAGATGTTGATGATCCGGCCATCTTCCATGGCCGGTATCAGAACTTTATCATCAAAACAGCAGAGTTTTCCTTCCTGTGTCCTGAAATAGGTAATGTCGATTCCCTCATGGGCCGAAGATCTGAAACCAAAATCCCCCCACCATTTATCCATGCTTGAAAACAGCATGCCGGGATGGAACAGCCATTCCACCGGCAGACCGTCTCTTCCAAACCCGTTCAGCCGGTTCGCTCCGGCAATGGCGGTCAGATAGTCCCGGAACTTCTTCATTACACGGCTTTTAAAACAATCCGGTTGCCTGCAAGGTTGATATCTTCAATCACAGCCTTGACTTCCATTCTATCTCCCAACAGGCTTTTTAACAAAAAGGAATTTTCACCTATGGGTGTTACGTTTGTTACATTTTCCATGATCAGTTTTTCAGAATTGTCTTTTTTCAGATACGCATTAAAATCGCACATAAGGTTTTCCTTTATTTAACTTTTCAATCATTAAAAATCATTTTAATCCTGACCGGTTTATTCTTTTCACAATCAATGATCGCTCCAATCAGGATTTTATTCACGGCACAGTTGACAATCAGGGTGTTTTTTAAATATTGATAACCTGCCTGCTCATGAATGTGGCCGCATACTACCATTAAAGGGGGATGGGTTTCAATAAGGCGCCTTAATCCAAAACTGCCGGCACTGAACCGGTTTCCCGCCTTATCACAAATTCCCCTGGGTGGTGGGTGAGCGACCAGTATGGTTTCAGACGTAATCAGGGGTTCGATTTTTCTGATGCACTTTTCTTCATTCAGGCAGATTTTAGAAACAAAGGGCAAAGGAATGGTCCCGTTAAGACCGAGGAATTTTTTTCCTTCATATTCCAAAGGCATCTGATGTAAAAGAATGATTTTCCCCCGTTGCCTTATCAAAGATTCAACACCTTTCAAATCAGAATTCCCGCGGACGGCAAACACCGGGATGCTAATTTCCTCCAATTGGCTCAGGACTTTCAAGGGAAAAAGATATTGGGTCATGTCTCCTGCAATGATCATCAGATCAGGGGATTCTTTTTTTACTACCCTTTTGATTTTTTTAATGATGTCGACTTTTCCGTGAATATCAGCCACTGCATAGATCCGCATGTTTCTTTCCTTAGAGATGAGGGTGGGCTTTCAGATAAGCAAAACCTTCTTTTCGCATGTTGATGAATTCATGGAGGGTGTGGGCGTCACTGTTTACATATAGGGCATCACAACAGGAAAGCAGGGCATTGAGATGGGGAAGGCTTGTTTTGCCGTTCACAAGGTTGGCACAGTTCAGCTCCAGCGCAATCCCGGCCTTGTTTGCCGCCTTTACAATCTCTTCTATGTCCTTTGGATTGAGCCGGTCGGAAAACGGTTTTGAGCATAAATGGCCCAAAAGATTTATTCTTGAACCATATCGGCTGATGGCGTTCAGATAGGCGGCTTTGATGGAATCTCCATGGCCTGAATAGATTTTTTCATGGCTGGATAATATCATGAACTCCGGGGAAAACCCCTGGATATCATGGCAGATATCTCCGTTTTCATTGAGCAGATCCGCTTCCACACCAAAGATCACCTGAACGGAATTATGGATGTTTTTCCATCGGTTTGACGCAATGATGCTGTAGTGGGTATTGCTCTTGAACCCGTATCTGTCCATATATTCCCGGTTATGATCCGTGACGGCGATTTGCCTGTAGTTCAGGAAACCTGCCTGGATGACAATTTCATCAATGGTATTCATGCCGTCCGACAGGGTTGAAGAATGCAGATGATAATCACCATAGCCGATATCATTCAAGATTTTCACAGGGAGAACCTCCAAAACCGGGTTTTGAAATCAGAGTGTCAAAGTAGTGTTTCACTTGACGAACCATTCTTTGAATTATAAAAATTAAAACCATACATTCCTCAGGAGGGATACTATCATTTATGGATAAAATTGCATCATTAAAAAGGCTGTTGGACCCAAAAAAGATTGCCGTGATCGGTGCATCAAAATCAAAGGATAAAGTCGGGGGAATCGTTTTCAGGCGGCTCATGGAATCGGGAAGACTTTTATTCCCCGTCAATCCAAAGGAAACAGACATTAACGGATATGCAGTGTTTTCCGATATCCGGTCTTTGCCAAAAGATATTGATCTGGCTGTTATTACCGTTTCAGCGGCAGCAGCCGTGGGATCTGTTGAACGGTGCATTGAAAGGGGAATCCCCAATTATATCATCGTAGCCGGCGGGTTTGGGGAAGTCGGGGCTGAAGGCCGGGATCTGGAAGACAAATTAAAACAGCTCGTAAAAGATCATCATATCAATATCCTGGGACCCAATTCCCTTGGGATCTTTCTGCCGGATGAGAATATCGACACGATTTTTGTCGAACACGGGGATAAAGCCCTGGGCCGGAACGGAAAAGTGGCCTGCATTGTCCAGAGCGGGTCCGTGGGCGTGGAAGCCCTTGGCTATGCCTCCAATACCGGTTACGGCATGCGGGCCTTTGTGGGCCTGGGAAATAAATGTGATCTCGATGAAGTTGATTTTCTGCATTATTTTTCCCAGGATGAAAAAACCAACTGTCTTGGGTTTTATCTTGAAAACATTGAAAAAGGACGGGAATTCTTAACCATTGCCAAAGAAACCGCAAGAAAAAAACCTGTTGTGGTGCTGAAGGCCGGGATGACCCATACGGCAGCCTCGGCTGTCAGTTCCCATACCGGAAAACTCGCCGGTTCCGACAATGTCATCAGCGGTGCTTTAAAACAGCACGGCATTCAGCGGGTGTATGATGACGAGGAATTCTGTGACGCCACCAAGGTCTTGTCCATGCTGTCAGGGGCTCCGGGCAATCGTGTGGCGGTTCTCACCGCTGCCGGCGGCTATGGGGTGATGTGTACGGATTTTATTGAAAAAAAAGATCCCAGGGCTGCTTTGAAAATGGCAAAATTGTCCCATGCCACAAAAGAACGGATAAAGGCTGCCACCTTCCCGTTTACCGCCTGTGAAAACCCGGTGGATATCACGGCCAGCGCCACGGACAGAATGTTCTCCGAAAGCCTGGATGCACTGATCGAGGATGATGGCACAGACATTATCATCTGCATTGCCTTTTTTGCCCCGCCCGGCATCAGTGAAAAGCTCATTGATATTATTGCGCAAAAGATTTTAGCATCAGATAAACCCATCATTGTCTTTACCAAGTTCGGACCGTTTACGGATAATTGCATCAAAAATTTATTTCATGGGGGCGTGGCAGCCTATCCGTCTGTGGGCAGGGCTGTCCGGGCGGCAAGACTCCTTGTGGAAAGAACCAATATCAAAAAACGGCTGGCTTAGGGAGACAAAAAATTTATGAAAGAAAAACTCAAACAATGGTTAGACAGCCTTGACAATAAAAAAAATCCTGATGAATCTGAGACCAAAACGCTTGTCAGCCTCTATTCCGTTAAAGTCCCGAAGGGGAGGCGGTTTTTGCCTTCCGACCCTCTCAATATTAAGGGGATCAACCCGCCCTATGTATTAAAGGTCTGCTCTCCAGACATCCTTCATAAAACCGATGTACAGGGTGTGATTTTGAACAATGACCGGGAATGCATAAAAGACAATCTTGCAGCTTTGCGGCAGCGCTTTCCCAATGAAAATATTCTTGTTGAAAACCAGGCCGGGTTTATGGGGCCTGAATTCATTGTCGGAATCATAAAGGACCTGGTTCTTGGCCATGCCGTCATGGTAGGTGCCGGCGGCGTTCTCACGGAAATCTATAAGGACACGGCCTTCAGGCTGGCCCCTTGTTCCATGGTTGATGCCATGGACATGATTGATGAACTGGTTCTTGCCCCGGTATTTGACAATTTCAGGGGAATGAGCCTTGATAAACAAAAACTGGCTGCCGTCATTTCAAATGTATCAAAGCTTGCCCACGACCTGGGAAACCGCTTAAGCCAGCTCGACATCAACCCCATTGTGTTCAGCAGCGGCGACTGGATCGCTTTGGATGTCAAGGTGGTGCTGGAGCCGGCGGTTATGGCAAGAAATACACTTTAATCTGGAAAAATGACCTGTAATTTGTTAAAAGAACGCGGAATATGAAAACCGGTTGATGCTCGAATTGCTCCGGAACAAGTTTACAGCCGATGCCGATTTTCATCAGGTCATTATTTTACGCGATCTTCAGACCACGGCAACGGGTCCATTATCAAATGGGCGGTTATCAAACCTTTTACCCATAAATCAGAGGGTATTCTTTACAAAGTCATTATCCCGATGATTATGTCTCCCATACTTGGAGCCATTGTCGGATTTATCCTCATGGGGCTTTTGCTTTTTTTCTCAGGTCCTGGACGCCCCTCCGCATTAATGTCATTTCCAACAAACTCCAGCTGGCGAGTGCGGCCTTTATGGGTCTCAGCCACGGCACCAATGACGTCCAGAAAATAATAGGAATCATTGCCCTGGCAATGTTTACCGCAACCACCTCCGGTGTATTTAACAGCCTTCCGTCCTGGCTTGAATTTTTAAAGGGAGACAGCTTTGAGGTTTATCTCTGGGTTAAAATTGCATGTGCCTTAACCATGGCCATGGGCACGGCCGCCGGAGGCTGACGGATTATCAAGACCCTGGGACACAAAATGGTCAGGATTCAGCTCATTCAATGGTTTGCGGCTGAAGCAACATCCTCGACCGTCATTCAGATTGCCTCCCATCTCGGAATCCCGTTTTTCACAACCCATATCATTTCAAGTTCCATCATGGATGTGGGAGCTACCAAGCTCCAGCTTCCCCATCCACCTATACACCTGGCAGGTTATTCCCATATAGGAAGCACCTGGATGGCCTTGTATGCCAGGGCTGTGGAAAGGGAAGTGGGGTTATCAACGACAAAGATAAACAAGACTCACCTTGAGGATTATCTCACGGATCCGATTGCGCTGCTGAAAGATCAGGCTGACTTTTTCGAGGGAACAAGCGAGAAGTCACGTAACATCTAACAATGGCTTCGTGGCATTTGCCTTGTGCTTCCGGCACTGACCATTGGGGCCGGGGGGGTCCATTTTTTTCTGGCCGGAGGTGTAATGACTTTTTTCTGCGGATTTTTATCGGCTCTGGGCGCGGCTCTTGAAGGCATCAACAACCAGGGGGAATTCCGCAGGATCGGGATGCGATCCGAATCCATGGCCAAGGCTCTCAAACATCTTGCGGGCCAAGCCAAAGAGCTTCAAGGCAAACTTGTTTCAGGAAAGAACAGCAAAGAAATTTCTTTTTCCATACAAGTGGCTGATCTGGCAAATAAAGCGGCCCGCCTGATGGTCGAGGGAGTTCTGGACTGGCGGGTGGTATTTCTTGACCAGCCGCTGAACCCGGCGCATTAAATCGAATTAACTATTAAATTAATTCAAATTCCTTCCGGGTCAGTCCAGCCTGCCGGATTATTGATTGCAGGGTTCCTATTCGGAGCTCTGCATGATTTGGCACCGGCACGGTAATTGTACTTCCAGGAATTCGTTTTTGCATCAAAATGTGGCTGCCTTTTCTTCGGACCTCTTCAAAGCCATGATCAGATAATATTTTGCATACTTCCTGACCAGATAAGATTCTCAGCCTAACCAACGGCAACCTCCATCTGGGTTATGTATATTTCGCTATGTAACCGGCCTTGAATTTCTTCCGGCGACGCACATTCAAAAAACAATTCAAGCGCCTCCTGAAGATTTCTCTTTGCCTCACTGACGGTTTCTCCCTGGCTCGCAATATCCAGCTCCGGACAGAGGGCAACATATCCCGTACCTTCTTTTTCAATGATGGCTGTCATATATCGTTTCATAATCTTTTATCCTTTTTATGAAATGAATTACTTGGATTATATCTTACTATAGTTTTTTTTTGAGTGATATGATTTTTTCTTCAGAAGAATTCATAATTGGAAAATAGGTGTCATGATGAGAATCTTCTTTCAACATAATGTGGTTTATTATAAATAGCTATCAAAGAAAACACTAAGAACAGAACAGCAACGATATCGGGTAAAAAGGAAATGAGAAAATGAAAAAGAGAAATATAGCACTATTGGCAATTATCGGAATAATTTCAATTTCGATGGTCATGTTTGCCTGCGGAAGAACGGCGTCTCGCTTAGGAGGCAAAGACCATCGGCAAGTGTTGAAGGTTGAAAATTTCAAAGAATTTGTCAGTATCAGTTTTGATAAACGCGGCAGTTCAACGGTTAAGGATGTCACTTTTATGGCCACGGACGGTTTTGTATATACTCAGGAATTTATGGATGTAAACCCTTTTGAGGGGGTTATCCGCTGGGTTCCGAACGGCAAGGGGGATGATTTTATTCAATCCCGCGCTATTTCAAGGTGGACCGGGAATGCGGTTAATCTGGAGCTTCCGGAGGATTGTACCAAAGTGTTGGGTGTGGATGTTGGTTACACGTCAAAAAATGAGCGGGTTAAAAATTTAACCTATCTTTCAACGAGCGGGGCTATTTATTCCAAGGAATACCGCGAAGGGCTGGTTGATCGGGCTTTTGAAGGCTGGCTGGAAGTCAGGGCCAAATAATTTAAGTCTCAGTCTTCCTGCCTCTTTGTGCCGTTTTTTAACAACCACCACCCTGACAATCCGCTGACTGAGATCAGGATGAGAAAAAGAAAGGCGGGAAGGGCAAATTCAACCGACAATAAATCTTTGAGGGAGTCCATCTTTACGATGGATTCCGCAGCATAGCAGGTTATGGCCACACCTGGGATAATGCCGAGCATGGAGCCTGCAACATACCCGGGAAAGGGAACACGTGTCACGGCAATGGCCCAGTTAAGCGGAGGAGCCATGAAAAGTGCGATCCTAAGTATCAGCACTGTCTGGAATCCCTTTTCAGCGAGAAACCCATCCATGTTCCGGAAATATGAGAACCGGTCTGCTACGGAGTTTTGAAAGACATCCCGGAGAAAATAGCGGACAAAGAGAAACGTGCAGGTTGACCCCATAAGGGCACCGGCCCAGCCGTAGAAAAACCCTTCAATGCCGCCGAATAGCAGGGCGCCGATGGCAATCATGACAATTTCAGGAAGATGCAGGATAACCGCTATGATGCAGACAAAAATGAATGCAAGGGGGCCAAGATGGCCAAACATGTCGACCCACGAGCGGATTTCTTCCATACTCATAAGGCGGTTGAAATCAAATTGCCGGTAGAGAAATGCGGTGATAGCGATGATGAACAGCCCCATCATCAGACGTCCATATTTTTTTATATTTGATTTGTTCAGCATTCCGCACATTAGATGGTATTGAAAAAAAATTCAAGCATCTGAAGCCAAAGAAGCGATCCCCGGTTTTTAATCCCCATGCCTTGTATTCACCTGATCCGTGCACATACTTGAATAAATTGTGAAGACCCGAGAAACCAATAACAGGAGGGAAGAACATGAAAACTAAGAATTTGTTTGAATCCGTTTTAATGGGAGATTTGAAACTTAAAAACAGGATCGCCATGGCGCCCATGACCCGGGGCCGTGCAGGTGAAAAAAGAGTGCCCAATGACCTGATGGCAGAGTATTATTTTCAGCGGGCTTCAGCCGGATTATTGATTACCGAGGCAACCGTCATATCTGAGCAGGGAATCGGCTGGATCGGGTCCCCCGGGATTTATACGGATGAGATGGTTGAAGGATGGAAAAAAGTTACCGAGAAAGTTAACCCCACAGGGTCGTTTTTATTTCTTCAGCTCTGGCATTGCGGCAGGGCGTCTCACAGTGATTTCCATAATGGTGAACCGCCGGTTTCCGCATCAGCCGTCAAGATCAATGAGGATGACGGTATCTATACCCCCATGGGCAAAAAAGAATTTGAAGTGCCAAGGGCTTTGAGCGTTGATGAAATCAAAGAGGTTGTCAGGGATTATCGAAAAGCAGCTGAAAATGCAAAAAATGCCGGATTCGCCGGTGTGGAAGTCCATGCCGCCAACGGCTATCTGATCAATCAGTTCCTGGATTCAAAAACCAATTTGAGAAAAGACGCATATGGCGGCAGTATTGAGAACAAGTTCAGATTTTTAAAAGAAGTGCTGGATGCGGTTCTGGAAGTTTTCCCGTCAAACAGGGTGGCGGTCCGCCTTTCGCCCAACGGTGTATTCCATGATATGGGAAGTCCTGATTTCAGGGAAACCTATCTTTATGTGGCAAAAGAGCTGAACAAATTGAATCTCGCGTATCTGCACATCATGGACGGCCTTGCCTTCGGCTTTCACGGAAACGGAGAGCCCATGACCCTTTCCGAGTTCAGAGCGGTGTATAAAGGAATCATTATGGGCAATTGCGGGTATACAAAAGAATCGGCTGAAGAGAGAATTGCAAAAGGGGAGGCAGATCTTGCCGCATTCGGCCGGCCTTTCATTTCCAATCCGGACCTGCCCTTGCGGTTTCTGAACAATTGGCCGCTGACGGCTTTTGATGACATGACATACTGGTACACTCACGGAGAAGAAGGGTACGCGGATTACAAGCCGTTTGATCCGGTTTGATATTAATCCTGTTTTTTTCCGCTCAAAAACAACTTGACAAAGTTTAAGCAATTGCGATACGCCTTGTATACAAGTTGATTTTAATTTGATTTTTTTCTGATTTTCAGAGAGCGGGAATGGAAAAAAAACTTTTAAAGGACAAAGTCTATAAGGCCCTCCGGCAAGATATCCTGACCGGAAAAATTCCGGGGGGCACCCATACCACCGAATCCAGCCTCGCAAGACACCTGAATGTCAGCCGTACGCCGGTAAAAGAGGCTTTGCAGCGTCTATCCCAGGAAAAGCTCATCACTTCCCTGCCCAGAGCCGGATATATTATCGAAACCATGTCGGATGAGGATATCCAGGACCTTTTTACAGCCCGGTTTGAAATCGAGGCCCTTGCCGTAAGAAAAGCCGCCCGGTTTGTCACTGTGGATGAACTCAAGATGCTGGGGGATAACATTGACAGGGCAAAGACCTGCATCAAATCCGGCGAGCTCCAGAAAATGACCGAGCTGGATCTTGAATTTCATACCGTTCTCTATAAAGCATCGCGCAGCAAAACCTATTACCGGATCTGTAAAAATCTGGGCGATTTGACCATGAAATATCGGCACGGGCTGAACCTTGTCCGGGACCTCTGGAAGGAGGCCATTGAGAACCATACCATCATTTATCAGGCCCTTCTGGCAAAGGAAGAGGAAAAAGCGGTTCAGGCCATCACGGATCACGGAAAGCAGGCCATCGCACAATTACGGGATATCATGAAAAAAATCAGATCGGATTCTTTTTTTAAGGAAGAAATATAGCAGCAAAAAAGGGTGTTTCATTTTTTATTAACAAGGAGGGGGGAAGAGATGAAAAAATTATTTGTTTTAATGTTTGTTGCGTTTTTATTGTCTTTGGGTCAGACGGCAATGGCCAATGATGTGTCAAAAGGAATCAAGGTGGGAAATGCAGGCTCTTTTACAGGGGATGCGGCCGCACCCTGTATGGAGATTTACAATTCCGCTCAGATCGCCATTGATGAATGGAATGCAAAAGGCGGCATCAAAGGCCAGAAAATCGAGCAGGTCATGGGTGATGATGCCCTTGACCCGGCCCAGGGGATCAATGTGGCCCGAAAATTTACCTCTGATGACCTGATCTACGGCGTTGTCGGACCCCCGGTCAGCCATATTGCCCAGGCCTCCTTGAATATTTACGGTGAGGCCGGTCTTGCCTGTATTACAACGGCCGCTTCCAAACCTGAATTAACGGAATCCGGGTTCAAACATTTTTTCAGGGTCAATGCGAGAAACGATGCCCATGGCTGGAATTGTGCACTTTTCATTAAAAATACCCTGAAGGCCAAAAAAGTGGCTGTACTGAATGAAAAGGTGGCCTATTGTGAAAACATGGCCCAGAAGACCATTGAAGGTCTCAAAAAGCTCGGCATCAAAGATATCCTGAACGATACCATTGTGGCAGGCTCCAAAGATTATTCCGCTGTTCTGACAAAGGTGAAAGCCTATAAGCCCGATGTCCTTTTCTTTGTGGCCACAACCGCACCGGATCAGGCTATCGGTGTCCGCCAGGCAAAAGAGCTTGGGATCAAGGCTGTTTTCTTTGGAACGGAAGGGGCAAGGGATAAAAAGGATTTTATAGAAGCATCGGAAGGTGCAGCTGAAGGTGCCTATGTATACCATTTCAGTCCGGATATCTATGCCATCAAGGAAGCAGCCCCCTATGTAAAGGCCTTTGAAGCCAAATACGGCGCTTTAAGCGGATTCGGACCGCCAGCCTATGAAGCCATGAATATTCTTTTGACTGCCATTGACCAGGCTGCAAAAGACGGGGACATTACGCGCAAAGAGGTTCTGGCCAATCTTTCCGCCATCAAGAATTACAAAGGCATACTGGGCTTCCCGGTCAGCTTTGATGCAAAAGGGGATCTGCTTGGAGGTGCCACCTATATTTTCAAGGTAAAAGGGAAAGAGTTTGAACAGGTTGCCATATTGACCGGTAAATAAAGCCTCCAAATTTTAAAAAAAAGGGTCAAAACCGGGACAGGCTTGTTGCCCCGGTTTAACAAAACAAATGGAAGATATTTTCGGTCAGCTTTCCCAGCAGGCCATCAACGGCATTACCATCGGCGGTGTCTATGCCCTGATCGCCATCGGCTACACCATGGTTTACGGTGTGCTTTCCATGCTCAATTTTGCCCATGGGGAACTCTATATGATGGGCGGCTTTACCGGGTGGTGGGTGCTGCAATTTTTTTCAAGCAAGCATCAGCCCGTCATGAATGCGGCCATTCTGATTTCTTTGATGATTCTCGCCGCAATGGCAGTGTCGGCCATCCTTGGGCTTGTTATCGAAAGGGTGGCTTACCGGCCGCTGCGAAAAGCCCCGAGGATGAACCTTTTGCTCAGTTCGCTCGGGGTGTCCATTTTTATCCAGAATTTTATTCTCTATACCCAGGGGGCCAAGGTAAAGGTATTTCAGGTTTCCAGCCTGATCCCGGAAGGCCTTCGCACCTTTCATATGGGCGGCATGGTGATTTCCTTTATGCGGGTTTTTGTCATTGCAGTCTGTTTTGTCCTGATGCTGCTGCTCACCTTTATCATCAAAAAAACCAATATCGGAAAATCCATAAGAGCCACGGCCCAGGATATTGAGGCCGCAGCCTTTATGGGCATTGATACGGACCGGATCATCGTCATTGTCTTTTTGATCGGGTCAGCCCTTGGCGGGGCGGCCGGGATTCTGGTCAGCCTTTTGTTTACCCAGGTGGATTATTATGTGGGATTTCAGGCAGGCCTCAAGGGCTTTACAGCAGCGGTGCTGGGAGGGATCGGCAGTATTCCCGGCGCCATGGCCGGCGGTCTGTTGCTCGGGCTGTGCGAAGCCATGGCCGTCACATTTTTTCCTTCTGCCTATAAAGATGTGGTGGCATTTATCATTCTGATTGCCGTTCTTATTTTCAGGCCCCAGGGGCTCATGGGAGAAAAAATCCGTGAAAAGGTCTGATACTGCCATGACGGCTTTTTTTCTCTTCTGTCTTGTCTTTATTCCGAGAATTCTTCCTAATGCTTACTGGCAGAGCATTTTTTCCATCACCGGGGTGTATGTGATGCTGTCGTTGGGTCTGAATATCGTAGCCGGGTTTACAGGCCTTTTGGATTTGGCCTATATCGCTTTTTTTGGTATTGGCGGGTATACCTTTGCCTTTCTTTCTTCCAATCATTTTGGGATTCACTTGCCTTTTCTGGTTGCAGTGCCGGTGTGCGCCCTGGTGGCCATGGTATCGGGATTTTTTCTCGGGCTTACCAGCATCCGTCTGAAAGGAGATTATCTGGCCATTGTTACCCTGGCTTTTGCACAAATTTTCAAACTTTTGCTCCTGAATCTCGATACTCCGGTCAATATTACCGGCGGTGTGAACGGGATTTATGCCTTTGATACGGCAAAAATTTTCAGCATTAAAATTTCAAGCCCTGAAAATTATTCCACCCTGATCTGGATCTGCACCCTTTTTGTATTTATCGTTTCCTTCAGGCTCAAGGACTCCAGGATCGGCAGAGGATGGAAGGCCATCCGAGAAGATGAGCTGGCCGCCAATGCCATCGGCATCAACGTCACCCGGATGAAGCTTTTTTCCTTTGCAACCGGCGCTATGATCGCCGGGTTTTCCGGAGGGGTATTTGCATCATTCCAGGGTTCTGTTTTCCCGAATAATTTTGATTTTCAGCAGTTGGTCATTGTCTATTGTATGGTCATCATCGGCGGGCTCGGTAATATTTACGGTGTCGTGGCCGGTGCCGTGGTGCTCAGCGTGCTTCCTGAAGCCTTGCGGGAGTACGGAGGTCTTCGAATGATGATCTACGGGATTTGCCTTGTGGCCATCATGGCCCTGCGGCCCCAGGGGCTTTTTTCCGGTATCCCCGGCTTTTCAAAACTCGTGCGGCGGCCGGACAAGGATGAGACCGGAGAACTTCAGACATCAACGGATCTTTATTGTGTGCCGGATTTGGATCAAACCGGGGCTAAAATATTTGCCAAAGAAGACCTGCCCATTTTAAAGATTCAGAATCTTTCCCTGAATTTCGGGGGTGTGAAAGCCATAGACGATCTGGACCTCACCCTTCATAAAAATGAAATCCTGAGCATCATCGGTCCCAATGGTGCCGGGAAAAGCACGCTTTTCAATATTATTTCAGGAATTTACAAGGGTGATAAGGGGAGTGTGACCTATAGAGACCGCGATATTTCATATTTCAAACCCCATGAGGTGGCAAGGGCAGGGATTGCCCGGACCTTTCAGAATTTAAGGCTCTTTAACGAACTTTCCGTTCTTGAAAATGTGAAAATCAGCCGGTTCTGCCGGACAAAGGCCTTTTTCTTTTCCATTCTCCTGAACCTGAAGCTGAACAAAAAAGAAGAAGCTGAAACCGACACCATTGTCGAAAAAATTCTCTGTATGTTCGGCAAACGGCTGACCGGATATAGGTTTGATCAAAAGGTCAAAGAGCTTTCCTATGCAAACCGGCGGCGGGTTGAAATTGCTAGGGCTATGGCCACGGAACCGGAAATTTTGCTTCTGGATGAGCCGTCAGCCGGCATGAATCCCCAGGAGACCATTGAAATAACGGATTTTATAAAAGAATTGAGGGATAAATTCGGCTATACCATCCTGGTGATCGAGCACAAATTAAACCTGGTCAAGGCAATTTCCGATAGGGTCATGGTCATGGATTTTGGAAAAAAACTCTGCGAAGGCGCCTATGAAACCGTTTCAAAAAACCCGGACGTCATTGCCGCCTATCTCGGGAAAAAGGGTAAAAAGTGAACAGAGATACCGTACTTGAACTCAAAAACGTAAATGCCTGTTATGGGAAAATACAGGTGCTTTACAATATCAATATGGTCATCAAAAAAGGCGAACTCATCTGTCTTTTGGGCGGTAACGCCTCTGGAAAATCCACTACCCTGAAAACCATCCTCGGGATTGTCCGGCCCAGCGAGGGTGCGGTTTTTTTAAATGGTGAGAATATGAATAAACGGCCCACCAATTATATCATCCGTAATGGGGTGTCCATTGTTCCGGAGAACCGCAGGATTTTTCCCAGGATGACAGTGCTTGAAAATCTTGAAATCGGGGCTATGCACAGAAAGGACAGGGGGCAGGTTAAACAAGATATTGACGCCATGTTTGAGCTTTTTCCAAGACTTCAGCAGAGGATGAGCCGCCAGGGAATGGTCCTGTCCGGCGGGGAGCAGCAAATGCTGGCCATGGCAAGGGCGCTTTTGTCCAATCCGGCCGTTCTTCTCATGGATGAACCATCCATGGGGCTTTCACCAGCTCTTGTGGATCAGCAGTTTGAACTCATCGAAAATATAAATAAAAAAGGGACCACCATCCTCATGGTGGAGCAGAACGCCACCATGGCCCTGTCCATTGCTGACCGGGGTTATGTGCTCCAGACCGGGGAGATTGTGCTGGCAGACGATGCAAAAGCGCTTTTGGACCATCCCGGTATGCAAAAAGCCTATCTTGGCGGCGAATTATAAGGGGTTATCATGTACAGGTTAAAAATAACTGTTGAACGAATCGAAGGGTATTGCAACCAGCCGAGGCTCGTGGGCGATCATTTTTTTGTGGACGGCGGCAAGATCAGCATTCCGGATGGAAAACAGATCTGCCTGTGGGCGCTCCAGAGCATGATGCCGGTCTTGCCCCTCATGCAGCGGGAAAGCGGGATCAAGGGGGACTGGACTGCCAAGGAATCCGGCCAGGTCTTTGTCTGCCCTGACCCAAAAGGAAGGGTTCATTATAAGATTGAAAGGATAAAAGACTGATGCTGATCATTGATCCGTATAAATGCTCCGGGTGCAGACGCTGCGAAACCCATTGCTCTTTTTATCATTCAGGGAAAACAGGGCATTCCGGGGCCCGGATAAAGGTTGAGAAAATTGAAATTTTAGGGGTGGATGTGCCGGTGGTCTGTCACCAGTGCCGGGAGCATTATTGCACCCGATGCCCCCAGAACGCCATATCCGTTACCGGCCGGGGCAGCATTGAAGTTTCCCCGACCCTGTGTGATCTGTGCGGGGCCTGTGAAAATCTTTGTCCCATCGGCGCCATCGAGATTTATAATGGCATACCCTATGTCTGCGATCTTTGCGGCGGAGTCCCAAGGTGTATCGAGGCCTGCGAAATGGGTGCCATATCTTTGGATTTGGGCATCAAACAGGAAATTTCCCTTGAAGAAATTAAAAAGAAAACAAAAAAAATAAATCCTTCGAAAAAACGATACGTCTATGCTGAAATGGTGGGCAAAGAAATGCGGGAAACCTGGTTAAAGGGCAGGAGGGAATCATGTTAAGCGGCTATGGCGGACACATCTTAAGAGTGGATCTGTCTTCCGGCAGGATTCTGCGTGAAAAAACCGATCCCAAATATATGCTGGACGTCATTGGCGGCCGGGGGCTGAATTCCCGAAGGCTTTTTGACGAACTGAAACGGGACATTGATCCGCTTTCCGAAGAAAATATGCTCCTGATTGGGGTTGGACCCATCACAGGCTCCTTATTCTCAACCTCAGCCTATATGACCATATCGGGAAAATCCCCTTTGACCGGGATTCTCGGGGATTCTGCTGCGGGCGGGTTTTTCGGGCCTGAAATCAAATATGCCGGATATGACCAGCTCATATTTACAGGCAAGTCAGAAAAACTCTGCTATGTCTATATCTGCGATGACCATGTGGAAATCCGGGATGCCGGTCACCTGAAGGGCCGTGATATTTTTGAAACTACGGCCGCCATCAGAAAGGAACTCAGTGACAACAGCCTTCAGATCGCAGCCATCGGCCCGGCCGGAGAAAACCTGGTGCGGTATGCCACCGTGGCTTGCAATAATTCCAGGATGTGCGGCCGAACCGGTATGGGCTGCCTCTTTGGATCAAAAAATCTCAAAGCCCTAGTGGTGAAAGGAACCGGCATGGTGTCCTTGGCAGAACCCTTAAAATTTATGGAACTCTGCAAAATCATCGATAAGCGGATCATGGAACATCCGGAATTCCAGGACCGCCATGACATGGGGTCCACACTTTTGATGAAAGCCCTGAACGGCCTTGGCATCCTGCCGGTCAACCATTTTCAGAAAGGCATGGCCGATTATGTGGACATGATCAGCGGCCAGACCCTGGCTAAAAAATTCAAAGTGAAGAACAAGGGTTGTTTTAACTGCAATATCAATTGCTCCCGGTATTATATCACCCCGGAAGTGGAAAGCGAAGGCCCGGAATACGAGACCCTGTGCAGTTTTTCCTCCCGCATCGGCAGTGACAACCTGGAATTCGCCCTGAAGATGAACCAGTATCTGAACCGCATGGGGCTTGATTCCCTTTCCACGGGCGAAACCATTGGCTGGGCCATGGAATGTGTGGAAAAAGAGATATTTGACAAAACCGATTTTGATGGCCTGGAGTTTACCTGGGGCAATATCCGCACCATTCAAAAAATTATAGACCTCATCATTAAACAAGAAGGCATTGGTGCTGAATTTGCAAAAGGCACCCGGCATCTGGCCGCCCACATGGGAAAAGGATCGGAAAAATATGCCCTTCATGTTAAAGGTCTTGATATCATCTGCGGAGATCCCCGGGGCATCAAGGCTTTTGGGCTCACCTATGCCATTGCCTCACGGGGCGGAGATCATTTAAGGGCTGAACCCTTTTTTGAGCTGACCAACCGCTTTGATGAGGCTGAAAAGCGATTCGGCATGAGGGATATCGCAGACCGGCTCTCCAACAACGGAAAAGCAATTCTGGTGGAATTTACCGAACGCCAGGCCCTGTTGACCGATTGCCTGACCATGTGCAAGAATGTGGGCCTGAGCATGGATGTGCTGGATTTTGAACTGGCTGCAGATCTGCTCAGGGCCGGAACCGGACTTAAGTTTACGGAAGATAAGGTGAATAAAGCCTTAAGAGCCACCATCAACAATGACCGGAAAATGAATATTGATTTTGGCGTCACGCCAAAAGAAGATACCCTGCCGCACCGGTTTACCCATGAACCCTTGTTGGAAGGCGCTTCCAAAAATCAGGTGGTACCAGTTCACGACATGGTGAAAGAGTATTATAAAATCAAGGGCTGGGATGAAAACGGAGTGCCAAAAGAATGATAAAAAGTAAAATATCCGGAGGGCGGCCCACCTACGGCCACATCGCGGGAATCCTCATGACCGATTCCCTGATCCCGAGAATTCCCGGTGATCCGGGCCATGTGGGAACCTTTTCATTTCCCGTGGTGTATGAGGTGCTCAAAGGCTTTCCCTTTGAAGACCTTATCGACGTTAAAAAAGATCATACAGATATCCTGATTGACCGGGCCAAAGCGCTTCAAGACAAAGGAGTGAGTCTTATCGCAGCCGACTGCGGGCTTTTCGGCCCTTTCCAGGAAGAGATCAAACAACATCTTCACATCCCCTTTATCGGTTCGGCCCTGGACATGGTCCCGCTTTTGCAGCGGTTTTTGCCACTATCGCAAAAAGTGGGCATCCTCACCGGCGATACAAGGCTTTTAAAACCCGCCCATCTTGCAGCATCTGCCATTGACCCGGACACAGTTGCCATAGCCGGAATGGAAAATAGTTCAGAGTTCAAAAAGGTGGTCATTGACCGGTCGCAGGAGCTGGATATTGAAAAGATGCGGCAGGGAGTGGTGGATGCAGCATTAACCCTGTCATCCCATCATCTTGGTGCCATGGTCCTGGAATGCACCAATCTTATTTCGTTCAGAATAGATGTCCAAAACACCCTGAAAGTCCCGGTTTTTGATCTGGTGTCGCTGATCGAATTCTATGTATCGGGTCTGAGGCTTGCACCTTTTCAGACCGGTTTTATTTCTCCTGCCAGACCGGAATCCGTTTTTCAAAAAAAGCCCTGACCCCTTCCTTTGCATCATCTGTGGTGCAAAGGCGGGCAAAGGCTTCATTCATAAAGGCAAACCGGTCGCCATAGCTCATGTCTTCGGATTGATAAAAAGCGGATTTGGCGATCTGCACGGCAATGGGGCTTTTTTGTGCAAGTTCCTTTGCCCATTCCATGGCTTTGGCGTCAAGCTCGTCTTTGGACACGATTTTATTGATCAGACCAAGGGATTTGGCTTCTTCAGCCTTGATTAGGTTTCCGCAGAGGAGAAGTTCCAAAGCTTTTTTTCGTCCCACGCATTTTGCCACGGCAACCACAGGCCCGACACAGTTGAGCCCCACATTGATGGCCGTGAGCCCCATTTTGGCATTGTCGGCCGCAATGACCAGATCGGCTGCCGCAATGAGCCCCATGCCGTTGGCTGCGGCAACCCCTTGCAGCACTGCAATAACCGGGGTTTTTATTTTGGAAATGGCCACCAGCGGTGCCTCCATGTGCTCGATCCATTTCTGGTATTCAACCGGGGTTTTGCCTTCCAGTTCATTGACATCAATCCCGGCGCAAAAGGCTTTGCCTGCTCCTTTCAACAGGATCACCCGGACCGATGGGTCGGCATCCAGTTCGTACAACGCCTCTTTCAGTTCTGAGGCCATTTGGCTGCTGAAAGTGTTCATGCTGTCCGGACGGTTTAGCGTCAGGGTTGCCACATGGCTTTCCTTTGTTTCAACGATGATTTGTTCGAATTTCATGAAGGGGGCTCCTTTTCAAAATTGTTTTTGCGAGGATTATTTCAGAGAATAAAAGAAAACAAAATAGCATTTTAATGCTTTACTTAAAAGTCATGTTTTTATAAGAAAAAGAAATGGCTGCTTTTTATAAGGATTTCGAACCCGAAGACCTCCCGGTTCCCGGCAAACAGGTCATGCAATTGATTCAGTATACCTTGCGTGAGGATGCTGATATGGATACCCTCAGCCGGCTCATATCCGTGAACCCGTCCCTGACGGCCCAGCTTTTGCGTCTTGTGAATTCCGCATTTTTCGGGTTCCGGCACAGGATCAATACCATCCCTGATGCCGTGGTCGTTTTAGGCCTTAACAGCTTGAAAAACCTTGTATTGTGCTTTGCCGTGAAAGAAGCGCTTTCAAAAAAAGGCATCCCCGGTTTTGATATTGACAGTTTCTGGGAAGATTCAATCCGCCGGGGAGTTTCTGCCCGGCTGCTGGGTAATTTTGTGAACAGCCCGGTGGAAGAAGCGTTTACAGCCGGCGTGCTCCAGGATATCGGACTATTGGTCCTGTTTTTCATGGAGCCTGAAAAAGCTGACCGATGGCCTTTGCTGAGGTCTCATGGGCCCATGGAGCGGTATAAAATGGAAGAAGAGCTGTTTCATGCCACCCATGACAATGTGGGCGCTCTTCTGGCCCATCAATGGAATCTGCCGGAATCTTATGCGCTTGCCATGGGACATCACCACCGGTCCTTTAACAGAAGAGAGATAAAAGATATCGCCTCCTCGAAAAAACAGGATATTCTTGCCGGTATCATGCATCTGTCGGATCTGTGCAATGCCTTTTATACCTGCCATGACAAGCCTGGAGCGCTGGTTGAACTGAAAAAGAAGGCCAAAGCTCTTTTTGCTATTACAGATGATCAGGTTGAATCTTTGTTATCCCGGTTGCCGGAACGGGTCAAGGAAACTTCTTATGTTTTGAATCTGTCCATTGGGAATCAGCCCGGTTTTGATGAGATCATGGAACAGGCCGGACGCAGACTGGTCGAGGACAATATCAGCTATCAGGAGCTGACCTGGCGGCTGCAGCGGTCTTTAAAAGAACGGGATGAATATGCAGCCGGACTCAGAAAAGAACTGGACATGGCCAGGGAGATCCAAAAAAGCCTTCAGCCGGGAGCGCAGGTTTTTCATGAGATCAGGGCCTTTAATATCCCGGCCTCTTATCTGTCCGGTGATTTTTATGATTATTTTCAAAAAGAGGACGGCAGGATTTATTTCTGTCTTGGCGATGTGTCCGGAAAAGGGACAGGAGCTGCATTGCTCATGTCAAAAGCCATATCGATTTTCCGGTGTCTTTGCCGGGTACTTGACGACATCAGCGCTGTTGTTGAAATGATGAATCAAGAACTTTGTGAAACAGCCATCAGGGGTATGTTTGTCACCTTTGTCGGGGGGTGGTTTGATCCTCGTTCAAAAGAGATCATGATCCTGAATGTGGGCCATCCGCCTCCGTTTCTCGTGGATGACAATGGAATCGTCAGTGTTGAGGCGGCTGATCCGCCCCTGGGGGTTTTGCCCCAGATGCTTCATCCGGCAAAGCGGTTTTCCCTTAAAAACAGAAGGCTCTATTTATACACGGACGGGTTTACGGAAAGCCGCCTTAAAAAAAGCGCGCCTGATGCACAAGACCTGCGATTGGGGGTCAAGGGATTTTTGCGATGGCTGGTTCAATCCGGGAAAATGAGCCTTGATGAGCAGACGGTCTTTATTAAAGAGAAGTGCAAAAAAGAACTCGCCCCTCAGTCTGATGATCTGACCTTGATGATCCTGTCCGGCGAATAGGTTTTTTAAACAGGGTCAGGCCATCCGTTTTTTAACCAGTTTAATCTGGTTAAAACCTTCAGAGGTGTGGCTGTATTCCACAATGTCCATGACCTCCCGGATAATATGAACACCCAGGCCGCCCGGCTTTATATCCTCAATGTCTCTTGGTTTTATGGATTTGACATCAAAAAGTTCTCCGTTATCCACAATGGTGATGCAAAGAGACTCCCTGTCTAAGGTGAGGGTAACATCAATGCTCCGTGTGGTATCGTCTTTGCAGCAGTGTTTGATGATATTGGAACAGGCCTCATCCACCGCAAGGATCACGGCTCCGGCATCTTCCTTTGAAAACATGGCCGAAGAGGCAATCTTTGCCGTCATGGCCCGGATTTGTTTCAGGTTTTCCGGTTGTGCGGTTATATTGATATGAATCCGGTCCAGTTCCATAAAGATTTAATTCTTCGTCAATGACAACAGGGTTAAATCATCGCTTCTGCCGTCGGTTGAGGTAAACCGGTCCACTGCATTTGAAATGCTCCGGCAGATCAGGTCAGGGTCATTGGGCTGGGATTTAATCACCTTTAAAAGCCTTTTCAGCCCGAATAACTCTGAGACACTGTTCTTTGCTTCAATGACACCGTCGGTAAAAAGGGTGATACTGGAGTTTTCTGCAAGATCAAAAGACTCCTGATCATATTCGGCATCGGGAAGAATACCGAGGGGCGGTCCTTTTTTTTTGTCATCGCCCAGGAGTTTTACCTCTTTTTTGTCACAATACACCGGCGGCAGGTGGCCCGCGTTTGCAATTTGGATGGAATTGTCTGAAGGGTCCAGCAAAAGATAAATCAGGGTTACAAACATGCCTCTTTTGGCCCGATTATATAAGACCTTGTTCATCCGGGTTAAAAGTTCTTTGGGTTCAGGAAATAACAGGGTGTAATATTGCAGGTCGCTGGTCAGTCTTGCCATAAAAAGAGAAGCGGATATGCCTTTGCCCGACACATCGCCAAGAACAATGCCGAGTTTGTCTGAAGGCAGTTTGAAAAAATTATAAAAATCACCCCCGATTTCAAGGGCAGGCTCATTCACTGCGGCAAACCTGTAATTGGGGATCATGGGGAGATCCGTGGGCAGAAAGCTTTCCTGGACTTCCCTGGCCAGTTTTAAATCCCGTTCCAGGGTTTCTCTTTGAAGGATGATCCGGTGCATTTTGGCCGTGTCAATGGCAACAGCAGCGCTGCCGGCAATGGTCATCAGCATCTCCAGCTCTTCATTGGAAAAGGAAAAGGGCTTTATGGTTTTGTTGATCACCTGGATGACACCGAGGATTTCACCCCGTATTTTCATGGGAACACAGAGCATGGCCCGGGTTCTGTAATGGGTTTTCCTGTCTGCCTCCGGTGAGAAATTCGGATGTTCATACGCATCCTGTAGATTGATGGGCATCCCGGTTTCCGCAACCAGACCGGCAATGCCTTCTCCTTTTTTCAGGCGATACAATTCTTTGATATCGTCTCCGACCTCGCCAAGGGCAATCTGGAAGGTCAGATCCCCAGTTTTTTCGTCGATCAACAGAAGGCTGACCGATTCGGCCAGAAAGGCCTTTTGTGTAGCTGTCATGACATGGGTCAAAAGTTTTCCGATGGACAGCTCGGAATTGATCAGATTGGCAATTTCAATACAGCTGGACAGGCGTTCGACTTTGCTGATGCAAGCCTTTAGGTCTGTAGAGTGATCCGTAAACATGAATTCCGGAATTTTATTTTCCATATTGGAATTTATATAAAGCCTTTTAAGGTTTGTCAATCCTTGCAATTCCCGTTGACACAAGAACTTCCGTAAGTTATGGTTGCAAAAACCCATAATTGAAAATGCAACGGATTCCATCTATGATCCGAGTTGAAAATCTGGTTAAACAGTATGGCGGTATTGTTGCCTCCAACCATCTCAACTGTCGTTTTGAAAGAGGAAAGATTACTGTAATCTTAGGCGGCAGCGGGTCCGGCAAAAGTACCCTTTTAAGACAGCTGACCGGTCTTGAAAAGCCTGATGAAGGGGCTGTCTATTTTGACGGAAAGGATCTGACCAGTTTAAGCAGAAAAAAATTGTTCAATCTCCGCAAAAAAATGGGCATGCTGTTCCAGGGATCTGCGCTTTTTAATTATATGAATATTTTCGAGAATATTGCATTTCCCTTAAGGGAGCATACAAAGATTGCAGACAGCATCATTAAAACCATTGTCACCATGAAGCTTGAAATGGTCGGGTTAAGGGGGACCGAGCATCTGATGCCGTCCCAGCTTTCCGGCGGGATGATGAAACGGGTCGGGCTTGCAAGGGCCGTTGTCATGGACCCTCATGTCATTTTTTATGATGAACCCACATCCGGTCTTGACCCCATTTCAACCGGGGTGATCGGAAAGCTCATCAAGGATCTTAACCAGGCCTTGAATATTACCTCCATTGTGGTGTCCCATGATATCGACTCCTGCTTTAAAATTGCCGATAATATCATTCTTTTGTATTACGGAGAAATCATTGCACAAGGTACGGTGGAGGAAATCAGGAACAGCAGCGATGAACGGGTGAAACAGTTTATTCATGGGGAGCCGGAAGGCCCCATTCCCTTTACCCGGAATGTAAAGAGCTATCTGGATGATATTTTGTATGACTGAGGGAGATATATAGATTTTGGAAACAGCAGCATCACTGGGCCGTTTAACCTTATATCGCATCCAGGTCCTGGGCCGGAGTGGCATATTTATCTTTACCGCCATTGTTCAGGCGTTTGTGCCGCCTTTCAGGATATCCCGGCTTATAAAGGAAATCGATTTTATCGGTTCCAAATCATTCTTGATTATTTTTGTCACTGCTCTTTTTACCGGCATGGTCCTGGGGATCCAGGGATATTATTCCCTGAGCCAGTTCGGGGCTGAAGCAGCCCTCGGCGTCATGGTAGCCCTTTCCATCATCCGGGAGCTGGGGCCGGTATTGTGCGCCCTTATGGTGACCGGCCGGGCCGGGTCTGCCATTACGGCGGAACTGGGGATCATGAAAATCACGGATCAGTTTCCCGCCCTTGAAATGATGGCGGTTGATCCCTTAAAATATGTGGTCAGTCCCAAAGTGATGGCGGGGATTATTTGTCTTCCGCTTCTGACAGCATTTTTCGACCTTATCGGCATTGCCGGAGGGTATCTTGTGGGTGTGAACCTTTTGGGGGTGAATGAAGGGGCTTATATCGGCAGGCTTACGGCAGCCGTAACATTCAGGGATGTTTACGGCGGTATCATAAAATCACTTTCCTTTGGGCTTCTCATTACCTGGATCGCCACATTTATGGGGTATACGGCGGAAGCCACCACCGAAGGCGTCAGCCGCGCCACGACAAACACGGTTGTCCTGACTTCGCTATCCATTCTGATTGTGGATTATATCTTGACATCTTTATTGCTATAGGATTTAAACTATTGACCATGTACGGTAAAAAAACAGAGATTTCAGTGGGTATTTTTATGGTGGCAGGCATTGCATGCCTCATATATCTGTCTGTTCGTCTCGGTCATGTGGATCTTTTTGGTTCGGACACTTATATCATCAAGGCGAAATTCGGGTCCATCGAAGGTCTTGAAGTTGCTGCATCCGTTGAAATTGCCGGTGTTCCGGTGGGAAAAGTAAAAAGGATCACCCTTGAAGAAAACGAAGCGCTTGTGGAAATGGAAA
>CAZWMY010000011.1:0-61554 GCA_964635025.1 uncultured Desulfobacula sp. | reverse complement strand
GTAATGGGTAATGGCAATAAACCGGCCGTCTTTTCCCACAGAGGATCTTAAACCCGTCATAGCTCCGGTGCTCCTGAAGGGATAAGACAGACAAAGATAAAAGGCTTTTCCGAAGTATTCCTGAACTGGTGCTCTGCATTGGCAGGAACAAACACGGCTGATCCATCCTTCAGGGGATACCAGGCATCCTTGATAAAGACCTCTCCCTGCCCGGAATGGACAAATACCTCATGCTCCCAGTTGTGGGCATGCAAAGGGGTGTATCCGGCAGGACCCATTTCAAACAAGCGCATGCAAAAATTTTTGGCCCCGTCTTCTTTTCCGAGCATTACCCGGCCGGTCACATTTTTTATTTTTTCATTGTCCATGACGATGGGCAGGACATCTTTATAATTGACTATTTTCATTTTCAAGTCTCCTTATTCTTCCAAATATGTCGGAAAATTTATGGATAAATAAAAATATGCTGTTCATTGCCCGAATGTCAATGGGGCTTTCCTTTCCGGGAATTTGTATTGCTTTCTCATTGAAATGTCAAATTGATGGTTTGGGATTTCAATGAAAAATTTGAGAAAAGAATAAAAGGAAAGCTGATCAGGTGTTTAGGGCAGGCCCTTCAAGACCCGCCCTGATCACTGAGGGTTATTTATCAGGCCGTCAGCCAATGGGTGAGCGCAGTAAAACGGCCGTTGCGGAGTATGCCGATGAACCCGGCCGGTTGTGCATGATGGTTGTCCTTGGTCATGGTGACATTGGGCATCACGCCACCGGCATCCCAATCCGAAATGGTTTCCATGGCCTCAATATACGCTTCACGCGTGAGTTCTCTTCCGGAGCGGCGCAGCCCCTCAAGGATGAGTTTGCCGAATACATATCCATACAGAGAATACCGGTTTGGCGTTTTTCCCATACCGTACCGTGCAATCGCCTCCCGATAGGCAATTATGCCCGGTGCCGCGCTCAGCATGGGGTCCGGGTAATAGCAAAAGCCGAGCGTCCCTTCAGCCTTTCCATCCGGCAGGTTAAGATATTGCTCATCCGTGAGCGGGCCGGAAGACACCATCAAACCGTTCCAGTTAAGCTTGGCTTTTGCTTCCATCACCGCTTTGGCCTGATCGGGATAGAGGCCCATAAAGACAGCATCGGGATGGGTTTCGAGAAGGGCACGCAAAGATCCCGAAAGATCACCGGGATTGCGGCTTTCGATGGGCAGGGCGCCTGTAAATTCATAACCAAAGCGTGAGGCATAGGATTTCAGTCTTTCGACATAGAACATGCCGTATACATTGCGATCATGGCAGATGGCGATTCGTTTTGCTCCAAATTCCTTTCCAAGATATCGGAACATGATCAAGGATTCACTTTCAAGGTTGGGATAAGAAGCGAACAGGTATCGTTCGCCGGAGGGAGGCACCAATCCGCTATGCGGGAATAAGTATGGCACACGGGCCTCCCTGGAAATATGAAGCAGTGTCTCGGTCGCATTCCCGCCCGCAAAATTAACCATTGCAAATACATGGTCCTTTTCGATAAGGCGTCTAAAATTCGCAATAAGCACGTCCATGGACGTGCTGCCCGGTCTGGAATAAGCTTGCCATTCAATCCTACGGCCATGAATCGGGCCTGTGTCGTTTTGTTCCCTGAAGGCAAGGCGGAAACCGGAATTTTCTTCATCAATGGAGAAGGAATTGGCCTTATCCTCCATTCCAAAGATGACGGCATCGTCGGTAATGCCGTCCGCAGCATTGGAATCGGATAACGGACGGCTATTGCCGAAACTAATATTCTTGTCCGGATCTTTTAGACAGGCCATGGCACACCTTACCGGTTATAAACCTGGGAAGCTGCCTCGATAGCCTCTTTTGCACTGCAACTGAACCCTTGCCTTGTCAGTATGCCCGAAAGCGCAGAGAGAAACAAATGCACGTTTCTTAGGTTGCAGGACTCTCCCATCAGACCCACCCGCCAGACTTTCCCGGCAAGAGGCCCGAGGCCCCCGCCGATCTCCAGTCCATATTCAAAAAGAAGTGCCTTTCGGACAGCTGCATCCACAATTCCTTCCGGAATGGCAATCGTGTTCAACATGGGCAGACGCTCGGCCTTGGGGACGAACATCGAGAGCCCCAGGGCTTCAATCCCTGCAACCAGGGCTTGGTGATTTTGATTGTGACGCGCAAACCTTGCCTCCAATCCTTCTTCATAGATAATGCAGAGGGCCTCATGGAGGGCATAGATCATGTTGATGGGTGCGGTATGGTGATATTTGCGCTCTGAGCCCCAGTAGCTCATTACCATGGTCATATCCAGATACCAGCTCGGCACGGGCTCTTTTCTTTTTTCCAGAGCCTTTATGGCCTTTGGTCCAAAGGAGACGGGAGAGAGTCCCGGAGGGCAGGAGAGGCATTTTTGTGTCCCGCTGTATGCGATATCGATACCCATATGATCCAGGCCGATGTTCATACCGGCAAGAGACGTCACCATGTCAACAAGTAAAAGAGCGCCTGTGTCACGAGCAATTTTGGAGATTTCTTCCAATGGCTGACAAACTCCGGTTGAGGTTTCTGCGTGCACCACGGCAATGATCTTCGGCTTATTTTCCTTGGCGGCTTTCCGGATTGTTTCCGGGTCAATGGCCCTTCCCCATTCACCATCCACGCGGATGAGCCGGCCTTTCAGCCTTTGAACAATATCGCACATCCTGGTCCCAAAGACCCCGTTCACACAAACCAATATCGGATCTCCCGGTTCCACAAAGTTGACAAAACAAGTCTCCATGCCTGCGCTGCCGGTTCCTGATACCGGGATGGTCATGGGATTCTGTGTCTGGAATAAAAACCGCAGCAAATCCTGGGTGTCGTCCATTATGGACAAAAAATACGGGTCAAGATGCCCGATGCAGGGATCTGCCATGGCCTGTAAGACTCTGTGGGAAACATCGCTAGGTCCGGGGCCCATAAGAATGCGGCTAAGTGAGATCGGATCCTTTGGATTATGAGATTTGTTATTCATATCAAACTCCTGTTTTTTTTATTGTTATTTTATTATCCTTTGTCTTGTCTTTTTCAAGGCTATTCCTTAAAATTTTCGTACTGCTCGCGTTTCTTTTTCAGAAAGGGAAATACGTTCGAGATAAGAAGAAGGGCTGCGATCCCTAAAGCTGTGGCAGAAATGGGTCGGGTCACAAAAATTGCAAAACTTCCCCCCGAAATAAGAAGTGACTGCCTGAGGGCTGTTTCCAACATGGGGCCCAGGACAAATGCCAAAATCATAGGTGCCCCCTCATAGCCGAATTTTCGTGCGATCCAACCCAGGATTCCAAAGATCAGCATCACGTAGAGGTCAAAACTGACGTTGTTGAGGGTATAGGCTCCTATCAAACAAAAAAGAAAAATAAAGGGGAAGAGAATCTTGTAAGGAATTTCAAGGACCTTCACCCAGATTCCGATCAAGGGGAGATTGAGTACAAGCAAAAGCACATTCCCCAGGTACAGGCTTGCCACCAGTCCCCAGAAGATATCCGGGTGTTCTTTTATCAATAGCGGGCCTGGCTGAATGCCATGGACAATCAGTGCGGAAAAAAGGATTGCCATGATGGGATTGGGGGGAATGCCAAGAGAAAGGAGCGGGATAAGGGAGGCGCCTGCTGCTGCGTTGTTGGCGGATTCCGGCCCTGCCACGCCTTCGATGGCGCCTTGGCCAAACCTTTCAGGGTGCTTGGCCATCTTTTTTTCAACTGCATAAGAAACAAATGAGGAGATCACAGCCCCGCCCCCAGGCAGAACCCCCAAAATAAACCCGATCAGCGATCCCCGAACTATGGCCCATTTAGCTTCCATCCAGTCTTTGAGACCGGGCCAGAGATTTCCGATTCGGGTCTTGAACACCTCTCTTTTAAGGTTTCCTTCAAGGTTTTCAAGAATCTCAGAGATACCGAAAAAGCCCATGACCAGGGGTACGACACCGATGCCGTCTGCCAGCTCATTGATTCCGAAAGTGAAGCGAGGCATGGCCGAGATGAGATCCAGACCCACACTCCCCAGGATAATCCCCACCAGACCCATCATGATGGCCTTCAGAACAGACCCCTGAGCCAGATAGGTCACGATGATCAATCCCATGCACATCAGGGCAAAGTATTCCGGCGGGCCCAGGGCGAGAGCCACATGGGCAAGAGGAGCCGCCACAATCATAAGACCGATATTGGCGATAGTCCCCGCAATGAAGGAACCTCCTGCGGCAATCCCGAGCGCAATTCCTGCCCTGCCTTTTTTTGCCATCTGGTGACCATCAATGCAGGTCATTATGGATGATGCCTCTCCGGGGATGTTGACAAGAATCGAAGTGGTAGACCCTCCGTACTGAACCCCGTTGAAAATTCCCGCAAGCAGAATCAGAGTGGAGGCCGGAGAGAATTTCAGGGTGATTGGAAGCAATAGCGCCATGGCTCCTGCAGGCCCGATACCCGGAAGCACACCGACCAAAGTCCCCACCAGCACACCGATACCACAGAATAGTATGTTAATGGGTTGAAAAGTTATCTGAAACCCATAGATAATACTGCTGAATAGATCCACAATGTCTCCTTAAGCGATCTTAAAATCCAAAGAAACCATCCGGAAACTGACAGTTCAGCCATTTGGAAAAGATAATATATGTCGCCAGAGTCGAAAGAGCCGAAAAGAAAAGCACCTTCGTTCGTTTTTCTCGTTCAAGAACACCGAAAAGCAGCACCATGAGGATAAAGGTGCTGATAAGATAGCCGACAACCGGCATAAACCGGGCATAGAGAAAGATAGACACCAGGATAAAAAGGATCCTTTTCCATGCCGTTTCTGCAAAAAGGGGCGAATGTTTCGCCCCCTTTCCGCCAAAAGAGGCCTGTAAAAAAAGAGCAATGGAAAGGACCCCCAAAATCCCTGAGGCGCCTAGGGTTATGAAGCCTTTTCCTGGATTGCTGAGAGTCCCGGGCCCGATCCTAAGAGATTCAAGGAAAATCAGCGCAGATAGAAACAAGCATACAAGACTGCTCACCCTGTCCAAAGTTTTCATGATATTTATTGTTCCTTCTGAATACCTAGTCTTTTCATCATTTCCCCGAACTTCTTGTATCCGTCATCCAAATATTTCTGGAGATCATCCGAGTTACGATAAAAAACGGTGAACTCATATCCTTCGATGGTCTGTATGAATTGCGGGTCATCCATGGCTTTTCGAAAAGAGTCATCTAATTTTTTGACCACTTCCGGGGGGGTTCCTTTAGGCGTTGCCAGCACAAAAGTGGCTTCACTGACATAGTCGTAACCCAGATCCTTAAGCGTGGGTACATCAGGGAATTTTCTCATTCTTTTATCCCCGTGAGTAACAAGAAGCCGCAAAGATCCTTCCTTAACGTGTGGAAGCCACTCGGTGCCATCGGCCATGGCCGTCACATGGCCGCCTAGAACGGAAGTCAGGCCCTGTGCGCCGCCCTGCTGGGGTACATGGGTCCACTTGAGGCCTTCCTTGTCTGCAATGTATTCCATGAACACATGGGTAGTGGAACCCGCCCCTGATGTTGCATAGGTGACCTTTCCGGGATTCGCCTTTGCAAACTCAACCAAGTCCTTGAAGGTTTTGTAGGGAGAATCCGCTTTCACAACCACACCCCATTCTGCTGCTGCAAATTGTGCTATGGGGATGAAGCTTTCCGGCCCATAGGGAACATTGCGGAGTTGGGGAACCCGGATCAGGCCTGTGTTCGTGCAACAAACAACCGTATACCCGTCCGCGGCTTTTGTCGCAACCTGAGCGAGAGCCACAGCACCATTACCTCCACCTACATTTGACACGACAATGGGTTGACCCAGGAATTTTTCAGCCTTGGCGCACAGAATCCGAGCCGACGTATCCAGGCTCCCGCCCGGAGAAAAGCTGACAACGACATTTACGGGTTTGGTAGGAAAGTCCTGGGCAAGGCAAAAACCAGAGAAAAGAAGCACTACCCCAAAAATCAAAAACGCTCTTTGGATCAATGATAATTTTGTTTTCATACTGTATCTCCCTTTTTTAACTATTAATTATTTTTTGACGCACCTAAAATTCCTATTCACACATTTTATGCCTTAAAATCCAAGTTGCTCTGCAAATCACACGTTTCCGAGCCTTCTGCGTAATCCTTTCATGTAACTGTTATGGCCGGAAGCAAGGTGTGAATCATTGAGCCGTCTTAGCTCCTGAACATCCTTTTTCTTGAGGCACGCTACCATAGCCTCATGCTCTTTGCCCGACTGCTGAATCTTCTCCGGGATGTCCACAATGTAATGATGCCAGTGGTAACATCGTCGTTGGAGGCTATAGATCATTTCGCGGATCACATCATTTCCGCAAATTCCTGAAATCGTCCGGTGGAACAGCCTGTTATAATAGATACTTTCACGAAGGCTTCCCGTTTTAACCGCTTTTTCAAAGGCCTTGGCATGGGCTTCGGCCTCACGAATCACCGACTTGTCTATCCTTGACATGCCGACTTCAATTGCATAACCCTCCAACAATACCCGAGCCGAGAAGATGTCTTCCGATTCTTTAATGGAAGGCTCTGCAACGATTGCACCGCGATTGGAGTAATTTTTTACCAGCATTCGGGACTCAAGTTCTTTGAGAACCCTGCGAATAACACTTCGGTTAGTATTATAGCGATTGCAGAGGTCTAATTGAACCAACCTCTCACGGGCCCGGAGGACTCCCGAAAGAATGTCGGTTTCCATTCTTTCCAGGGCATCCTCAAAACTCAATTCTTCGCCCTTGGTCACTTCGGAGACGCCGCCTCTTTCCAATAAATCCTTTTTTTCAGTCTGCCGATCAGGCATTTTGAACCTTCCTCCGACACAAATGATAAATTGGCACCAATATTGGTAACATTATTTGCACCAATACATCAGAGAAATTTGAATGTCAAATAGTTTTTTATTTTTTTTTGAAATGATGGATACCGCGCACTCCGCCATTTCATTGCCGGATTGTGAATGGGGCTTTTTCTATTCGCTTTATTTTGCTGCCAGGCTATCCAAGGCATCCATGGCTGCATCCATCAGATCAGGTTGTTCAAAGGAGGAAAGCTTTGCCTTGATCCATTCTTTTGTGCTTTCATCACCTAAAAGACCCAATACATAAAGGATGTCGCCTTTGACCGGGATTTCTTTTTCATCAAACCGGTCCATGAGAATGGGGCTGAGCTTGGCGGCAAGGTCCGAATGGGATTCGCATAGTTCTTCAACAATGACCATGGCCCCGAGCCGGACAGACCAGGTGTCGTGAAGCAAAAGGGCAACAAAACCGTCAAAGATCTGATTTTTTTCACTCATCTGCCGGGTGATCCAGGCGGCGTCGCCTTGTTCGAGAATGGTTTGCAGGGTTTCAGGGCTGAGCTGGGACGGATCCCGGTGGAGGATCATATTCAGAATTTCATCGGCGCTCACATGGCCGGTCCACCTGAAGCCGTCATCGAGAATAAGACAGGGGGCCGACATAACCCCTTCTTTTGTGGCGACTTCCGGGAAAAGACTTCCGTCAATGATGTGCAGCAGGATGTGAGGGCAGTAAAGCGCCAGGGGTGCAACCGTTTTGACTACAGTGGGGCAGAAAGGGCATTGAAGGGCGATATACAGGGTCAGCCGAACCGGAATATCGATATCATCAAGGGTTTTGAGGGTGTCGCCGGAAAGTAGCGGCATCCGGCCGGAAAGGATGGACAGGGCTTCGAGAAAAGGCTCCAGTTCCTTATCCAGGGGAAGGGCAGACCAGGTGATATTGTCTTTCAGCCGGAAACCGGGAAGGCCTGTATCACCTTTTTGGGGTGCAATTGAAAGGTCCGGCATCAGGGTTAAAAGCGCATCTGCATTGGCAATAAATTGATGGTCCTCGGCATGGCCCGTGGTGATCAATTGAATCCGGGTCTTTATGTGCCCGGCTTTGCTGAAATTTTGGATCAGCGTTTGCGATTTTGAATCAAAAATGGCCATGATCTGCGGTTCCCCTGTGTTTATTGAATGAATGTCATTATTTTGTTCCCGCCCTGATCCATAGCGGATGTGAGTGCATGAAGGGCGTTTTTGGCAAGGTCATGCACTGAGGAACCGGATTTATGGTCATAGGCGGCAATGCCGATGCTGACGGTAAGACTCAATGGGGTTATACCGGTTTCAAAGCTGAAGCCGGCAATTTTTTCTTTGATTCTTTCGGCCAGCATCCTTGCACCGTTCAGGGCCGTGTTGGGCAGAACAATACCAAATTCTTCACCCCCATACCGACAGACCCTGTCATGGGTTCTGACCATGCTCTGAATTAAAGCGGCACTGGTTGCAAGAATGGTATCACCGGTTTCATATCCATGGACCAGATTAACGGTTTTTTTAAAATTGTCAAAATCCGCCATCAGAACGGATAAAGGCGTTTGATACCGTTTTGCAGCAGATATTTCCGATTCAAGTTCCTGTTCAAAGCATTGCCGGTTGTAAAGTTTGGTTAAAAAATCTTTTTTTGAGATCATGATGATTCTGTTCCGGGCATCTTCAGCATCTTTGGCGATCCCGGCTTTTTTAAGGGTGCCGTGAATGACGGAAAACATATTTTCAGCAGAGATCTCTTCTTTTGCATAATAGGTGAAAGCTCCTTTGGCCATGGCTTCCGGACCTTTTTGAAGATTGTGTTTTTCCAGGGAGAAAATGACGGGAATATCCGACCGCATCCGGCTTAATGTTGAAAGCAGGTCAAACCCGTTTCCATCGGGCAGGGTATAATTGATGAAGATCATGTCGATTCTTTTTTCAGAGATAAGTTCAACCGCCTCTCCAAGGGTTCTTGCCTGGGTAACCGTACAATTGATCACCCCCCGGATAAAATGGCTGAAGATACGGAAATCTTCATTGGAATCTTCAATATAAAGGATATGATACCCCTTGAGCGGATCTGAGGCAGGATCGCTTTGCAGCCGGATATGTTTTGATTTTACAGGGGAAGCTGCCAGGTTTTTTGCAATCAGGTTGATCCTGTCAACGGCTGTTTTGACGGAGACAAGAGAGGCTTTGATTTTTGGTGTGATCTGTTTGTCCTGGAGCAGTCGGTTCATGCTTCCCTGAAGGACTCTCAAGGGCTGCTGGATCTGATTGGCGGCAATGACGGATCGCCCGGCCAAATCTTTTTTTGAGAACGCCGCCTGGATGGAAAGATCATGCTGGGAGGCTATTTTTTTATAAATTTTATCCAGCTCATTGAGGCTTTGGTCAACGGCTTTTTTCTGTTTAAAAAGGCCATAGAATATATTGATTTTTGCCCGCATCAATTGCTCATCAAAGGGTTTTGCCATAAAGTCTATTTTGAGTGCTTTAAAATCGGATAAAAACTGTTTCTGCTTTTGGGAAATGGGTTCCGAAAGGATGAGCAAAGGGGTGTTATAAGTTTGTCTGTGGCTCATGAGCATGGACCCGATGTTGTACATGTTGATATGGGGAAGGGTATCGTCCACCAGGATCAGAACAAAAAAATGGGTATAAATCAGCTCAAAGGCCTTTTTCTCTGTTTCTGCTTCCAGAATTTCAAGGTCAAAAAAAGCCTTTACAGAGTCTATGACGGCGGATTTTGTGTCTGCCCCGGCCAGCAGGAGGAGTTTGTCTTTTACCATGTTCATTTAAAACCCTTTCATATATGTATTGGACTGAATAGTATCCTTTATCAGAATCCTGCTTTAAAATTAAGAGGAAATCATGTAAATTATTGAACCTGTTGTAAAAATATAAACCATTAAACCGGAAAAATAAAAATGAAATTTATTGCCGATCTTCACATCCATTCCAAGTTTTCACGGGCAACTGCAAAGGATCTTGATTTTGAACACCTTTATCAGGCAGCCCAGATCAAGGGGATAACCCTTGTCGGGACCGGGGATTTTACCTATCCTGCCTGGATTGAGGAAATCGGGACAAAACTTGAGGAGGCTGAGCCGGGGCTATTTTCTCTGAAAAAGGAAATTGCGGAGAAGATCGATAAAACCATACCTCAAAATCTCAGAGGCCCCGTCCGGTTCATCCTTCAGACGGAAATCAGCAATATTTACAAAAAAGAAGGACGGGTCAGAAAAAACCATAACCTGATTTATTTTCCGGATATTATGAGCGTCAAAAAATTCAATGCAAAACTGGATGCCATCGGCAACATCAAATCAGACGGCCGCCCTATCCTGGGGCTGGATGCCCGGGATCTTTTATCCATTATGCTGGATATCAGTGACAAGGGTTTTTTTGTACCGGCCCATATCTGGACTCCCTGGTTTTCACTTTTTGGGTCCAAATCAGGGTTTGATTCCATTGAAGAATGCTTTGGTGATTTAAAATCCCATATTTTTGCCGTTGAAACAGGACTGTCTTCAGACCCGCCCATGAACTGGCGCATCCGGGATCTTGACTCGGTCAGATTAATCTCCAATTCTGATGCCCATTCACCAGGCTATCTTGGGCGCAATGCCAATGTTTTCAATACGGATTTAAATTATTTTCATATCCGGCAGGCCCTTGAGGAGAATGACCTGAAAGCCTTTTGGGGCACTCTGGATATGTACCCCCACCAGGGGAAATACCATTATGACGGGCATCGGAAATGCAATATCAGCCTGAACCCTGCTGAATCGGCCGACATGGACGGTATCTGCCCCGGATGCGGGCGAATGATGACCCTCGGGGTGCTAAACCGGGTACAGGAGCTTGCCACAAGACCGGAAGGGTATATGCCTGAGAACCGTCACGGGTTTATGAGTATCATTCCCCTGCCGGACATCCTTTCAGAGATTTTTGATGTGGGGCCCAAAACAAAAAAGGTCATTGAAGTCTATAAAAAAGCCACAGAATCTTTGGGACCAGAACTTTGCATCCTCACGGATAAATCCATTGAAGAGATAGAAACCGCAAGAATCCCTTTGCTGGCCGAAGCTGTGAAGCGGATGCGGGAAGGCAGAATTCAGATAGAACCCGGCTATGACGGGGAATTCGGCAAGGTCGGTATTTTTTCAAGAGGTGAAAAACAAAGTCTTAAAGGGGAAAGGGCATTTTCATTTATCCCTTCTGAGGACCGGCCGGACAATCAGAAAAAGACAATTGCCAAAAGGCAAGCAAGGGCTGAAAGAAAAATAAACAAATCCCTGGAACCGTCTCTATTGACCGACCGGAATATGGATATACTGGAAGGACTCAATCCTGATCAGCAAAAGGCGGTTGAATCGATTTCCCGGGCCATCGTCATCCAGGCAGGGCCCGGAACAGGCAAAACCCGTACCCTAACGGCTAAAATTGCACATCTTATATCTGAAAAAGGCATTGATCCGGGGTCCATTCTTGCACTGACATTTACCAACAAGGCAGCAAAAGAGCTGGAAAAACGCATTAAAAAATATCTGCCGGAATCAGGGGGCCAAAAAAGAGCTGTGACGGCGGCGACCTTTCATGCTTTTTGCCTCGCGCTTTTAAAGGAATACAAAGGGTTTGATGCGGTCATTGCCGATGATTCCACGCGGATTTCCCTGATCAGGGAAGTCTTGGGCGAAAAAGCAAAAATGAAAGACATCAATGCAGCAGACCATCTGATCGGTCTTTGCAAACAGAATCTTCTGGAGCCGGAGGATGATCTGGAAAAAGTCGCGGGAGAAGGCGGGTCAGAAAGCTTTAGACAGGTTTATAAAGAGTACCGGTCGCTATGCAAAAAGCGAAATGTGGCGGATTTTGAGGATCTCATCTTTTTGACGGTGAAGATGCTGGCCAAAGAAGAAGATATCCTTTCATCGGTTTGTAACCGGTATCGGCAGCTTTTTATCGATGAATACCAGGATTTGAATTTTGGACAGTATGAGCTGGTAAAATTAATATCAAGAGACAATCATATTGTTGTGATCGGCGACCCGGATCAGTCCATCTATGGATTCAGGGGATCGGACAATATCTATTTCAAGCGGTTTGAGATTGATTTTCCAGGGTGTGAAAAAATTATTCTGACAAAAAACTACAGATCGGCGCAAACCATTCTGGACGCATCCTTCCAGGTCATCAGCAAATCAGTGGAAAATGATGAAAAAATCAGGATTTTTTCAGATATTGGAACCATAAAAAAACTGATCATCAAAGAGACGCTGTCTGAACAGGCTGAAGCCATAACCATTGCAAAAATGATTGAAACCCTTGTGGGTGGGACTTCTTTTTTCTCCATGGATTCAAGAAAAGCCGAATTTGATAATCCCAAAGAGTATTCGTTTTCGGATTTTGCCGTCCTTTTCCGGACCCGAAAACAGTGCGAGGTGTTCATCAGCGTGTTTGAGAAGGCCGGTATCCCCTTCCAGGCCGCAGATAAGGGTGGCATGCTGAAGATGGACGGGATTTCTCAACTAATCTCTCTTTGCAGACGCATGGTGCAGAAAGAAAATTCCATCGGGAAAGAACCCTTTTCCGATAGCTTCAGCGCCGAAGATCTCCAAACACTGAGATATGAGATCCAACTGCTTGACAATGAAGCACGGCTGAGACTTTTGAGCGAAAAAGTCGGGTTGAAAGCGATCATGGAAAAAAATGATCAAACAAAACAAGCTTTTGAAAAGCTTTTATCCCTTTCACGGCTTCATCATGACCTGAAAGGATTTCTGGATGCCGTCGCTCTTGATCAGGATGCAGACATCCTGGAATATGATGTGGAAAAGGTTTCTCTTCTGACCCTGCATGCTGCCAAGGGGCTTGAATTTCCGGTTGTATTTGTTTCAGGGTGTGAACAGGGGCTGATCCCCTTTGCAAGGGGTGGCGAACATATTGACAATATGGAAGAGGAGCGTCGCCTTTTCTATGTGGCCATGACAAGGGCCATGGACATTCTTTGTTTGACTTATGCAAAAAAAAGAAGCATATATGGGAGTCGCTTGAAACGGCAACGCTCTTTATTTATTGAAGATATTGAAAAAAAGCTGGTCCGGATGGAAAAAAGTGCGGAGCAGATGCCTGAAAAAAAGAAACCCGAACAGCTGGAATTGTTCTAAAAATTAATCAAAATCGTTAAAAAAAAGATCGGGATAAGAATGGAAGAAAGGATCATAAAGACAATAGAACTTGAAAACGGCCAGACCCTTGTGATATCGGATTTGTCCCGTAAAATAAGCGAGGTCGCCTGTGTTGTGGTGATGAAGGCAAATATGGAGATTAAAATCGTAAAAGATTTGTTTTGCGACAACCCCTTGTCGGATTTTAAATTTCAGGATATTCTTAATGTCCTGGGAGATAAGGTGGTCTATGAATACAAGATTGAGCGCAATTTCATCATGGACCCTGACAAAGATGAGATATTGGATAAAATTGTTGAAACCTATATCAAAAATATGGGACAATATGTATCAAAGCCGGGGTTTCCCGGGAAATTTGTCCTAAAGGAATACAAGAACAGGCTAAAATGAAAAAGGAAAGAAAACCCCTCTTCCATTTTCTGATGTTTTTCTTGAGCATTATTTTTATCCATGATGCTGTGGCAGATGTTTATATGTATGTGGATAAAAAAGGGGTTATTAATTTTACCAATGTCCCCACATCTACCAAATACCAATTGTTTATAAAAGAACTGCCGGCAAGAATAAGAAGAAATTTCAGCACCACGGAATATGACCCCATTATCAGAAAAGCCACAGAGAAATACGATGTGGATTTCTCCCTGGTCAAAGCCGTGATTGAGGCTGAATCAGGGTTTGATCCTGAGGCGGTTTCAAAAAAAGGGGCAAAAGGATTGATGCAGATCATGCCGGGCAATTTCCAGTCTCTTTCTGTGCAGGACCCGTTTAATCCGGCACAGAATATCATGGGCGGAGTGAAATATCTTCAGGAACTGATGAGACGGTATGAGAACAAACTGCACTTGGTTTTGGCCGCATACAACGCAGGCCCGGAGGCAGTCGACCAGTATCGCCAGATTCCACCCTACGAAGAAACCCAGAACTATGTCAAAAAAGTGATGAAACTTTATAAGCAGTATAAAGATTCATGATGCCGGTCAGAATTTTTTCTCAATTTCTCTGATAAAACTGATCAGTTTGTCTCTCATGTCCGGTCTTTCCAGGGCAAAGGCAAGATTGGCCATCTGAAATCCGACCTTATCGCCGCAGTCAAATCGTTTTCCTTTAAACCGGTATCCGAAAATGGGTTGTTCATTCAGAAGAGCCCGCATGGCATCAGTAAGCTGGATTTCCCCATTGGCGCCTTTCTTGCCTTTTTCCAGGTGATGAAAAATTTTGGGGGTCAGAATATACCGGCCCACAATGGCCAGGTTGGAAGGAGCGTTTTCCGGCTTTGGTTTTTCAATCATATCATCAATTTTGACAATATCATCTTCGATCTGCGTTGCTTTCAGGATACCATATTTATCGGTCTGGTCTTTTTCAATTTCCATGATGGCGGCAATGGAAGCCCTGAGTCGGTCAAATTTTTTGACCATTTCAGTCAGAACGGGTTTATCGGTCTGGATCAGGTCATCGGCCAAAAGAACGGCAAAGGGTTCATCACCCACAATGTCTCTGGCGCACCAGATGGCATGACCAAGCCCCAATGGTTGATTCTGACGGGTATAAACAATGGTCCCGGTTTGCGGCACAAGCTCCTGGATCTGCTTTAAGAGGTCGTCTTTTCCTTTTTCCATCAATGTGTGTTCGATTTCAAAGGACCGGTCAAAATGGTCTTCCAGGGCTTTTTTGCCCCGGCCGGTGACAAAGATAATCTGTTCAATACCGGCCTTAAACGCTTCTTCCACTGCATATTGAATAATCGGTTTGTCCACAACCGGGAGCATCTCTTTTGCCATGGCTTTGGTGGCGGGGATAAATCGTGTGCCAAGACCGGCTACCGGAAACACCGCTTTTCTGATTTTCATGAAAACCTCTCAAAGTGATTTACAAAAATATGAATCTTTCCTATGGTGCGTAAAACTGTTTTTATGTTATTTATTTTGAAAAAGAACATCTGTCAATTGATTTTGGTCCGGAGCCCGTCGTATTCCAGCTGCCGCAAATATGAAAAAGGCGTAATCATTTGACATTATTGTATCTTTTCCGTATAGTCCACATTTTTGAGAAACTGTTAAAATACAATAAGGAAGAGATAATGACCGATACCACTAAAAAAAAATCAGAAATACCACCGGAACAGCTTAGTCTGAAAAGCAGATTTCAGTTTCAATGCCACAAGGGTGTGAAATGCTTTACAGATTGCTGCCGGGGCATTGATATCCTGCTGACTCCTTATGATATTCTGACCATGAGAAGAAAGCTGGATATGAGTTCGGAAGAATTCCTTGCCATATTCACCAAGCCGGAGATCCTTGAAAAGGCGGGCCTTCCCGTCGCGACTTTGAAGCTTCTGGATGATGAAAAAAAATCATGCCCATTTGTTGAAGATAAAGACGGCTGTGCCATCTATGAACACCGCCCCACGACCTGCCGGTATTATCCCCTGGGCGTGGGGGCTTTGAGTTATTCAGGAGAAAAAGGTGAAAAGGATGAATTCTTTTTTACCGTAAAAGAGGCCCATTGCCTGGGATTTGACGAGCCTAAACAATGGACTGTGGCGGAATGGCGTCAGGACCAAGGGGTTGACCTTCGGGACCAGGTCAATGACGGCTGGATGGAACTCATTGTCCGGAAAAAATCTTTGCCGCCGAGCATGAGACTTACAGAAGAAAGCAAAAAGATGTTCTTTCTGGTCTGCTATAATATCGATAAATTCAGGGACTTTGTTTTCAACACCACTTTTCTTTCAAGATATGATCTTTTGGAAGATGAAATTGAAAGTATCAAAAAGGATGATATCAAGCTCTTACAGTTTGGGTTTGACTGGCTGAAAGCCACTTTTTTCCAAACAGGACAGGAAAAATTCAAAGTGAAAGACAAAAACTAGCTATTTAATACCAATCGTTAAAGGGGCCATGCCGGGTCTTTCCGGCATGGCCCCTTGCTATCTTGTGCCAAAAAGAATCAGTAGCCGTACCAGAGATTTTTCTGGAATTGAGGATCATTTAGTCTTTTTTCAATATCCACATTGAAATATGACGCAATGGGCTCAAATATTTCCGGGTGATTTGAAAAAACCCCCCTGACTGCATCAAGAAGGATAATAAATCCTTTTTGTGTCATTTTCCCAAGGGGCTTTCGACAGGGCCCCGAAGGCATGCCCAAGAGCTGCATCAGGGTTTTAACGGGAACCGGATTTCTTGATCTGCAGGTCACAGGTCCGAACTCACAGGTTTCCTGGGTGGTTACAACAACCAGATCCAGCAATGGTTTCAAGGCCGTCTGAATCTTCATGGCCCCGGCGATATCACCCTGGTTCAGCAGGGTTACAAGCTCAGTCATGAATTTCGGAGCGATGTTGGACATAACCGAAATAGAGCCGCAGGCTTTGATTTCAGGATGGGTCATGATATCAAAGACCAGGGCATCATCCCCTGAGAAAATCATGAAATCATTCCCGCAGTATTTGCGGGTCAGCTTCATATTTTCAATATTGCCGGTGGCCTCTTTAACGCTGGTCACATTGGGGCAGGTTTTTGCCAGGATGGCCAGATCCTGGGGCAGCATCTGGGCACCGGTCCTTCCCGGGATGATATAGGGGATGATGTTCAGATTTGGAAATTTTCCCGCAACAATTTCATAGTATTCTCTTCTGATTTCAAGGGAACTGGGGCCGTTGTAATACGGATCGACCATGAGAACGGCATCCACATTTTCCCGGGCTGCATGGTCGATGGCTTCCAGGGCTTCTGCTGTGTTATTGCTGCCTGTTCCGGCGATCCTGAGGCATTTATTTTTGGCAAGTTCTGCAACCAGCGCAATGACATAATCGTGCTCCGCCCATTTGAATGTGGGGCTTTCACCTGTGGTGCCGGTGGCAAGTATCCCGGTGATCCCATTTTCAACCTGGAAATTGATGAGTTGTTCCAAACCTTCCCGATCAAGCTCTCCTGCCTGATTGAAAGGGGTGATTAATGCGGTATAGCAACCTGGTTTCATGTCCTTTGCCTGCCTTGTAAATAATCTGTAAATAAAATAATTGTTTGATAGAAGATTTCTTCATACCAGCTATCATAAGTCTTGCTCAGGTTCAAGCCTAATTTGAAAATGCTGAATACTTTTAATGGGGCTTGACACAAAACTGTATCAGAAATAGTATATCGGATTTCAATTGATCAATTAATTTTCACAATCATATAAGGATAGTCATAATGACGGATATAAATCAGGCAAACGGTTTGCCAAAAAGTGCGGATGAACATATTGCCCGGTTAAGAGGCCAGTTAACCGGCAATGAGGAATGTGGGACAACCCATTACAACCTTGCAGTGGCCCTCATGGGAAAACAGGAATATGCAGAGGCGGAAAAAGTGCTTCATGACGCCATTGACTGCAGCCCGACGCTGGCCGAAGCCTATGTTCTTTTAGGCGGCATTTGCCTTCAGAGAAATGATCTTGAAGGGTGCTACAGGTATAACCAAAGCGCAACCAAAGCAAGGGCCGGGTTTGCCGAAGGCTATGCAAATATGGCCTTTGTTCTGTTACAGATGGTGGACGGAAAAAATCCAAAAGAAGATGAAGAAAAAGTGGATAAAGCCGTCAAGAATCTAAAAAAGGCCATTATCCATAATAAAAATTTTGTCCAGGCCTATACCACCCTTGGAACTGCCTATTTCATGAGGGGACTGGTCCGGGAAGGGATTGAAGCCAATCTTGAGGCTATAAAAATAGCTCCGGATTTCCCCGTTGCTCATAATAATCTTTGTGTGGCCTATCTTGAGGCTGGCGATTTTGATAAAGCCGTTGCCCATTGTGATAAAGCCGAAGCACTTGGATATAAAGTTGCCGAACAATTAAAAGAAGAGCTTTTGCCCCATAGAAAAGCCTGATGGGAAAAAACCGGTTTCATTTTTTTATATCGGGTGAAGAAAAAGAAATTGTTCCCGGGTCAGCGCTATGGGAAATGCCCTTGTCAGGAATAATGAGCCATGGCACAGGAATTAGTGTTGGGGATTATTTTTTTGCTTCCTGCGAAGTCTTATCCAAAAATAGGTTTTCAATGCTTATCACAGGTCTTAAGGCTGTTTTTCAAAGACCTGCCACAAGTGATGATATTGACAGCATTTCAGTTTTTCTTGAAAAGCATGGTGCCTTTTATCACCCTTTGAAAATCAGGGTTGAGCTTAAGAATTTGTGCACCTGCTTGTTTGTTCTTAATGGTGCGGTTTCCGGCCCCGGCCTGGCCTTAATAGAAACTGAATATTCTTTTATTTCAAGATTAAATAAGGCTTTCATGAAACAATATCTTCCTCGCGTATGCGGCCTGGAAATATTCGAAATAAAGAATAGAAGAATCGGTTTTTTTTTAGGGGAGTGGTTTGAAGGCTATAAAGAATTTCATATCACAACCCGCCATGGTCAAAGACAGATTGTGATATGGGATTCCGACGGCAGCTGCCGCTATCTGAAGGAGAAAACCGCACTTCCGATCTATCGGGAAGCGGCGCGGATCTTAACGTATTATTATGATATTGAAACGTTTGAACAGATTTTTCCCTGGCATCATGCAGCTGGTGATTTTGTTGTCAAACAGGCAGGCGGTCGATTCCATGTAAAACTTATCACGGTTCGAGGATATTTGGCATTAACCGAATTCGGATTAAATGAGGCCGATAAAAAAAATCATATCCTGCCCTCATTGCTGTTCTTCTTTTTCAACCTCTCCATAAGAATGCGTCTGGACCGCCTGGATGGTACAGGCAAAGCTGCAATTCTTGGGGATGACATCATAAGGGCAACAATTAACGGGTTTTTGGAAGCACTGGATGAAAAATCCAAAGAGTATGATTATGGGGATTTAAAACTGAGCTTTATTGCCTTTGCAAAGGAGTGGGGCCTGGAGCAGACAATGAATATCCTGGTAACGGTCATGGAATCCGGCGATATGAACCCGGAAGAAAATCAATTGATAATGGAAAACCTTGAAACTCATTGCAGAATTATCCATGGGTTTTTTAAAACCTTGTAAAAAAAACCTTTTTTAATTGACATGTTGAAACAGAAATTTTATATCTGCAATGTTATTTTTTCGGGAATATTTTTTTAACAAGCGGGTTATTAAGCTAACCCGTCGGAATAACAAAGGAATAGATTATTAAATGAAAAGTATGGATAACCTTTTCATTAGTGAATGTAAATTAACTATTAACGGAGGTAAGTAAATGGCAAAACATAAGACTCCTTTACTGGACCAACTGGAATCCGGCCCCTGGCCTAGCTTTGTCTCTGACATGAAAGCTCAGGCTGAAAAAAGAGCAAAGAATGTCGAAGGTGTTGAATTCCAGATGCCCCAGGATTGCGTAGACGATCTCCTGGGTGTTTTGGAGCTGTCTTTCAAACACGGCAGGACTCACTGGAAACATGGCGGCATCGTTGGTGTTTTTGGTTACGGCGGCGGTGTTATCGGAAGATATTGCGATCAGCCCAAATTGTTCCCTGGTGTAGAGCATTTCCACACTGTGCGGGTGAATCAGCCGGCCGGAAAATATTATACAGCTGATTATCTAAGACAATTGACAGCACTCTGGGATCTTCGCGGTTCCGGTATGACCAATATGCATGGCTCAACCGGCGATATCATCCTTCTGGGCACACAGACCCGCCAGCTTGAAGAAATATTCTGGACGCTGACCCATGACCTTGGCCAGGATCTGGGCGGATCAGGCTCCAACCTGAGAACCCCGTCTGACTGCCTGGGCCAGTCCAGATGTGAATATGCTTGCTATGATACCAATGCATTGGTTTTCTTTTTGACCAACAACTACCAGGATGAGCTTCACAGACCTGCCTTCCCGTATAAATTCAAATTCAAACTGGATGGCTGCCCCAACTGCTGTGTAGCATCAATCGCACGCTCCGACATGTCCTTTATCGGTACCTGGAAAGATGATATCCGGATCGATCAGGATGCCGTGAACAAATATGTTGAAAATGCAGCTGGATATCCTGCCAATGCAGGCGCATACCGCGGAAGCAGAGATTGGGGAAAATTTGATCTAGAAAAAGAAGTTCTGAGCCTCTGCCCGACAAAATGCATGAGATTTGCAAACAAAAAACTTACCATAGATAATTCCAACTGCACCCGTTGCATGCATTGTATCAATGTTATGCCGAGAGCACTTAAGATAGGTAAAGATACCGGTCTTTCCATCCTTGTCGGTGCAAAGGCCCCGATCCTGGATGGCGCCCAGATGGGTTCATTGCTGGTTCCGTTTGTAGAAGTCAATCCTGACAATGATTATGCAGCAATTACAGAAGTCATTGAAAATGTTTGGGATTGGTGGATGGAAGAAGGTAAAAACCGTGAAAGACTGGGCGAGCTGATCATGCGTCAGGGATTCCAGAAACTTCTCGAAGTAACTGGTATTGAACCGATGCCACAGCACGTATCCTACCCGAGAACCAACCCGTACATCTTCTGGAAAGAAGATGAGGTAACCGGCGGCTGGGAACGCGATGTTGATGAATACAGAAAACACCATCTTAGATAGAAAGGGAGAATTATAATGGCATTTATTTCTACTGGTTATAATCCAGACAAACCGATGGAAAACAGGATTACCGACATCGGTCCGAAAGACTATAACGATTTTTATCCTCCTGTCATTGCAAAGAACAAGGGCAAATGGTCCCACCATGAAATCCTTGAGCCGGGTGTCCTGGTGCATGTCGGCGATTCAGGAGATGAATTATATACCGTAAGAGTCGGTGGCGCACGCCTGATGTCTACCAGCTTGATCAATGAAATCTGTGATATTGCAGATAAACATTGTGATGGGTATGTCAGATTTACCACTCGTAATAATATTGAATTCATGGTTGATTCAAAGGATAAAGTTGAGCCTTTGAAGAATGATCTGAAATCCAGAAAATTTGCCGGTGGATCTTTCAAGTTTCCCATCGGCGGAACCGGCGCCGGTATTTCAAATATCGTTCATACCCAGGGCTGGATCCACTGCCATACCCCTGCAACCGATGCTTCCGGTACGGTAAAGGCTGCAATGGATGTATTGTTTTCCGACTTCCAGGATATGAGACTTCCGGCACAGCTCAGGGTTTCCATGGCCTGCTGTCTGAATATGTGCGGTGCGGTTCACTGCTCTGATATCGCCATCCTCGGATATCACAGAAAACCACCCATGCTGGACCATGAATACCTTGACAAAGTCTGCGAAATTCCTTTGGCCATTTCTGCCTGCCCCACTGCAGCCATTAAACCGGCAAAGGTAAAACTGCCCAACGGCCAGGAAGTAAAATCCGTTGAAGTTAAAAATGAAAGATGCATGTATTGCGGTAACTGCTATACCATGTGTCCTTCAATGCCTTTGGCTGATACAGAAGGTGACGGTATTGTTCTGATGGCTGGCGGCAAGGTTTCCAACAGGATTTCCGCACCCAAATTCTCCAAGGTTGTTGTAGCCTTCCTTCCCAATGAAATGCCGAGATGGCCTTCCATGACGGCAGCTATTAAGAGAATCGTGGAAGCCTATGCAAAAGGCGCAAACAAATATGAGCGCGTTGGTGATTGGGCAGAAAGAATTGGTTGGGAAAAATTCTTTAATGCCTGTGAAATTGAGTTTACCCATCATCTCATTGATGATTTCCGTCAGCAGGCTTACATGAGCTGGCGCCAGACAACTCAGTTCAAATTCTAAGAAGAATTGTTGAACCGTAATTTTATATAAATATGTTGAGGCCGGGGTGAATTTTTCACTCCGGCTGAAACATTTCAATTCTAAGGAGAATGACAATGAGTGATCTTCTTGCTAATAAAGAAGCTGCAACCCAGGCAGTTATGGAATGGATGACAAAAAAAGCCGGCACCAAGACCAAGTTCTATTTTAATGATTTTTCGAAAATTTTTCCGGATGATAAACCAAGAGACATTAAGAAAGTTGTCAACAAATTAGTTGAAGAAGGCGTGCTTGAATACTGGTCTTCCGGAAGCACAACCATGTATGGACTCAAAGGTTCCGGTATCCAACACTCGTCTGAAGGCGAAGAATAAAATAAAAAAGCCTCGGGCTTAAAGGGTTCATGCAAAACAGCGGTAAAAAAGTACCGGGCGTAATTATTGCCGGTCTTAGGGGTGGATCCGGAAAAACAGTGATTTCCCTTGGCATTACCGCTGCATGGAAGGAAAAAGGCTTTAAGGTCTCACCCTTTAAGAAGGGGCCGGATTATATTGACGCCGGCTGGCTTTCAAAAGCAGCCGGTCGTCCCTGCCATAATCTGGACACATTTCTGTGTCCAGCCACAATTGTAAAACAATCTTTTTTAGAGCATTCAAATGATTGCGACATTGTTGTTGTCGAAGGCAACAGGGGTCTTTATGACGGCATTGATACGGATGGCTCTACTTCTACGGCAGAACTTGCAAAACTCTTGAATCTACCGGTTCTGCTTATCCTGGACTGTACCAAAGCTACCCGCACCATGGCAGCGCTGGTTCTCGGTTGCATGAAATTTGATCCCCATATCCGGATAATTGGGGTGATTCTGAATCGTGTGGCTGGCAAACGCCATGAGAAAAAGGTTCGGGACAACATCGAAAAATTCTGCCGGATACCGGTATTCGGGGCAATTCCAAAACTGGATGCTGAAGATTTTCCCGAACGGCATATGGGACTTGTCACATCCGAAGAGCATCTTTTTTCAGGCAGGGCCATTCAATCGGCTGTTCAAGCCATCCAAGGCAATATAGATCTCATGGGATTATATGATGTATTGAACAGCGATGTCTGTCAAAGTGATTCCCCCGTTGCTGAAATCATTCCTGAAATTTTTGGAAATTCATTTTTTGGACCCGAAAAGGTGACCATCGGCATTATCAGAGATTCAGCCTTTCAATTTTATTATCCGGACAATATTGAAGCCTTGAAAAAACTCGGAGCAAAGATCGTATTCGTCAGCCCCCTGAAAGAGGCATCGATACCGGATGTTGATGCCATCTACATGGGAGGAGGATTCCCGGAAACCCATGCTCCTGAATTATCTCAGAATAGGGGATTCAGAGAAGATCTGAAACGATTATCTCAAATGGGTCTTCCCATTTATGCCGAGTGCGGCGGGCTGATTTTTTTAGGACAAAGCATCCTGCTGGAGGGTAAGGAATACCCCATGTCAGGGGTTTTTCCGATCCGTTTCGGGCTTTGCAGACAGCCCCAGGGTCATGGTTATACTAAGGTTGAAGTGATCCATGAGAATCCGTTTTTCAAGACAGGCGAAACATTAAGGGGTCATGAATTTCGATATTCCAGCATCCTCGACATTGACTATAAAGACCATGAAATGGCCTTCAGAATGGAGCGGGGAAAGGGTATCATTGATAAAAAAGACGGCTTTTTCAAACAGAATACATTTGGAACATACACTCATATTCATGCACTTGGGAGTCCCTCTTGGGCCCCTTCTTTGATCAGGATGGCAATCACATACAAGACTTCCAAAATAAAAGAGGTTTCCCGATAAAATCGAAAAACCTCTCGGTTACCTAAAAATAAATTTAAATTTAAGATTTTGCGGGTGTATGGCAATTGTTGCATGAAACCGGAGCATTGCCTTTCAGACCTTTTGGATCGCCTGCTTTAATATTGGCTTGTTTGTGACATTCAATGCAATTATTGTGCATGGCGTTTTCAAGTGCTTTGATATCTTTCGGGTTAGCCTTGTCTTTTTCCATTACATTGTGGCATTCCGAACATTTCTGGACATTATCACCGGCTTTGAGAGTCAAAGGTTTTTTGTCCTTGTCGTGATGACATTCGCCACAGGCAAGTTTGTATTCATCAATGTGTTTCTTGTGAGTGAATTCAACAAATTCGAATTTCGGCGGGTTTTTTGTCCGTTTGGTGTAGGCATTGGCGTCCATTTTTATTGTGTCGGCGACCTTTGTTCCGGCATTAAGTCCCGTAGCAACAAAAATTACAGCAATACTTGCAACAAAAAGCCAAGTCAGCAATTTTTTGTTCATGATCAATTCTGCTCCTTTTTTTGATTACAATTTATTATGTCGTTTCCGGGCGCTTTCATCAAAGCTACCGGGGATGTCCATTCATATACGTTAATTTTTTTACACCCAATATAAGGTGAAAGTCAATATAAAAAAGTCTGAAATCAGATGGGCGTCAGCTTTCTTCCGTTTTATCATCTGCATCGGACTCTTCCGTGGAATCCGGCTCTTGCTCCAAGTCTGAATCCGGTTTTTTACCGAACATTTTTGCACCGATAATACCGATTTCATATAATATCATTAAGGGAACTGCCATCATCAGCTGGCTGATAACGTCAGGGCCGGGGGTAAGCACCGCGGCTACAATAAAAATGATCAGGATTGCATATTTTCTGTTTTTTTGTAAAAAAGGAACGGTAACAAGTCCCATTCTGGCCATAAAGGCCAGAACCAAAGGCAGTTCAAAAATGAACCCAAAGGCGAGAAGCAACATTGAAGCAAAAGAAAGATATTCCTTCATTGACAGCATGGCATGGATGGTATCGGTTGAAAATTCAAGGAAAAATTTAAATCCATAAGGGAAAGCGATGAAATAGCCAAAAGACGAACCAATGATGAAGAAAAAAACAGATAATAAAACAATGGGTAAAAAATATTTTTTTTCTTTTCTGTAAAGCCCGGGAGAAATAAACATCCAGAATTCATAAAAAAGAACGGGTGTAGATACAACAACACCGGCTATAAATGAAACTTTCATATAGGTAAAAAAGGCTTCGGGAAGCCCGGTAAAAATCATCTGAGTGTTTTTGCTGTCGCCAATGGCCTTGACAAGGGGCGCGGTTAGAATTTCAAATAATTCCTCTTTGAAAAAATAGGCAATACAAAACCCGACGAAAACGGCAATGGCAGAGCGTATCAGACGATCTCTAAGTTCACTCAGATGTTCTGTAAAAGGGCTTCTATCTTCGGTTGTCATGGGGTCAGGTTTTTAATTTTTGAGGTTATTGGTAACAGCAGCGCCTGTTTCACCGGCAGTTTGATCCTTAGAAACCGGTTCTCCTTTTGGCTCAGGATTTCCTGAATCAGTGTCGGTTTTGATTGAAGAAACCGGGTCATCCTTGGCATTTGCTTCTTTTAAAATATCTTTCAGATCCGTTTTGGGTAAATCGATATCTTTGATATCTTTAACAGTGGTTTCCACATCAATGCTTCGTTTGAACTCCTGAGCCGCTTTTTTAAATTCACCCATGGCACGGCCCAGGGTTTTGGCAAGGTCCGGCAGTTTTTGCGGCCCGATAACGATCAGCGCTATGGCCAGAATTAATAAAATCTCAGGCATTCCAAGACCAAACATAATATGTTTAACTCCTTTAATGATAATTGCCGGTTACATCAAGCTATCCCATTTACACTGAATAATCCTAAAGTGTCAAGAATGGATATCGAAGGGTTAGGGTTTTGGTTTGCGTTTAAACGGTATCCTTTTGACAGGCTTGGGTTTTGAGAGGAATTTTTTCCTGGGCTCCGGCAATTCTTTTTCCAGGGCTTCGGATGGATATTCGCAGGTAATCTTATAGCCCAGAACTTTTTCAATTTCCGGGATGAAAAACGAACTTGTTTCATCGGCAAAACTGATGGATATTCCGGAGGCCCCGGCTCTGCCTGTGCGGCCGATGCGGTGAATATAATGGTCCGGCTCATTGGGAAGGTCATAATTGATCACATGGCTGATATTTTCAATATGCAGGCCACGCGCAGCCACATCGGTTGCCACAAGAAGATTGATCCTGCCGGCCTTAAAATTTTCCAATACCTTGAACCGTTTATCCTGGGGAATATCACCGGAAAGTACACTGCATCTTTGATGAAAGCTTTCAAACTTTGATGCCAGATATTTGGCCGTATCCTTCCGGTTCACAAACAGGATCACACGGGTCAGGTTTTCACTGGTAATCAGGTTATATACATGCTTGAATTTATCGGCTTCTGTTGTAATGTAGACTATCTGCCGTACGCTGTCTGCGGCTGTTTGCGCCGGGTCGATTTCGATTTTAACGGCATTTTCGGTTGTCCAGGTTTGGGCCAGTCTTAACACTTCAGGGGTCAGAGTGGCTGAAAAAAACAAGGTCTGCCGTTTGCTTTTATGGGGTGTGGTAAGGATAATTCTTCGGACATCAGGGATAAACCCCATGTCCAGCATTCGGTCCGCCTCATCAATGATAATGATCTCTACTTTGGAAGTATGGATCAGTTTTTTATCCATAAAATCCATAAGACGGCCTGGTGTCGCTACAATCACATCAACAGGAGCTGATTTTAAAACCTTCTGCTGTTCCTGATATCCGGTCCCGCCGTATACGGCCAATATTTTAAACCGGGTGTATTTTGCAAGGGCTTTAAAATCCTTTTCAATCTGATGGACCAGCTCTCTGGTAGGAGCAAGTATCAAAGCTCTTGGGGTTCCGTTATTGTTTTTTTGAGGCCTCTTTAGAAATGCCGCCAGAATGGTAATAATAAAGCTTGCAGTTTTCCCTGTTCCTGTTTGTGCTTTGGCTGTGGCATCTTTTCCTTCAAGGGTATGGGGAAGAAGTTTGGCCTGGACAGGTGTGCAATAATTGAACTCCAGGTCTGCGATGGCGTGAAGAATGCCCCAATGAAGATTCAGGTCATGAAACCTGGTCTCTCCTTCAACAGGTTCAACCGGAAAATCAAGAGGGCTCCATTTTTTTTTAACCGGCCGTGAATGAGGTGTTTGAAGAGGCTCTGCCGCTGGAGAAGGGGTGGGTTCCGGGATAGAAACAGGTGGGGCAAAAGATTTTTTTAAGAATAGGTTTTTTAAAAATAATAGAAATCGTTTCAATCGGTTCTTTCTTTTTTTATGTTAAAATGAACGGCCTGTCTATAACCCAATAATTATTAGCAGACAGGCCGGGATTTGTGAAGCTAAAACTGCAAAATCATCATATTATCCCCCTGCCACCAGGGGAAGAAGTTCTATTTTATCCTCATCCTTGACCCTTGTTTCTGAAAATTTCGGGCTGGATATAAGTTTTCCGTTCAGGCGGATCACTGAGCAAAACTCAACATTGTCAAGCTCCTGCAAAAGACCGGCAAGGGTCATACCCTCAGACCAGGGGATTTTTTTTCCATCCACTTCGATCATTGTTTATTCAACCCCGTTTTTTTTCAGGATTTCCATAACTTCAGGAAAATCAATGCCCAATCGCCGGACGGTTTTAACAGTGGGAATACCGTTTTTTGTCCATCCCCGGCGCTCATACACTGCATCTTTGAGCATTTCATACTGTTCTTCTCTTTTTTTCCGCAAAGCAGACAGTTTTTCTTGGGTGTCCATGCTGCTGATATCAAAACCGTATTTGTCCTTCAGCTGCCCGTCATATCTTTCTTTGCGGGACTCATATTCCTCGATTGTCACAGGGCCGACCGCCCGGTAAGGCACGGTATCATGTTCTCTTGTGCCAAACCCCATTTTCAGGTTGAAAACCCTTTGGAAATTATACACTGCCTCGCTCATGGTGATAATGTCCTTTGGCGCGGTTTTTCGTCCGGTAACAGAGCTGAAGAAATCCGCATACCAACCTACATGCTTCATCACTTTTGCAGGCTCAGGCGTTTTTTTATTGTCTTCCGGAACAATATCATTCCACGGAAGCTTGCACAGGCCGCAAAGACCGAACCATGTTCTGAACATGGGGAACCAGTGAAGGGCTTCCGCCTTGTTTTCAAAGGTGGGCATGAAATTGTGAACCATATCAAGAAAGATCAGCCAGGCTTCATCGTGCTGGGGGCCTTTCAGGGCAAGGCCGTAGCCTCCCTGCTGGGCAAGGGATTCCTTTGTTATATATTCTGAAAATTCAAGCCCCTTGGATTCCATGCCGATGTCCTGCATAAAGGCAGAGTCTGCACCAAAGTCTTTTGCAAAGATTTTTTTCATATTCCTGATACCTTGACCAACGATGGCCCCAAAACCTTCACCCCTTGCCATCTGATGGATAATTTCAAGGGTGTTGAATCGGTTTCCAAAGCTTAAATCCATTCCGCCGGTATGATCTTTTGTGATCAAACTGTTTTCAAAACATTCAATGACAAATCCAAGAGATGTTCCAACGGAAATGGTGTCCATACCATAGGCATCGCAATAGAAATTGATTTCAAGAATGGTGTGGGCATCAAAAATTCCCAGGTTTGAGCCGCAACCGGCAATGGTCTCATATTCCGGTCCGTCCACAAACACCTGTTTGCCCTGATAAGGGCCTGTCAGGGGATAAAAATCCTTTACACCGTGGGCGCAGGCAACGGCACACCCTCGCCAGCAGCCGTCAAACCCTTTGTCAAATATGTGTTCATAGATATCTTCACCAATGGCCTTGCTTTCCGGATGAGAACCGAATTTGAAATTATGGACCGGTAAACAATCATGGTCATTCATGATGGGAACCAGATGAGTGGTTCCAACAAGGGCCATTCGGTTTTGCTTTGGGTCCAGATCATGGATTTCCTTAGCATGATTTTTTGTAACCAGCTTGAGTGCTTCGAGATCGGCAGGGTTGTTGGATTTCATTGAAACGGCGCCATATCGGGCAATAACAGCCTTAATCCGCTTATCGGCAAAAACAGTCCCTATGCCGCCGCGGCCGGCTTGTTTGTAACGGACTCTTTTTCGCCCGCTATCCCACCAGGAAAAGTTCAGACATCCGAGAAAGGTGTGCTCGGCCCCCGGGCCAGCAGTTACAACGGAAACATTAACGGGTTTGTCCGGATCAAAATGCCGGGTCAGGTGATCGGATAATTCATAGGAATCTTTGGGAAGGTTTTTTGCCTCAAAAATTTTAATCATATTTTCGATCCCATCAATCAGGATAACCCTGTCTTTTTTCGCTTTGCCGTCAATCTGGATGACATCAAATCCGGAAAATTTCTTATAGGGTCCGAAATACCCGCCGACATTGGAATCAATGGGGGCTCCGGTCAGGGGGGAAATGGAGGTTACAATGCTTTTCCCTCCGCCCGGATAGCCGGGAGTGCCGCCAAGAGGCCCGGATGAGATGCAGACGGCATTTTCAGGATCATTCCACCTGGTTTTTCCGGAAACACAATTCCATAAAAGCCAGAGGTCATATCCTTTCCCGCCGATAAATATATGTTTGGTTTTTTTATCAATTGTGTTGATAATGATATCATTCGAGTTCAGATTGATGCGAAGGGATTGATCTGTGTAGCCTTTTTTTATTTCTGCTTTTTTATAAGAGACGGATTTAATCTCTTTTAATTGAAAATTGCCCATATTGACACTCCCGGATTATGAAATGGAACCAAATGGTTAAACCATTAATAAACTATTCGCCTGCAGATGTCAATCCGCAAACGTGGAAATTTAATCAGGCTAAATATTCAAAAAAACTTGACTTTTTGCTGTATTCATTGTTAACCACTGTATCCAGGAAACATGGAAATCACAAAAAAAAAGGTAACATAAATGTTCGTTTTAGCTAATTTTTTTAAGGCCATAGCTATTGTTTTGAATTATGGGCTTACTTTTTATATGTATATTGTGATTGCCGGTGCTGTGCTGTCATGGGTGAACCCCGATCCTTACAACCCAATTGTACGGTTCATCAATACGGCAACTGAGCCGGTTTTTTATCAGATCAGAAAACGGCTTCCTATGAATTTTGGCGGCCTTGATGTGACGCCTGTCATCGTAATATTGGCAATTATTTTTTTGCAGACGTTTGTTGTGGACAGCCTTTTAAGGTTGGCGCTCACTTTAGCATAATAAAAAGCGGGGTATTTTTTTATGGGAATAACACCATTGGTGGTTAAGCAAAAAGAATTCACGACAAGATTCAGGGGGTTTGATGTTCAGGAAGTGGACCATTTTCTTGAAGATGTTGCCAGGGAACTGGATCATCTGAATCATTCCGTTCAAAATCTCCATGAAGAAAATCATCGGCTGAATCTGGAGAATCAAGGCTATCGGAAAAGAGAAAATTCCATGAAAAATGCCATGATTCAATCCCAGAAAGTCCTGGACCAGATGAAGGAAAATGCAAAAAAATCCTCCGAGATCATCATTGCCAATGCTGAGGTTGAGGCGGAAAAAATATTGAACAGGGCGCACAAAAGACTCTCTCAACTCCATAGCGATATTATTGAACTGAAACGTCAGCGGATTCAGCTTGAGATGCAGATCAGCGCTGTTCTTGAAACACATTCAAAAATGCTTGAGATGACCAAGGAAGAAAATAAGGCTGCCGACGAAACTGATTCCACCTTGAAATTTTTAAAGCAAGCATAGTGTAAGATAATTATTTAACTAAAAAGGGCATTGGCAATGGCTGAAATTGATGCTTTCTTTAAGCTGATGCATGAGCAGGGGGCTTCTGACCTCCACCTGTCCTCCGGACAGCAGCCTGCATTAAGGCTTCATGGCGATATCCAACGGATTAAATATGATACCCTCACCAGCGACAAACTAAGAGGGCTTCTCTATGAAATTACGTCTCAGGAGAAGATCAAGATCTTTGAAGAAACCGGTGATGTGGATTTCGGATATGAAATCCCGGGGCTGGCACGGTACAGGGCTAATTATTTCATGCAAAAGAGCGGGATTTCCGCTGTTTTTCGCGAAATTCCCTCTGAGGTTTTAACGGTAGAACAGCTGGGTCTTCCGCCTGTTATTTCAAAACTTGCAGAGCTGCCCCGCGGTCTTGTTCTTGTAACTGGTCCCACGGGATCCGGTAAATCAACCACCCTTGCAGCAATCATTGACCAGGCCAATAAAGTCAGAAAAGATCATATCATAACGGTTGAAGATCCCATCGAGTTTGTTCACAGAAGCCAGAACTGTATTGTAAACCACAGGGAAGTCGGATTACACACCAAAACATTTTCGTCTGCTTTAAGAGGTGCGCTGCGTGAAGATCCCGACATTATTCTGGTCGGTGAACTAAGGGATCTTGAAACCATTTCCCTTGCCATTGAAGCTGCATCAACCGGTCACTTGGTGTTCGGCACGCTTCATACATCCAGTGCCGCGAAAACCGTTGACAGGATCATCGAGGTGTTCCCGTCCACGGAGCAGGCCCAGATCCGTTCCACACTGGCAGACGGGTTGCGGGCCATCATTGCCCAGACCCTATTTAAAAGAATAGATAAAAAAGGCCGGTGTGCAGCCCTTGAAATCCTGGTGGCAACCCCTGCGGTAAGAAATCTCATTCGTGAAGCCAAAACCCACCAGGTGCCTTCCATGATCCAGACAGGAAAGCAATATGGGATGCAATTGCTGGATGATGCCATCATGAATTTGTATAAAAAAGGATGGATCAGCGCTGATGCTGCCTATAATAAGGCCAATAACAAGTCTTTATTCAGGTCATTTTTGAAAACCCCGCCGGCTGATTTTACCGAGGCATAGACGGTCCTCCTAAAGATACAATAAAAGGAAAATGGCATGAAAAAACAACAGATTGATCATATTCTATCAAAAATGCTGGACTCCCATGAGAATGTTTCCGATCTGAATTTTACCCCGGGAAAACCTCTGCAGGTTGAAAGCTCCGGTCAGCTGGTTCCCGTTCATTTTGAGCCTGATTTCAAGGTGCTGACGCCTTTTCAGACGGAAATTGTGGCATTGAATTTGATTAATAATAACCGCAAGCTGATGGAAACGCTCATTCGTGAAGGGTCCTGCGATCTATCATATCAGCTTGGGAATAAAGCCCGGTTCCGCGTTAATATTTTTTCAAGATCGGCTCGGTATTCAATTGTTCTGCGAAAGCTTGAAACCAAGATTCCGACCATTGAAGAGCTGGAATTACCCAAGGCATTTCACCGGATGGCGGAAGAAAAAAACGGCATTATTTTTGTGACCGGAGCGACCGGTTCGGGTAAAACAACTTCTCTTGCCGCATTGCTGGATAAAATCAATGAAACAAAATCCGTTCATGTCATTACCCTTGAAGACCCTATTGAATATCAGCACCCGCAGAAAAAATCCACTTTTAACCAGAGGGAATTGGGTGCGGATTTCGATACCTTTGCCAATGGGCTGAGAGCCGCGTTGCGTCAGGCCCCAAAAGTGATCCTGGTGGGTGAAATGAGGGATAGGGAAACCGTCGAAATAGGTCTTTCAGCAGCAGAAACAGGCCATCTTGTCCTTTCAACCCTTCATACGGTGGATGCAGGGCAGACCGTCAATCGTGTTCTGGGCATGTTTTCCACTGAAGAAGAAAAACAGATCCGGATACGCTTAGCTGATACCCTCCGTTGGGTCTGTTCCCAGCGGTTGCTGCCAAAAATCGGCGGCGGCAGGGTGGCTGCATTTGAAATTCTGGGAAGCAACCTGAGGGTAAAGGATTCCATTCTCCACGGAGAATCTGAAGGAAAGACGTTCATTGATATTATTACAGCGGGCAAACCCCAGGACATGGTGTCTTTTGATGAATACATTATTACGCTTTATGAGGAAGGCAAAATCAGTGAAAATATAGCCGCCTCCTATGCAACAAGAAAAGATATTGTCGGCCGCGGACTTGACTCCATAAAAAGCTCACGGGGAGAGACCACATCAAAGATTGATTCGCTGGAAATTGATCATGGATATAAAGGAAAGTAAGCAATATGAATATTACATGCCATAACTGCAATACCAAACTGAATATACCGGATCACAAACTGCCCGCAGACAAGGAATCGACGGTTACATGCCCCAAATGCAGCAAAAAGATACAGGTTCCGGCGGGTTTAAAATCCCCTCAGCCTGTGGAAGAGAAAAAAAAACCGGCAGTCCAGCGGCGGTTTGAAGACCGGCTCAATGCTTTGATTTGCATTGACCGGGCTGAATTAAGACAAAAAATAAGCTCGGTTCTGGATCAGATAGGATTGAACAGTGAAATTGCTGATGATATGAGGGCTGCATTTAATAAAATGGAATACAATGTGTATCAGCTTTTGATACTGGATGATCATTTTGACCCGGAGAATAAAGGGGCAACAGGGATTATTGACAGAATGAGCGCCATTGACATGTCTTTAAGACGAAGAATCTGTCTTGTTTTAATCAGTAAAAAATACAATACCAATGATAATATGGCAGCCCTGCATTCAAGTGTAAACAATGTCATTCATCAGAATGATATCCACCACATGGAATCTTTTTTATCCAGGGCCCTGGAGGATCATAAACATCTGTATTCAATTTTTAATGAATCTTTAAAACTATCCGGAAAAGTTTAATATAGGGAGCAAGACAAAGATTTTATGGCCCGCTACTGGTATGAGCCCTTGACGTTTTCCGAGTGGCTCAAGAGGATATTTTCTTTTCTCAATATTGCCTTTTTCATGCTGACGGCAGCATTTGTTTTTTCCGAATTCAGATTTGACTGGTTTGAAAAGCTTGTCGGGTCTTATCTGGCGTCCACCAACGAGTCACGCCCTGAAACCGGGGCGGTCTGGGAAATTGGAAAACAGACCACCAATGCACATGAATACTTAAATACCATTGTCAGCAAAAAAGAAGATATCCGGCAAAATGCGAATAAAGCGGGTTCTTTTTCAGATCTCTTATCCAGCTTGCAGCCTGGCGAATGGGTGACCCTTGAAAGACAGCAGTTTAAATCCTTGTATCTGAGTCTTGAAAAATCATCTTCCCTTAAGATCATTGACCCAGCCCGATTGGTATGGCTGCTCAACGGCAGTAATCTTGATAGGATTTTCTGTGAAGGGATTAAGGGTGGGATAAAAATATTTTTTATTGATTCTGACAACAAGGTGATAAAAGAGATTGAACTCCAAAAAGGAGATATCATTGAAATTGAAAATGCGGATAAACCCATTACCGGAATCCTGACGGATATGGCCGGCTTTAAAGGGCGTATTTACGCTGCTAAGATTTTTTTTGAAGCCTTGTTAAAATTACCGGCTGAAATTATCCCGGACCTGATGGTGGCCCCGGAAGCCCTTCTTTTACAGGAAGGAAAAATCATTCGTGTCGGGATCTTTAATGAGGCGGTGAACGGGTATATCAAACTTGGGTTTGAATTTGAAGCACCGGAGGGCAACCGGATCATTTTTCTTAAAGGCCGTGAGTGGGCGGTCTGGCAGTTAAGCCTGAACCTGAAAGGAGAGGGAAATTGAGCTTTTTTTTAAGGGTGATGGCTATTTTCCGATTCTGCTTTTTTATGGGCTTGATCCTTATTTCTCTTGGAAGCATTTCGGGAATGTTTCTGGTTTTTGCCATGGTCAAGGATCTTCCCAAACTACCAGCCCCTTTAAGCAAAATCATAGAGATGCCCCAATCCCAAGTCTATGCTTCAAACGGGCAGGTACTCATCACTCTGGGAGAAAGACAGGCGGTTTCCCTGGACATGGTTTCAAAAAATTTTATTCATGCCATTCTGGCAATTGAAGATCATCTTTTTTTTGAACACAGCGGAATGAATAAACTCAGAACCTTAAAAGGCCTTTATGTAACCTTGATGTCACAAACCGGCAAAGTTGAAGGGGCATCCACCATTACCCAGCAGCTGGCAAAAAATCTGTTTTTCAGTTTTGAAAAAACCTATACCCGAAAACTTAAAGAACTGCTCGTATCCTTTCAGATAGAAGCTTCCAACACAAAAGAAGAGATATTGCAGACCTATATCAACCAGATACATTTCGGCGCCGGAGCCCAAGGAGTAGAAAAAGCAGCCCAAGTGTTTTTCGGGAAATCAGCCCTTGAGTTGACCCTGCCGGAAGCCGCACTTCTGGCAGGTCTGCCGAAATCTCCCACAAATTATAATCCTTTCCGTCATTATGATCTTGCACTCAAGCGAAGGGATATTGTCTTGAACAGAATGGTTCAGGCAGGTTTTATTTCTGATGCCGAAGCGCAGGAAGCCATGCAAAAAAAGCCTGTACTTCGAAAAGAACAATCCGATTCCAGAACCGGCAGTTATTTTCTTGATGCCCTGATCAGTGAGCTGATATCAAAATATGGGGAGGATGTGGTTTATCACGGTGGAATCAGGGTCTATGCAACCATTGATACAAAAATTCAATCCTATGCTCAGCAAGCGTTAAAAAAAGGGCTTGAAAATCTCGACTCCATGATGGGGATAACCGATGATGCAGCGGACCATCCACAGGGAGCCCTTGTGGCCATTGATACCGGGTCTGGAGCCGTAAAGGCCATGATCGGCGGAAGGGATTATTACGAGAGCGAATTTAACCGGGCCACAAAGAGCAGAAGGCAACCCGGAAGCGGGTTTAAACCTTTTCTCTATTATACGGCATTAAAAGATCTGGGGTTTCATCCGGCTTCCGTCCTGACGGATAAACCTGTTATTATCCCGGTAAAAGGGGCGGCAGACTGGGAACCGAAGAATTTCAGCAAAACCTTTACCGGTCAAATGATTCTGAAAAAAGCCCTGACCGAATCCGTCAACACCATTGCCGCCCAAATGGTGGAAAAGCTCGGCCCAGATGCAGTGATCAGGACGGCAAGGACCTGCGGCATTGAAAGCCCTTTGCAGGAAGTCTATTCTGTGGCTCTGGGAACATCAAATGTCACGCCCTATGAAATGGCTACTGCCTATTCGGTTTTTGCAACTCTCGGGGTCATGCATGAGCCGTTTTTATTCTGGCGGGTAGAAGATGCTTACGGCAGAATTATTTTTGAACATATCGTCCAGGAAAAACGGGTGCTGGACTCTGCCATTACCTATCAACTGGTGGATATGATGAAATCCGTAATCGATATCGGTTCGGGAAAGTCCATCCGGGCGCTTGGCTTCAGCCGGGCTGCTGCCGGCAAGACAGGGACTACGGACAGCTTTAATGATGCATGGTTTACAGGGTTTACGCCAACCCTGTGTACTTCGGTCTGGACAGGGTTTGATAAGGAAAGAAAACTTCTGGACAGCCACAATGTCGGCATAACCGGCGGAAGAGGGGCTGCGCCCATATGGACGGAATTCATGATGAATGCCCTTGGTTCAGACCCTGAAAGAGATTTCCCGATTCCCGACAATCTCCGTTTTGAAAAAGTGGATACACAAACCGGATGCGCTCCGGAAGGAGACAGGGGAGGTCATGAACTGATGACCGTTCCTTTAAAAACGGATCAAAAATTATGCCGGGATAAACAGCAATGATCTGGTTGTTAAGAAATATCGGTGTTCGCCTTTGGCTTACCTCTCTTTTTTCCATACCTCTCGGGTTTTATCTTCTACCCGGTTTTACAAAGTTTTTTCCGGAAATAAATCCGTTTTGGCTATTACTGGGCTTAATGATCGCTATTTGGGTTTTGATCGGATTTTTGATGGATCTTGCTGCTCGAAATACGGCCATTGGGCTTATTCGTGAAGCCCAGGCCTGGGAAAGAGCAGGAATCAATAACAAGGCTGAAAAAAAATATAACAAGGCGTTAAGGCTATATGACACCTTTCTTGTCGGAATATTTTCCGCAAAGAAAATGACTTTGAAAATATCAGCTGCCATTGCAAGATTCAAACTGAATACATCGGTTGGAAATGAGAATTTCAGCCTGGCCGCAGGCATGTATTTAAAAATAAACCCGGCAGATGAAGATATGGCGGAGCGCTGGCTAAAACAGCTTCAAAAATTACAAACGGTAAATCCACTGGAACATGAGGTATTGACCCTTCTTGCCGAAACAAATTACGCCAACAAATCCATATCTGGGCTTATTGCGGAAATTTTTCAGAAATCCGGAAGAAGAGACTATGCTGCGAAAAAAGTGTATCAGCATGCACAGAAAACCGTTTCTTTTGCCGAGACTTACCCCAAGACGTTAGGGGCTGCGCTGGTCAAGCCGGATACCCTTGAAAGACAAAAACCCTATTATCAGCCTGAAGCAAAACCGGTCAGGATTTCAAAACCCAAAAAAAACGTGGAAATCGGAAAATATATTCAGACGGCTTTAGGAAAAGCAGTTCTTCCCATCAAATTTATGGTTCGTCTTGTCTTGTCTTTCTTTAGTTTCTGTATTTTATCCGCCCAATGGATTTACGGGTTTATAAAAGACCACGAAAAGGTTCGGTTTTATCTGAAAATGGGAGTGTTGGGTTTTATTTCGATCCTTCTTATGGTCTTTATTGTCAACACCATGTCCCATGTGTTTAAACCCAAACCTGCCCCTGAAGAGAAAAAGGTGGAAGAAATAGAAGTCCCAGTGGCTAAGCCGTTTACAATCCAGGTTTCAGCATATCTGAAAAAAGAATTTGCCGACAATTTTGTGAACAGCCTGAAGAAAAAGCAAATTGAGGCCACCGTAAAAAAGGTGGATGGCGGGGGCAAAACCTGGTTTGTGGTCAGGGTCTCAGAGTTTGCGGACAAAAAAACGGCAGATGCCTATGGCCAGCAATTGAAAAAACAAAAAATCATTGATGATTTTTTTGTGACGAATAAATAAATTAGAAATTGATCACTTTGTCGGCCAGTTGCATGGATGTGACGATATCCAGCATATTGGTTGTTTCTCCGACTTTTTTTTCTTCCAGCAGATTAAGATGGGTCAGGCAGGCCCCGCATACCAGGATACTCACGCCGGAAGCCACCAATTCCATAAGCTCATCAAGAATTATCGAGTCTTTTGTAGCAAATTTTACCCCATGATTGACGAAAACGATTCTCCAGAGATCGGGTCCCATTTCTTTCAATGTTTTTATAAAATTGACCATGAGCTTTTGCCCGAGTTCATCATCTCCTTTTCCAATGGTTTGGGAAGAGATCATGATCAGGATTTTATCGTGGTCGGATTTTTCTTTGGTTTTTACTGAACCGGAACCTGGCTCAAGTTTTTTTGCTTTTTCAGGGTCTCTTAGCCCGGAAATTATTGAAAACTGCCCATTGGAGTCAACGGAAACATTGAACCCTTGAAAATTCAGAAATCTGCTGATATTTTCAACAGCCGCATCATTGTCGACAATGACTTCGATTTCCACGGCGGACTCTTCTTCGAGATATTGTTTTGTTTTCAGCACCGGTTCCGGGCATTGAAGGGCTCTGCAATCAATTGTTTTTTTTCCCATTATAGACTCCTGTATTCAGTAGTTTAAGTCAAATAATATAAACTCTTCTGTTCTTAGTCAAATAGCAATATCCAATAGGAATCCATATTGCTATTGAAAATTCAGATACTGCAAAATAAAAAAGGCATATTCAAATCCGGCATTTAAAAAGGTTTGACAGCAAAGGCCATATGTGGAACTATTTTTCCGGATACGGATTAATATTATTGATTGAAAAGGAGAACCCCCATGGTTATTATCTCAAATGTTGTTTATCCCCCTGAAAGTACAAAGGAAATTGCTAAACGATACCTTAAGGCCCCTGTGCTACCGGAGTTTCTTACCAAACGAGGACCTTATGTGTCTTCCAGCATGACGGGCGGTATGAATTCCATAACATTTTACGAGTTGGACAACAGCAGGCTTGCAGAGGGGTTAAAGGTTATCGGGGAAAGTCTGGCCATTTATTTTGGCGTTCCGGGTTACGCGTATGATCTGAAACCCTATTTTGAACTTGAAGAAGGGTTAAGCATTCTCGGTCTTTAAGCATCCTTTTCAGTTGTTTTTTTGGCCCAGGCACAGATGACTTCAAAGTCCTTGAATTTCCATTTGAAAGGAAATTCAAGGCATTGTCTGGGTTTTACGGTATTAATGCAGCAGCCAAGGTCAGTTAAAAATATGCACTCGCCATTTTCTTTTTCTCTTAAGGATAAATTTAGCCTGTCTTTGGTAAGGATTGTGTAGGTTTCCGTAAAATGATAGATATCTATTGAAAGAAAATCCGCAATAATGTCTGCTTCATTTTTTTCAAGCCTGACATATCCTTCCTGCCTGCAGCAGGCTCCGCATCTGAGACATTTGAAATGCAATAGATCCGGCATAGTTATTGCCTTGTCAAAGTTTGAAATGAGTCGGTTTATAAATCCATATTGAACTGATCAATGGGAACATCCGTAATTTCTTCAAGTATCGAACGGATAAGCGCCTCTGATGTCAATCTTTTTCTTGAAAGCCTTATCCGGCCACCTTCAACCACAATCTCTGCCGGCATGGGGCGAAGATTGTAAACCCCGCCCATGGCATAGCAATAGGCTCCGGCATCATGGATGGAAAGAAGGTCTTTCTCCCTGATTTTACTGATCAACCTGTTTTTAGCAAATAGATCACCAGTTTCACAGATATTTCCGCAGATTTCATATTCCATTTTTTCACCATTCGGGTTGCTGATATTTTCAATATGGTGATATGCATCGTAAAACATGGGGCGGATTAATTGCGGAAACCCGGAATCCGTTCAACCGATGGTCTTTTTACGGTTGGTTTTAATGGTATTGACCTCAATGAGAAGACATCCTGCCTTTGCTGTTAGAAATTTTCCAGGCTCAAAATAAAGACCGAGTTTTTTGCCAAAAGCAGTACAGAAATCTGAAAACAATGCGACGATGTCCTTTCCCATGAGTTTATAATCTGTTTCTTTTTCATCCGGCCCATAAGGCACTTTAAACCCACCGCCGAAATCAAGGAATTCCAGATCCGGGAAATTGGTTTTCGTGGCAATGGACATGATATTTCTCATTGAATTTAAAATGGAGTCCGGCTTGATCAGGCCTGAGCCGGTATGTTCATGGAGCCCGACAATTTTTAGCCCGTGTTTTTTGATAATCCCGATAACCTTATCCACATCTTCCAGGAGGATACCAAATTTTGTAAGATCTCCGCCGGTTTTTATTTTTTCATGCTCTCCATCCACCACATCCGGGTTGAATCTGAGGCACAGCCGTGTCCCCGGATATTTGACGGCATATTTTTCAAGACGCGACAAAGACCCGATGTTCATCAGAACGCCTGTTTTCATGACCTCATCCACCTCGGAGTCTTTCATATTGTTGGCTGTGTAAATAATCCGGGAAACATCAAATCCGCATGCCATGGCCATATATAAATCCCCGGGGCTCACGGCATCAATGAAAGCACCAAGAGAATGCATGGTTTTTAAAACAGCCGGATTGTAATTCGCCTTCATGGCATAGCAAACGGTCAGTTTCGGCCATGGAAAAGCTGCCTTGAAATAATGATACCTTTCTTTTATACGGTCAAGATCATACACATAGGTGGGTGTTCCAAAGGTTTTTGCAATTTTTTCCAATATATGGGGTGCCATGCCCATGATGATCTCCAAGACAATTATAATTAAATGAATAATAGTCTTAAAAAAATAATAAATCAAGAATAAAATTCTAAATTATATCAATTATTATAAATAATAGTCTATTATAAGCTGGTTTATAAGAATAAATTGATATTTGGCCGCACAAGGGTTTCCGGTTCGGATTCAAAGATAGAGATGAGATTGTTTCGGATATCAACCATGGTTTCGCCGCAAACAAGTTTTTTTAAGAATTGATGTCCGAATTTAAAATTAGCGCAAAAATAAGGCGCATATTTTTTAAAGAGCTTTACCGAGAAATGGTCATCAAAATATTCCGCAAGGATTTGTGAATACCTTAAGGCCGTCTGATAATAGATATTCTTTCCAGGTAAGAAATCGCCTGTCCACTGGGCAAACAGCCAAGGCCTTGCAACTGCCATCCTGCCGATGGACAAACCCTGACAGGATGTCTCCCGGAGCATCCGGATGCCATCGTCTTCCTCAAAAAGATTCCCATTGCCAAACACAGGAATAGATACAGCTTCCTGAACAAGACGGATCATGTCCCACCGGGGCGGTCTAGTTCTCCTGTCCGGAGCAACTCTTGGATGAAAAGTGAGGGCGTCTGCCCCGGCTTCTTCAAACCGCCTCGCCATGTCCACGGCAAATAAGGGGTCATTTTCCCACCCTGTTCTGAATTTTACAAAAACAGGAATGGATACGGCTTTTCTGACGGTTTTTACAATTTTTGATGAAAGAACGGGATTTTTTAAAAGCGCCGCACCATACCCTTTTTTACAAATTGCCGCAACAGAGCATCCAAAATTCAGGTCAACGCCAAAGAAGCCTTCTTTTTCTATGCGCACGGCAGCGGCTGCCATGCTGTCTGGATCAGCCCCAAAGATCTGACAGACAAGATAAGAAAGCTCTTCTTTTCGCCATTTGAAAACCAGGGATGTGTCCGGATTTTCATGGGGAATGGCTTTTGCATTGCACATCCCGGTAAAAAGCAGCCCAAAGCCTCCGAATTCAGAGATAAGCCGTCTTAATGCAATATGGCCAAGTCCGGCCATGGGCGCAAGGACCATTCTGTTCTGAATCATACGGTCTTTTATAACAAGTTCTTTAACCAGACTTTGGGCAAGTATGTCGTTCATTGTGGTGCTCGCCTGATAAGGGGTGTCATAAACATGCCGGTAAATAACCGGGCACTCCATATATTGTCAAGATGGTTTTGTTAACCGGCAATCAACCGGCTAAGACGTAAACTTATGGTTTTCCATTTTCTTGACATAAGTGGGCGGCTATAATATCTTACACTGTTATTTTAAGGAACAAAGGGAATGATCAATACACACGAGCATGAAAAAAAGCAGTTCAAACGGTTGTTTCAACAGCAAGGGATTGACCGGTTTGATTCCCGGCTGCTGGTTCTGGAGGCGTTTTTAAAGCTTGAGCACCACGTTACCATCAATGATCTTATTGCACAACTTGAAGAAGACAAGATTCATCTTGAAAAAGAGTTTGTACTCAGCAGCATGGAACTTTTATGCCGGTTCGGGTTTGCAACAAAAATAGAGTTTGAAGACAAAGAAACCCAGTATGAGCACAGACACCTTGGGTTGCACCACGACCATATGGTCTGTACGAAATGTGGTATGATCCTGGAATTTAAGGACGAAGCCATTGAAAAACAGCAGGCCATCGTAGCAGAAGCCTATGGATTCCACATGCTTCAGCACAAAATGGAGATCTATGGCATTTGTTCCAATTGTTTGAAGGACCGAAGCCCCCTTGTTCCGCTTCATAAGGCCAAAAAAGGAGAAAAACTCATTGTAAAAGAGCTTGAGGCCGGAAAAAATATTCAGCTTAGAATTTCTTCCATGGGGCTAAAAATAGGTGATCTGATTGAAATTGTATCCTCCGGCTTTGGCGGTCAGGTGGTGATTGCAAATGGTGAAAACCGTATGGTTCTGGGCAAAGACATGGCTGAGAAAATCATGGTTCAGCTTTTTGATCAGACTGCGGAACAGATCAGGGGTATCGGCGAAGGCTCCGGCGACCCGTCTTTGGACACTCTGCCCCTCAGTCGGATGAAATCCGGACAGGAAGGTACTGTCAGGAAAGTATCCGGAGAAGGCATTCTAAGACGGCGGCTGCTTGAAATGGGAATCAATCGGGGCACTGCCATATATGTCGAAAAATATGCGCCGCTTAAGGATCCTATTGAAATCGTCGTCAAAGGATACCATATGTCTCTCAGGGTCGAAGAAGCTTCAAATATCTTTGTTGAAAATGTAAGATTTAGAAATAAAAAAAATGAATAAAAATATAACCCTTGCCCTTGCCGGAAATCCCAATTGCGGCAAAACGACCCTATTCAACAATCTGACCGGCGCCCATCAGAAAGTGGGGAACTGGCCCGGTGTCACCGTTGAAAAAAAAGAGGGAAAGCTTAAGCACAATGAGTATGAGCTGACAATTGTCGACCTTCCCGGAACCTACAGCCTGACACCCTTCTCAATTGAAGAAATTACGGCAAGAGATTTTGTAATCAATGAACGCCCGGATATCGTTGTCAATATTATCGATGCCTCCAACCTTGAACGAAGTCTTTTTCTTGCAATTCAAATTCTTGAACTGGGAAGACCTGTCATTTTTGTATTGAATATGGCAGACGTGGCAGAAGCAAAAGGAATCCGGATCAATGAAGAAAAACTGTCTCAGTTGCTGGGATTACCTGTTGTTTTTACTATCGGCAATAAAAACAAAGGAACAGATCTTCTTGTAGAGACAGCCATTGATGAAATTAAAAGATTCAGTAATGGCAAACAAAGCCGCCCCATTAAATACAGTCAGAAAATAGAAACCTGCATTTCAAAGGTTGAAGCAGGCCTGATCGATTCAGGCGTCAATATGGGAGGCTCTTCCCGATGGAATGCCATAAAAATCCTTGAAGATGATAAGGTTGTTAAAGCAAGGCTCCAAAAGACATCACCGCCATCCGCTGAAATCATATTCCAGACAGCCCGTGAATGCAGAAAAAAAATTCAGGATCTGTTTGAGGATGATTTTGAGATGGTATTGACGGATGACCGGTATGGGGTAATTGCAGGGATTGTAAAAGAGTCTGTAACCAATCTTGTCAGAAAACGGATTGATATGTCGCGGAATATTGATCTTGTTCTGACGGACAAATTCTTTGGGATACCGGTGTTTATTTTTTTTATCTGGGCCATGTTTCAACTGACCTTTTCCCTTGGCGCATATCCCATGGGCTGGATAGAGAATGCAGTTTCACTGCTGGCCGGAAATCTTGAAAAAAGCCTCCCGCCTTCTCTTTTGAAAGATCTTTTGGTAAACGGAGTGATCGCAGGGATCGGCAGTGTGATTGTTTTTCTTCCCAATATCCTTATTTTATTTTTTTGTATAGCGCTTTTTGAGGATACGGGCTATATGGCAAGGGCGGCTTTTTTAATGGACAGGGTCATGCACACGGCCGGTCTCCATGGCAAATCCTTTATTCCCATGCTGATGGGATTTGGCTGCAATGTTCCGGCCATTATGGCGACACGAACCCTTGAAAGCAGAAAGGATCGGATCCTGACCATTCTGATGACTCCTTTTATGTCCTGTTCAGCACGGCTTCCGGTTTATATCGTGCTGGCAGGAAGTTTTTTTTCGGATAAGGCCGGGACAGTGATATTCGGTTTATATCTGACAGGGATTGTCATTGCCATTCTGTCCGGAAGGATCTTGAGACGTGTTTTGTTCAAAGGAGAAGAGGCGCCTTTCATTATGGAACTGCCGCCTTATCGGATCCCCATGTTTAAAAGCCTTGTGATTCACATGTGGGATCGGGGTAAAATGTTTTTAAAAAAAATGGGCGGGGTTATCCTTGTAGGCTCCATAATTATATGGGTGCTCTCAAATTTTCCAAGGCAAATATCCTATTCAGAGGATTATGATAAAAAAATTGATACCGTGAAATCTGAGTATGCCCAAAAGATAGCGCCTGCGGACCCCCTGGAGGCAGAAGCAGTAAATCTTCAATTGACATTGATCCTGACCGAGATTAATCATAAAAAGGAGCAGGAGCGGATTGCCGGATCATATATTGGTAGATTGGGCAAGGCATTGGAGCCGGTTTTTTCTCCCATTGGAATTGGATGGCAGGCAAGTGTTGCTCTTGTTTCCGGTTTTGTAGCCAAAGAGGTTGTTGTCAGCACCATGGGTGTGTTATATGGTGTTGGCAATGAAGGCGGGGAGGCACTTGAAAAAGCTTTGAAGAAATCAGGAATGACGGCACTTTCTGCTCTTACAACAATGGTTTTTGTGTTATTGTATGTACCTTGTTTTGCAACGGTTATGACGATTTACAGAGAGGCTTCCATGGGCTGGGCAGGGTTTAATCTGATTTATACGACAATGATAGCATGGGGCATGTCATTTCTGGTATATCGGACGGGAATGATGCTGGGTGCAGGTTAAGACAAGGATCCGGGAGGCTTTTTATGAAGCATTTTAATATGATGGTTTTTAAAGAAATGATGATGGCTCTCATTTTTTTATTATTATTGATACCAGGGGTATCCCTCGCAGAGGAGAGACTCGCAGTTATCGCCAGTATTGCCAATATGCGGTTAGGGCCGGGGACGGAAGAAAAAACGGTATGGCAGGTTGAGCAATATCATCCTTTCGTTGTCATTGAAAAAAAAGGAAACTGGTATAAAGTAAAAGATTATGAAAATGATGTGGCTTGGCTTCATAATTCGCTTTTGGGCAAAGTTGACAGTGTGATTACGATTAAGGATAAAACCAATATCCGGTCTAAGCCCGATGCAAAGAGCAGCATAATGTTTACAGTGGACAAAGGAGTTCCTTTCAAGGTTCTTGAAAGAAAAGGAAGCTGGATAAAAATTCAACACGCGGACGGGGATACAGGTTGGGTTAATAATACACTTGTGTGGTAAATCAAACAATTAATATATTTTAAGGTGGAAAAAGACGATGGCAGATAAAATCTCAAGGGAACGCAAAAAAGAACTGGAACAATTGGATCCTTTTCAGGAAAACTTACTAAAGGTAATGGCTTATGTGAAGAACTTTAAAAAACAATTGATTCTTATTGCAGGAGCTGTTGTTCTTGTGGTCCTTGTTTTTTCAGGGGTTATGTACAGCTTTCAAAGGGCTGAGAATACAGCCGGCATCCTTGTGACCGAGGCTTTAAAAAAGTATGCAAAGGTGAATGACCCTGAAAAAGGATACTTGGAGACCGAAGCAGATTTTAAAGTGATTTTTTCAGAATATGCCAACACAAATGCCGGAAAGCTTGCCAAAGTAAAATTTGCCAAGATATGTTATGAGGCTTCAAAATATGATCAAAGCTATGAATTTTACAAAGAATCCCTGCAACTATTTGAAAATAATGCACTTATCAAAAATTTCCTTCTTGCCTCACTGGGGCATGTGTGTATTGCTAGAAAAGAATTTGGGGAGGCAAAGAGCTATTTTCTTAAAATCGAAGAAGGGAAAACAGGATTATTGAAGGATGAAGCAAAATTTTCGCTGGCAATGCTGGATGAAGTTTCCGGCAATGCTGCTGAAAGCAAAAAAATGTATGAAAAAATCGTGGCTGAACATGAGAGTTCCCTGTATATGCCGATCGCTAAAGGAAAGATTGAGGAAATGAACTGATATAAACTTAAAAAGGCTGCTTTCTCAAGCAGCCTTTTTAAGAAAAGGAAAAAAGATGAAATAACTAACATATCGTTAGTCAATATCTTTAAAAGCAAAATCCCTGCCAGCTGTCCTGTAATTTGATAATAATTTGATTTATTGTTTAATGGCTTGAAATTATAGATATTTTATTATGCGCCAGCTTAGGCAATGGATTAACATATAAGTGATTCTAAGAGTTAAATAAAAATAAAATTCACAATTTTAAACTCGTTTTTGATCGGGAATCAGAATATTACCTATTTCATCATTGGCAATAGGCCTTTTATTGCCTGTTAAAGAATAGTTTATTTTTTTAAACTTTTAATTTGTCCGGGGATTATTTATCAAGATTGAATTTTTTCAGTTTCTGGTTCAATCCACTTTTTCCAATTCCCAGAAGGTCTGCAGCTTTTGTCTGGATATTTCCGGAAAGTTTCATAGCTTTTTGTATCATTCTTTTTTCCACGGCTGTCAGGGTTTCTGCAAGCCCGAGCCCTTCAGGAATTCCGTCCAGGTCGAGAGTCACAGGCGGACTCTGTCTGAGTTGTGCCGGGAGATCAGATGGAGTAATGGTATTGCCGTTGCAAAAAATGATGGACCGTTCTATGACATTTTCAAGTTCCCTGACATTACCCCGCCATTTGTAATCGCATAAAATCCTGACGGCCTCCGGCGATATTCCAAGAACCTTTCCAACAGACTGAGGACCTTGGGTGTATTTTTCAATAAAATGCCTGATCAATAGGGGAATATCGTCGGATCGTTCCTTTAGGGGAGGCAGTTTGATTTTGACAACATTAAGCCGGTAAAATAAATCTTCCCTGAAATTACCATTTTTTACCTCCTCTTCAATATTTTTATTGGTGGCTGAAATCAAGCGGAAGTCTACAGGAATGGAATCCGTCCCACCCACCCGTTCAATGGTTTTTTCCTGGAGAACCCTTAATAGCTTAACTTGGAGAGATATGGGCAATTCACCGATTTCATCGAGAAAAAGAGTCCCTTTGTCTGATATTTCAAACCGGCCCTTTTTCATGGTGTTTGCCCCGGTGAAAGCTCCTTTCTCATGTCCGAACAATTCGTTTTCAAGCAAGGTTTCTGCAAATGCGGCGCAGTTTACTGTAACCATAGGGTTATTTTTTCTAAGGCTGTTGTAATGAATTGCTTTTGCCACCAGTTCCTTGCCTGTGCCGCTTTCACCCTCTATCATCACATTGGCATTTGAGGGGGAAACTTTTTTTATGGTTTCATAAATTTCCTGCATGGGCTTGCTTTTACCAATAATATTGTCAAAGCTGAAACGAGAGATGACGGCTTGCCTCAGCATATTGTTCTCCTGGACAATCCTGTAAACGGAAATGGCCTTGGCAATGTGAGCAATCAGCGTCTGATTTTCAAAGGGTTTGAGAATAAACGTATAGGCGCCCTTATGCATTGCCTCAACGGCCTTTTCAACACTTCCGTAGGCTGTCATGATAATGACCGGAAGGTCCGGGTTTATTTCTTTTATTTTTTCAAGCAGTTGAATGCCGCTGATTCCCGGCATTTTCACATCAGTTAAAATAAGATCAATGATTTCATTATTTAATATATCCAACGCTTCCATTCCGCTGGAAGCGGTTACTGATGAATAGCCCTCTTCATGAAGGAGTTCGCTGATAATCATGGGATAGTTTTTTTCATCATCAACGATCAGTATAGTTTCCATTTTATTTGTCTCCTATGCCGGTAACCTTATTTCAACATTTGCACCCTTTGATGACTCATTGGTTATGGTAATCGCGCCCTTGTGGGCTTCGATGATGTTTTTTACAATACCCAGCCCAAGCCCGGTACCGGTGTCTTTTGTTGTGAAAAAAGGGGTCCATATTTTTTTTAGGACTTCTTCCGGAACGCCTTCACCGTTGTCAATAAAATTAATGATGATATACCCAGAGACCCATCTGGCTCTTATTGTAATTTGGCCGTTTTGTTTCAAAGATTGGAATGCATTGATCAGGATATTTAAAAAAGCCTGATAAAGCATGGCGCTATCCGCGGATATGTCAGGCAAGGAGTCTGATATTTCTTTAATAATCTTGAAATTATTGTCTTCTATCTGAGGGCTGAGATAAGAAATATTTTTTTCAATAATATTTTCTATTCTGCACGGATGAAAATCCGGTATTCTGGGTCTGGCAAAATTTAAAAAATCCGTAATAATATTGTCAAGCCTGGCAGATTCTTCGATAATGATGTCCGGTATAGTGGACTGAGCATCCACTTTTTCCATCTTTTTCTTTAATAATTGCGCACTGCTTTTAATAATCCCAAGCGGGTTTCTAATCTCATGGGACACCCCGGCCGTCATTTCACCAATCGCTGATAAATGTTCAGTTTGACGCAGCTTTTCTTCGAGTTTGAGTCTTTCGTCCGCTCTTCTTTCGATAATTTTTTCACCGTGTTTTACTACAAATCGAAGAACGATGAAGAGTATTCCCATGACAATAAAGCAGGACCCAATAATAAGCCCCTGGAGTTTAAATACTTTTTTATAATCATCGGAAACATCACGAACCATTTCAACAACGCCAAGCGTCGGTCCTGCAAGACTTGCGAGTGATTGCAGATTTGGAGCGCGTAAGGGAGAAAAGGTAATGATTTTTGTTTTCTGTGGAAACCACAACATCAGTTCAAGAAAACTACCCTGTTGTATCAATCTGGATGTGGCCTCCCTTTTCATTGCTTTTTCATAATTAAATCCCCCGACATTTTGTTGCCCTATTTTTGCAGTATCAAAACTATAAGAAATGATATTATTTTCGTCATAGATATTGACCATTTCGATATTAAAACTGTACAGAGTAGACCTGACAACTTTATCCATTAAGAGATACTGTTCTTTTTGCCGCAGTCTGATTTCACCATATTGTCTGATTACGGGAAACATAAATCTGGAAATGATCTGATGATTCAGGTTTTCAACAAGAACAGATGCATATTCTTCATTTTTTTCAAGAAGGATATTTTTAACCCAATGTGCATTTAATGCCGAGATGATGATTGTGGCTGCGAACATGATCACCAGAGAGGAGAAGGTAAAAAATTTAACCAGCCGGAAAGGTTTTATGCCTTGTGAATTATTGGTTTTCGATGACATTATTTCATATTTTCAATTTATTGATTTGACGGTCTTCTCCGTTTTCTTTAAAAAACCTTAAATAATTATGATAATGCTTGACATTACAATGATACCATAGAATATATATAGTAATATTGGAGTAAGATATCAATATAAAAAAAATGTTTGTTATCTATACCTGAAGCGTTGATTGATTTATTAATTGTTGTAAAGGCACATGATGTTTCGTAAAAAAGATCATCTTGTAGGTCTGGATATCGGTTCCTCCTTTATCAAAGTAGCTGAACTGAAGCCAACCGGTCAGGGACATGCCCTGCACAAATTCGGTATGATCAGGATAGCGCCCGGCTCCATCGTTGAAGGCAGGATTGCAGACATGAAGGGTCTTGCAAATGATATCAAATCGCTTTTTAAATCCCAGAAGATTCATGAAAAAAATGTAGCAATTTCAACCGGCGGTCACTCTGTAGTTATAAAAACAATCAATACAACAACCCGGCCGGGGAAAGAGCTTCACGACACCATATATTCAGAGGCGGAACAATATATCCCCTATGATATTGATGATGTTAATATTGACTATCAGATTGTCGGAGAAAGTGAGTTCTCCCCGGAACAAGTTAATGTTCTGCTTGTAGCGGTGAAAAAAGATCTGGTGGCAGAATATATTGAGCTGATACAGCTGGCAGGATTAAATCCAAAGATTATTGATGTGGATACATTTGCTCTGCAGAATGCCTATGAAATTTTACCTTATAAGAATGCCGATCAGGCGACTTTGCTGGTAGATGTGGGGGCTTCAAAGATGTCCTTAAATATTCTTAAGGCCAATGTCTCATTGATGATGAGAGACAATGTCTCAGGAACGAACCAGCTTCTGGAAGAAATTTCCAATCAGGCCGGGGTAACGATTGAAGAAGCTGAGCAGGCGTGGAACGGAGAAAGAAAAGATATTGTCGGAAAGGACATGATTCAATCCTGTTGTTTAAAAGTGGCGCAATCATGGTGTTCCGAAATTCTTGAAGTGGTGAATGCATTTCAATCCGGTGCCAATAATGAAAAAATTGAGAAAATAGTATTAAGCGGCGGCGGCGTTTTCGTTAATGGATTCAAGGATTGTCTTCTTTCTGAGCTAGAGGCGGATGTTTCAATCATTAATCCATTTGAAGGCTTAATCGTAAATGAAAAGAAATTTCCAGACTCTTTTTTAACCAAGGCAGCCCCTCAGGCTCCTATTGCCATAGGGCTTGCATTACGAAGAGTAGATGATAAATGATAAAGATCAATCTTTTACCCTTTAGGATAGCCAGGAAAAAAGAAAACATCCGACGGCAACTCTCCATTTTTTTTCTGCTTATTCTTTTAGTATCCGTTTCCATGATTTGGTATGTTATTGTCCTTGATAAACAAATCATGTCTGTTAAAGAAAAAACCGAACAGGTAAATCAACAGATCTCAAAATACAAAGAAAAAGCCGATAGGGTTGCCCAGATCAAAAAAGACTTGAAGGCTCTTGAGGAGAAACTTGAAATCGTTTCTTCATTAAAAAAAGAGAAGGAAAAACATTTTATTCTGTTCAAAAGCATGCCTGATCTGGTTATTCCTGAAAGGATGTGGCTTGAAAGCTTTAAAACCGAGGCTTCAGGTCTTACCATTAAGGGTATTGCATTTGATAACCCTACTATTGCCGAGTTCATGGAACAACTTGAAAAATCAATGCTTTTCAGCAAGGTTGATCTGAAGACAGCAAAAATGAAAATATTTAAAGATGATGTGATGTTAAAATCATTTGAACTGTTTTGCCCGACACAAAAGAGCGAAGAAGAGAAAAAAAAAGAAGATGGGAAAAAGGGTAAAAATGAGCAGCCTAAAAAATAAGACCGAAGAATTAAAAGGAAAATTGGCAGTCGCTTTTGAGAAAGTCGGAACGCTTACCAGAACGCAGCGTCTTTTGATTAGTATCATGACATTTGCCATCATTGGAGGTATTTATTATTATTTTATTTTAATGCCGCGGCAGGACGAATATACCAAGGTTCAAAAAATATATAAAACCCAGACGGACATGCTTGCGAGTTTTAACAAACAAGCAGAAGAGATAAATATATACGAAAAAAAGATGGCAGAGACGCTTGAATCTTTTAACGAAGCCATGAAGGCGCTTCCGGATAAAAAAGAGATTCCTTCTCTGTTGACGGGGGTATCTAGGGCAGGAAGCAATGCCGGCCTGGCTTTTCTCCTGTTTCAGCCTGAAAATGAGATCAGCAAGGCTTTTTACAGTGAAATTCCTGTATCTATTAAGGTGGAAGGGAAATACCACCAGATTGCCGACTTTTTTTTCCAGGTCCTTCATCTTAACAGAATAGTGACCATTAACGATGTAGATGTAAAAAGCAAACAGGATGGACAATCACTGGAAATGAGCTGTAAGGCGGTAACCTATATGTTTGTTGAAAAATAAGAACCTCAGGCAAAAAGATCAGAAAAAGGATCAGAAGAAAAAAGGATAATTAAAAAAAGACTGAGGAATGATGCGTAAAAATAAAATATTTGTTTTGACAATTGCAATCGGATTGGTATTTTTCTTTGTCGCTTGTAAAGATCAGACCAATACAAACAGGTCTTCAGCGCCTGAAATTGTTTCAGGCAAGATTCCCCCTCCTGTTGATCAGAGTCAAGTGGTTCCCGCAGAAAAGAAAAATGAAAATCCAGTAAATAATATAGCCGTTCCAGAAGCAAAAAATGAGACTCAGACTCAGGAAACGGGTGTAAATGATGATAAGATTGAACATTATGATGCCCGCGGTAAAATTGATCCTTTTTTGCCGCTGCTTCAGGAGAAAGCAGAAGAATCTCAGCTGGTTAAAGATGATAATCCTCAAAGAACTCTGACACCGCTTGAAAAAATAGAATTGGGTCAAATTCGTCTGGTTGCCGTAATTATAATGGGAAATAAAAAGCTTGCCATGGTTGAAGAGGCAACCGGAAAAGGATATGAAGTTACAATCGGCACCTTTATAGGTAAGAATCAAGGTAAAGTTACTGAGATAAAGGATAGCAGCATTATGGTTACAGAGCTTGTTAAGGATTTCAAAGGCAAGCTTAAAGAGCAAACTCAGGAAATAAAACTTCATAAAAATGATGATGAGGAGTGATATGCTTTTTCCACAGAAAAAAAAATCTGAAAATACGATCATGAATATTTTAAGTTTTCTTTTTATACTATTCCTATTCTCAGGGTGCGCCACACAGATTGCTGAAAATACAAAAACCGCTGAACAGGATCAGGCCGGGACTAAAACGGCAGAAGCAAGACCCAACAACAAAACTGACAGACAAATCAGTTCCGTCAATGTTGATGTGCTGGAAAAAGGCATTGTCGTAAATATTATCGGCAATCAGAAGCTTGTATACACATCTATCAAACAATCCTTTCCTTTTGGAATCGCGGTATATCTTCCTGAAACTAAAATATCTTCTGATTTCAGAACCAATGTAAAGGAAAATCAATATATCAGCAATGTGCTTGTAAACTATGCAGACAAGGAAAAGACAACAGCCAAAATTGAAATCCTGTTAATAAAAGATCTTGATTATGAAGTCACTGAAACAGATAATGTTTTGAAATTTACCTTAGGGCAGCCCACAGGAAAAGACCAGATAAAAGAAAAAAGCAACCCAGGGGTGCCTTTAAGTTCGGAGGGTGCATTATCTGCCAAGACACCGGAAAAGAATACCGAGCTTAAAATTCCAAAGCAGACAGCAACATTGAAGAATATTGAATTCAATTCTATGGAAGATGGGAAATCAATCATTGTCGTTGAAACCAATCATCCGATAAAATATGATATTACGCTGGGCGGCAAAGAAAGATTATATCTGAATCTTTATAATACCATCATTCCGGATAATTATAAGCGACCATTGCTGACACAGTATTTTAAATCAGCTGTTGAGAGCATAATGCCTGTGGAAGATCCTGGAATACAGAAGAATTCAAAAATAGAAATCAACATCAGGGATCTTGTCCCCTATCGGGTTGTTCAAGATCAAAACACCATTTCAATGTATTTTGAACCTACCCTGATGGAGCCGCCGGTTTTCGCTAAAGCAAAGAAAACAGTTGGCGGAAATGTTCAAACCGAAACAATCGATATGAAGAAGAAAGAGCCTGTATCTCAGGAAAAACCAGCCGGGCTTGTTGAAAAAAGCAAAACCCTTGAAGAAGAGATATATGGCCCCAAAAAAAAATATACAGGAGAGAAAATCAAACTGGATTTTTATGAGACGGATATCAAGAATGTTTTCAGAATTTTGAAAAGCGTTGGCGGGTTGAATTTTGCTATTGATAAAGATGTCGAGGGTAAAGTGACTTTAGCTCTTGAAGATCCGGTTCCTTGGGATCAGGTTCTGGATCTTGTTCTAAAAATGAATAATCTTGGACAGAAAAAAGAAGGAAATGTAATTCGGATTGCCACTCTTGATACCATCAGAAAGGAAGAAAAATTATTACAAGAGGCGTTTGCTGAAAGAAAAAAATCTCTGGATGATAAGGAAAGTCTTGAACCATTGGTAACAGAATATATCCCTATAAACTATTCAGATGCGGAAACAGATGTCAAACCTCATATAGATCAAATCCTAACAAAAGACAGGGGGAAAATCAGCGTTGATAAGCGAACCAATATGATCATCATCACCGATATCCAGTCAAAAATTGACCAGGCAAGGGAGACTATTTATCGTCTTGACAGGGTAACTCCGCAAATTATGATTGAAGCAAAAGTGGTTGAGGTTACAAAGAATTTTTCAAGAGAACTGGGACTTGGCTTGAGCCTTGCAAAAACGCAGACTGCATGGACAGGACGAGAGAAAGACTTCAGCATTGCTTTGAATTATCCTAGCTCTGCACCCGTTAATACCGGGGCCTTTAATTTTTACAATATATTGGGTTCTGATTTTTTAAATCTACAGGCACAAATAAGAGCGTCTGAAACAAAAGGGGACGTAAAAGTTATTTCGTCTCCGAGAATACTCACCCTTGATAATAAAAAAGCAAAAATAAAGCAAGGTCTTGAATTTGCCTATCTTGAAAGGGATTCAACAGGAGGCTCTTCAGTTAAATTTAAAAATATTGATTTACTGTTGGAAGTAACCCCTCATGTGACCCCAGATAAAAGAATTTCAATGACTGTGTTTTTAACAAAAAATGATATAGACTCAGTTACCGACGGTGTTCCGTCTCTTGCAACCAATGAGGCTCAAACCGAACTCCTGGTGAACGACAATGATACCATTGTGATCGGCGGTATCGTAAAAACAACGGATAACAAAAGCAATTCCGGAACCCCCGGGCTTTCTGAGATACCCATTATAGGAAGGCTCTTTAAGACGGATCGTAATATAGATAACAGAAATGAGCTCCTGATTTTTTTAACACCGTCAATCATCCAGTTGGAACAAAAACGAAACAAAGGCTCAGTAGCAGATTAGTTTAATTCAGTCAGTTTTTTTTTAGCCTCTCGTGCAAGCGAAGAAGACTCAGGAACAAGTCTTAGCACAGTTCCCCATGATTTTTTTGCTTTTGAAAAATCATTTATTCCTTCATATGCTTTTGCTATATCGGAATGAAGAATAGCTGCATCAGGCTCTTTTTTAAGTTCCGGATTTAGAAATTCGATTGCCTGAAGGTGGGCCCCGGTTTCTAAATAGACAGAAGCCAAGCCATGAACGGAGATTAGAAATTTTGGGTTGATTTGCAAGGATTTATTAAAGTAAAAGATTGCTTTCTCATATTTTTTTTGATTGAAATAAGCCCACCCCAAATTGGAAAAGGGTATTTCCGGATAACCGTAAACAAGACTTTTAGAAACTTCTTCAAAACAAGCAATTGCCAGAGACCATTTTTCCTGTTTCAGATATGCTGCCCCAAGATTATTTTTTGCATCAATAAAGTCTTTTTTTAATTCCAAGGCTTTTTTAAAATGATCTTCAGCCAAGTCATATCTTTCTTTTGCCAGATAAACGAGCCCCAAACTGTTATTTATATAAGGATCGTCAGGAAGGGCTTCATAGGCTTCCAATAGATTTTTTAATGCGGATGTATAGTTCCCGGCATTATAAAAACCTTCGCCAACTTTCTGGGTTGCAATGGCAATTTCTTTTTTGTTACCGCCCTGATTCATGTTTTGAGATGCGCATGATACCAAAAGCAGGGAAATAGCGACCCAGTATAACAGTTGTTTCATTTAAAAGACTCCTCTCTCGAATTGATGACGCAGTCACGCATGTTATTCAATTGATAAAATTCTAATGTTTTCTTTTTTTAAATGGTTTTTTGCAGAGGCACTTAATGGTTCTATTGGGATGAAAAATTTGTCATGACCCTTTACTGCATAGAGGCCGCTTATTTTTTCAATGGTTTCTTCAGTAGAAAAAGATGGATTTTGCCATGTTGAATATCCCAGATGAGAAAATAACCGGCCTATTATCTCAAGAGGTTTGAGTTCGGGGGTGATGGAGATGATTTCAAATTCGCGCTTCTCTAAGACTTGCAGAGCAGATCCATAAACATTGCCGAAATTGATCAGTAAATCAGTTGAATCTTTTCGGGTTACCCGGCCGAAAGTGGCTTCTAGGCTGATATGTTGGAGTGAGAATGGAATTTTTACATCCGGGGCATATTCAAACCCGGCTTGAGATAAAAGAGATTGAATCATCTTTTTATTTCTTATGGTGTTATTCTCTCGGGGAGAAGCATTATCCTTATCTTTTACATTTTCCAGTGCATCAAAGATCAGTTGGGTTTTTAAGTTTTTCCAATAGGATTGGATGCTGTTGAGAAGCTCAGTATCCAGTGTATCACCGGAAGTAACAATTATTTTTTCACCACCGGGTTTTTCGATTACCGGGGTGTTTGATAAATCAATAAACCGTGTTGTATTATTTTCACCCGGGAAATATATTCTCCCCTGATTTAATAGAACTCCACCGATAAGGGAGGAGTATTTTTTTAATTTGGCAAGCTTGTGGGCTTCTATTTGATTATCCGTGGTTTCAAATTGTTTATCTTTGTTTTCAGTTTGCTTTGTATTTCCGTAAATAAGGGGTCGGAACCATGGCTGATTTTTGATCGATGGGTCTGGCAAATATATTTCTGTACCTTCGTAGAGGATATTAATATTTTTAATATTCGGATTTGCCAATTGAAATATTTTTAATCCTTCTTCAGACAGGTTTTCTTGGTTTTGTAAAAATTCTTTATCGATTAGCTTTTCAACCGTTTCGCCATTCTGAAGTCTGTGTTTTTTTAAAAAAGGCTGAAGGTCCGGATCTTCGGCAATCGTTGAAAATTCAATCACCGGAACATCTACATTTTCAGAAGTGCTAAGGTCATAATCATTTTTATTTACTGTTTTAAGGGGAATCAAAATATTAAAACCCGGCGCAATGGCATCAATATTGCTAATCTGAGGGTTAATGGCTTTAAAAATGCTTATAAAATGGGGAAAATCCTTTTCTGAAATTTCTCCTTTTTTCCTGAGGATTTTATATAACCAGTCATCCTTTGTGACAACATAGGGCTCACAAAGGATATCTTCGTTCTTGTATTTTAATATTGAATATCGTTTGTAAGACGTTTTAACACCGCTGGTTTTTGAATGGGATGGGCAGGGGATTGCAATACAGGCATAGATTGAAAGAACAATAAAAATAAAGAGTTTTGATCTCATATTTTTTTCCATAAGCAATTAAGACTCTTTTAATCTTAGTTTTTCAGCTATTTTATCGGAAATATCTTTCACAAACCTTTGGAAATCTTTTTCATTCAAGCGTTTTTGTTGAGATGGAATTTTGTTTTTATCATCCGGCAGCACCAGGGACGGCAGATTGATAAAGTCTGGGTTGGATTGGATTTTATAATCTTCTGGGATTGCAGACTTAAAATAGAGATCCTGAAATTCTGAAAATTTAATGGCATGGGCTGTGGCATCAAGAATAGCGGTTTCAGCAGGGGTAACAATTTTTTGAAGAAAAGCTTTTGCAAGCCCGGCAAGACATTCCCCGCCTTGGGTACATGCAATATGTCCATTCCGATTGGCTTGAAGCTGCCAATCCATGATGGATTGTTCGCTAACCTGTACAAAAAACACGTGCCGGCATCCGGCAATTTCATTGTATTTTTTTGATATTTGTATGACACGTGGCATTGACACAGGGTTTCCTATCATGGCAGCCTGGGCAACGCTTGGTTTTGTATTTACAGGGATAAATTTTCTTTTTGCCGCATCAGGCTCAAGATAATACTGGTAAACAGGGTCGGCATGTTCTGATTGGACCCCGATAATTTTTGGAAGCGTATCAATGATGCCGGCTTCAAAAAATTTTAGAAACCCGTTCATTACGGCAGAGATATTGCCTGCATTCCCAATGGGAACGACGATTGCCTTATCTTTCATCTTCCAGTCAAAATCCTGGGCAATTTCATAGGAATAGGATTCCTGGCCTAGTATCCGCCAGGCATTTTTTGAGTTCAGAAGAACAACGGAATACCGGGATGAAAGGGATTCAACGATTTTCATGCAATCGTCAAAAACACCCGGAATTTCAAAAACCTTTGTGCCGCTTCCCAGAGGTTGTGACAATTGTTGGGAAGTCACTTTCTTATGGGGTAAAAGGACTGCGGATTTGATCAAGGGATAAAGATAAGAAGCATAGAGTGCTGCCGAGGCTGATGTATCCCCGGTTGATGCACAGACAGCAATGACATTGGAAATCAGTTTTTGATCGAGCAAATATTTTATGCTGGACAAGGCGCTGGCCATCCCCCGATCTTTAAAAGAGGCACTGGGGTTCTGGCCATCATTCTTATAAAAAAAAGAAAGGCCGATTTTTTCTTTTAAATAATCATTGGCTTCTACAACCGGGGTATGTCCTTCTCCAAGATAGACGATGGAATCTAAAGGAATACAAGATCCGATAAATTCATGATATCGGTATATTCCTTTTAGAGCCGGTATTTTCAGCATTTTCCTGAAATCAAATATTTTCTGCCAGACAGAGCCTGGAATTTCTTTTAAAGAAAAGGCCTTATGGTCATGAATCAGCAGAACTTCCTGACATGCAGGGCAGACATATAAAAGTTTATCAATGGGGTATTGGGCAGAGCATCCAAGACATTGATAATACAATTCGCCCTTTACTTTTGGTATGATATAAGGTTTGACATCGTCCGGGAAATAATCAGGCGTCATGGCGAATAATTGTTTGACCTCCCATATACGGAATTAATACTTTCGGAATTGCTACAGAACTGTCAGGATTCTGATAGTTCTCCAGTATGGCGGCAAATGTTCTTCCGACCGCAAGCCCGGACCCATTCAAGGTATGAACAAATTCCGGTTTTTTCACGCCTTTTCTTTTGAAGCGGATACCGGCCCGTCTGGCTTGGAAATCGAGACAATTACTACAGGAGGAGATTTCCCTGTATTTATCCTGACCCGGCATCCAGACCTCAATATCATAGGTTTTTGCAGCCGAAAAACCAAGATCACTGGTACAAAGTTGAATGACCTGATAGGGGAGTTCAAGAAGCTGAAGGATTTTTTCGGCATTTGCAAGCAGGGACTCGAGTTCTTCAAATGAGGATTCGGGTGTTGTTAATTTGACCAGTTCCACTTTATTAAACTGATGTTGCCGGATCAGGCCCTTGGTATCTTTTCCATAGGACCCGGCCTCTGATCTGAAACAGGGGGTATAGGCCGTGAATTTGCAAGGGAGAAGGGATTCGTCAAGGATTTCATTGGCATAAATATTGGTCATGGGAACTTCAGAGGTGGGAATAAGAAAATAGTCCCATCCCTCAAGTTTAAAAAGATCTTCCCCGAATTTTGGCAACTGTCCTGTTCCGGTCATGGTTGCCCTGTTCACAATAAAGGGCGGAAGCGTCTCCTTGTATCCGTGTTTTGAAACGTGGGTATCCAACATGAAATTGATCAAGGCCCTTTCTAATCTTGCACCGTTACCAAAATAGAGTGGAAATCTTGCTCCGGATAGTTTAGCGGCTCTTGCAAGATCAAGAATGCCCAAGTTTTCGCCGATCTCCTCGTGGGGTTTGATTTCAAAATCGAATTCCCTTGGTGTTCCCCAGGTTCTTTCAAGCCGGTTTTCCGTCTCATCTTTGCCGACAGGAACATCTTTATGGGGGATATTCGGCAAAGAGATGAGAAAGTCCTGAATGGCCGTTTCGATCAAGACAAGCTCTTTATCAAGAGTCTTGATGGTATCTGATACATCTTTCATCTTTTTAATAAGAGAATCTGCATTTTCTCCCGACTTTTTTAATTTGGCGATTTCATTGGAAACCGTATTCCGTGTATGTCTTAATTCTTCTGTATTTAAAAGTAAGGCTTTTCTTTTTTCATCATTACCCGACAGAAGGGTAAAATCTATTTTGGCCCTTCTGTTGTTCATGGCTGTTTTTACAGCTTCCAGGTTGGTGTTAATAAATTTTAAATCCAGCATTTTTCCTTAATATTTCCTCATAAGAGTTAGCAAATTACTTCATTCATAAGATTCTTCAACGATCCTAACCTGATAGCATGCAAGGTGTAAACAGTCAATGATTATTGCAGGTTGACAATTTAGGACATGTGTATAATATTTGGAAAAACTTTTTTTGTAATCAGAGGAACGAAAGTTATGGATGATATGAAGAATGTGAAAAATAATAATCTGGGGATTGTGGCTGACCGCCTGAAAAATCTTACAAAAGAAGAATTTAATGTAAAATATGGAAAGATTGAGCATCGGTTGTTTGAATTTGCAAATTTCATGGAGGCCCAGCTGGCCTTTTTATATACCCCCACCGTAGGCAATGTAATCCCTACTGAAGGAATTATTAAAAAAGCACTTCAAATAGAAAAGGGAATTGCTTTGCCGGTTTTCACCGATGCTAAAAATGCAATCAATCTCTATAAAATAAGCAGTTATAGCAAGGACCTTATAAAGAATGCCAATGATACTCTTGAACCTGATATTGAAAGATGTAAAAAAGTATCTTTGGATGAAATTAATATTGCCATTATCCCGGGACTTGCCTTTGATGATAAAGGGGGAAGAATAGGATTTGGCAGCAATTTTTATAACAGACTCATTCTCCGGTTACCAGAAACATGCCGGAAGGTGGCTCTTGCCTATGAAGAGCAAATCGTGGATCAGATTCAAATGGAATCAAGGAAATACACGGTGGATATTATTATTACGGATCAGCGGGTAATCTACAAAATATAGGTCAGGCCTCAGCAGACAATAAGGTTTAGCAGAGCAAAAATCTGAAAGAGAATGATGTTAATTCCCATCGGGATTGATGGCTTTGGAAAATTTTCTCAGATCAACCGTCTTTCCCATGACAATGACGGTATCTCTGGGCTCAATCAATGTTTCAAAGTGAGGATTGAAAAGCATCTCACCGGATGCTTTTTTTATGGCAATGATGATAAGGTTGAAATCCTGCCGTATTTTGGAGTCTTTCAGGGCAATATGAGTATACTGGGAACTCTTTGGAACAAATAGCTCTTCAATTTGAATTGCTTCGCTTTTTCTTGAAAGTGCCACATCAAGAAAACTGCTGACGCTTGGCCTTAAAAGTTTTAGCCCCATGGATATGGCCCCGGTGTCATAGGGTGATTCAACAAGATTTGCACCGGCAATCAATAATTTATTTCTTACATCCGGGTTGCTGGCTCTTGCCAGGATATAAATATCAGGATTAAGCTGTCTTGCAGTCAAAACAAGAAAAACATTGGCTGTATCGGTTCCGAGAGCGGCAACCAGGAAAGACGCGTTTTTTATATTTGCCTTTTCCAGAAGATCTTCATCAGAAGCATTGCCGAGAAGGTAATGCATTTTGTCTTTTTCCAGTATGGCCATAAGGTCATCTTTTTCTTCAATTACAACAATATCATTTGTTTCTTCTTTGATGAGCTGGCATAAGACTCTTCCGATCCTGCCATAACCACAAATAATATAATGGTTTTTCATATTGCTGATTTTTTTATCCAATCTTTTTCTCCCTAATATGGATTGTATTTCGCCTTCAACAATGGATTGTATGACAAGCCCTGCAATATAGACAAAATAACCGACCCCTGAAAATATCAGAATAATTGTGAATACCCTTCCCAAGGGGCTCAGTGCATGAACTTCCATAAACCCGACAGTTGCAAGAGTAATGGTCGTCATATAGGCAGCGTCAAGAAAATTCCATTTTTCAATGAGCATATATCCGGATATGCCGATGAAAAATACGACCCAGGAAACAATGACTGCCGTTATGATCTGCTGAAGTCTGCTCATGGAATCATCATTACTGATCTTCCGGATAAAAATCAAGATATGTTTGCAGGGTAGGAATAGGATGCAGGGTAATCGCAAGTAACTTTGCCATAGGAAGCTCTGGCTTGAGCGAATATT